>NZ_CP087106.1:2712500-3012500 GCF_028583545.1 Methylobacterium sp. NMS14P | reverse complement strand
AGTATCAATCCGCTTCCGCCGGATTTCCGGCGCTCACGTGGCCCCGATGCGCATCGACCATCTCGACCGCTCGGCGGACCCTCTCATCCAGGCGGGGCTCGTCCGGCGCTTCCAAGAGCGTGTTCACGTGCGCCTCGACCCACGCCGGCTGGAACGCACCGGCGCCGGCCGCCCCAGCCAGAGCGCACCAGACCTCCGGCGACATTGCTTCGAGACGCCGCCGCAGGATCTCAACCGCGACATCGTCCGGCATTCCGGGCTCAACCAAGATGCGGTCGCAGATCTCCCCGAGCATCTCGCGGTCGACCTCCATGTGGCGGATATACGCCATCACCTGGTCGGCAACGACGTCGAAGTCCGGGTCGGTCGGCGCCATTTTGTTGACCGTCCCGACGGCCGTCCGAAGGTAGCTTTCCGATACGGTCAGGCGGTTCTGGGCCTCTCTGACGCGCTCGACCGCGACGAGGTTCCGCACCTCGCGGGCCCTGTCGTTGTCAGCGTAGATCTGTGCCAGCAGGTCCTTGGCCGGCTCGTCCACCGCACGCCGCTTGGCGAAGCCGACGGTCCGGCCGCGATGAATGACCTCGACGCGGTTCGCCCAGACGATGAGGATGCGGTCCTGCCACCGCATAATCTCCCGTGTCGGGGTATTCGATACGAGGGTGCCGCTGCCGAACTTCGGGTCGTTCTCTGTATACTGCAGAACCAGCGCGTCGCCGCCCTCAGTGAGGATCGGGCTGATGCGCGTTCCGCGGAAGGGGCGCGCCAACAGCATCGGGCGAGCCTTCTTGGTGATGGGTGCTGATTGCCAGATCGGGTCGGCCTCAAGCTCCGCTGCGTCCGAGAATGCCCGGACGTCGACAGGCACGGGTACGCCTACGGTCAGACCCTCCCGGCCGACCGGGGGGCTCATGGGGTCGATGGTCTGAGTGCGAGATCTCGTCATAGTCCCGACTGTCGCCGGGGCGGGTTACCGGAAACCGAATCGCGGCGGCCCGTATGCGGCCAAGGTTGCCGTCGGGTAAGGCGCTCGCGGCGAAAGCGGCAGGTCGGTTTAACGGTCGCGTCGGGCGGCGAACCGCGGGTTGATGGGGACGCCCCCACGCCGGTCCCAGGTGGCCTTCGCCGCGGCGGCGCCATCCCGGAGTTCGTCCCGGGCGCGCTCGTAGAACAGGACCTCCTCGCCGGCGTCGACCGCGCCCAGCATGAGGAGGGCATCTAGCGGGCTTAGCCCCCGGCGACGCTGCAGTTCAGCCGGCGTCAGGAACCTGACTGTCACCCCGGGCTCGGCCAAGGCCTCCACGACGCTTCGCTGGTAGCCGGTGAGGCGCAGGCCGTCCGGCTCGCCTTTCGCACAGAGCATCACGTTGGCGTCGGCCCAGGATGCGATGTCCCGGGGGTCAGTCATGCCACCACCGTCAACACGACCTCGACGACCTCGGGCTCCAGGCGCTCCGGGTGCTGCCCATGTCAGGACCTCCGCGCGCGCTGCGGCCGCCCGGCGGTTGAGCCGGTTCACCCCGGGTACGGGTTGCCTGTTCGACGGCCTGGATCTCACGGGCGGGACCAGCGCGGCCTCAAGCATCGCACCCCAGGTGAGACCCATGGAGCGCTCCATGTGGGAGGCGTAGGCCTCGAACGTGGACGGGCTGCCCTCCCAGGCGGCCGCCGCAGCAACGAGGGGCGACATGCTCTCGAAAGTCAGGCTGACCTCGGTGGAGATGGCGGGCATGCTCAGGCCCCCTTCATCAGGTCGGCGAGGTCGTAGCCGCGCATCGTCACGTAGTCGGGGTCGCCCTCGTCCGGCAGAGCCGGCACCGCCCCAGGGCCGGCGTGAACGTCGAGGGCGCCGCGGTGGTATCCCTCGCGGTAGGCCTTCTCCAGGACGGCGCCCCGGACGAAGCCGGCATCGCGCAGGAGCGTCAGTGCCGCCTCGCGCCGAAGACCCTGCACGTCCATGAGCACCGCCACCTGGAGGTCGGTCATCGACCGCAGGTCGGCGATGCGCTCCTGCTCCTGCCGGGCGCGCGCGTCACGGATGGCGGCGACCGCGTCGATGCCGATGCGCTCATGCTCCGGCGGCAGGTTGGCTACGGTGCGGGCGAGGTCCTGAAGCTCTTCGTCGGTCAGCATGCCATGTCACCTTCTGGCAGGTCGGGCGTGCAGCGCAGGGTGACCCCGATCTCGCGGTCCCAGGCATTGAAGTCCCAGGCGCAGCGGGCGCAGTAGTAGAGCCTGCCGTCCACGACGGAGTGGTCCACCATCGTCCACTGGCGCTTACCCTTCAGGGGTGCCTGGCAAGCGGTTCGGTTGCAGGAGCCGTCCTTTCGCCCCTTTTCCGGCTTGAGGGGCTGCGCCATCGAGGCGAACAGCATGCGCTCCCTCATGCCGCCCTCCGGACCATGGCGCGTGCGGCCTGCTGGTAGGTGATGACCGAGGCCTTCGGCGCCGGCAGCCCGAACAGCTTGCGGACCGCCCGGAGCATGAAGCCGCCCGCGTCCTCGGCGACGTCCTGCCCGCGCGCGAGCTCGGCCTCGAACGTCCGGATCTCCGGCCATCCCATTCGCTCGATAGCGCGCTCCAGGGCAGCTGCCTCGTCTCCGGAGGAAAGCGGCTCGCCTGGCGCCGGGACGCGCGCGATGACGTCGACCGCCCCGGGATGGTGCGCCGCCAGCCTGCCCGGCAGGACGAAGCGGGTCAGCCCATGCTCGTCGCAGATCTTCTCAGCAAGCTGGGTGCCACGCTCGCACTTCACCCGCACCCAGTAGAACTCGCGCTGGTCCATCCGAATCGCCTCCCGTCCCGCACGAGGGGGAGGCTCCCGCGGAGCGACGCTATCCACAAGCGAGCGAGCGGGTCGGCTTGACGGTAGGCGCGTGCTCCTTATGTCCGAACGCATCCCACGCCTCGGCGGGGGCAGACCTAACTTTGAGAAGAGCCAGGTCGAAGATCGGTCCACCTCCCGGCGACGGGAGGGCAACCCTTGGCTCGCTAACAGCCACGTTGGCGAAGTGGGTTCCTCCCGGTGGGGGAGGGGGACCACCCTTCACCGCATGTGCTGCGGTGAGTGAAGACCCCGCACGGTGGGAGGGCGAACCTTGCGGCAACTCCTTTAGCGAGGAGTTTCGAAACCTCCTCCCGGCCTCGGGAGGGCAAACCAGTCGCCGCGGGGACCAGAACCACAGACGCGTATACCTCCCGCTCGCAGGAGGGCGCACCGAAACAGGGCTCGCCATCGGCGAGCCCTTTCTCGTTTCAGTCCTCATGGTATGCCGGGGCATGCCTCTCCTGCTCCGACCCGTCCCGGATGTCCCCGATGCCGTCGGCGTCGTTGACGGTGCTCCCCTAACTTACGAGGGCCGCACGCCCCACGTGGATGGTCGCCCCGTGACGCACGAGGAGATCGCCGAGGATCTCGCGGCTGCCGTCGACGCAGCCGCCACCGCTCTCTGGGGCGGCGACTACGTGAACAGCCTCGCCAGGGTCACCTCCCTCAACAGGCGCACGGTTACGCCCGACCGCGTTGCCAAGAACGGTTTGCCGCTATGGGTGCTCAGGCTCCTCGGGAGCGCGGCCGCGGCGGGGACACCGAGGGCGATGGGCTACTTGCTGCTGGCGGCGGTCGAGCTCGTGGACCGAGGGCCCTACACCCAGGGCGAGAACCTGATGCGGACGCCGCCGGCGGACCGTCACGACCTCGGTGTCGTCTCCCGTGCCGGCATGGACGCCGCCCTGGCCTTGGTCCTCGGCGCCCGGGACGCCAGGGAGCGGCCGACCACTACAATTGTCGAGGACCGAGAAGCTGACCGTTAAGGATTCGTTGACCTGTCCTTAACACCCGGCGAGTAGGTTCCCGGACTGACGCGCCCAAGGCTTTCGCCTGTGGCGCGGGTAACGAGGACACCCCCGATGATGAACCCACGCGCCCCCAGCGCGCACCCGACGACGCGCGCCCTCCTGTGCGGGGCCAGCCCCGTCGGCGGCAGCGCCCACCGCGACCTCTACGAGCACCTCGTCACCCAGTGGCCGGACGTCGTGGCCCTAGACCGGCCTGCCCTGGTCGAGGCGGTGGGCGGCTTCGAGGTGATGGCCGAGCTCCTCAGCAGCACGTACCACACGTGCGCCGAGCTCGTCGGGGCACGGCACGGCATCGACCGCGTGGCGCGCCGCGTCTTCCAAACCAGGCTGCTGACCGCATCGACCGAGCTCGACCGCCTGTTGCGGCTCCGCCCGGCCGAGGACGTCGAACTCGACCTCGGGTACGGCATCCACAGCCCCCCTCGACGACCTCGACGACCGGCTGGTGTACCACCTGGCATCCCTGGGAGACCGGCTAGCGGCCGACCGCCTCCGGGGCGTCGTGGCACGCCACGCCCGCAGGGACGGCGCCGTCGAGGGCCGCGCCGCGCTCATCGCCACGCTTCTCGGCTGCGAGATGCTCGACGGCTTCTACACGCCGCAGTGCATCCCCGGGACGCAGCGCTACGACGTCGTGGGCCAGTGGCGCGAAGCCGGTGAGGAGTACGTCGCTCAAGTGGCGCTTGCCACTCGGGAGCGTGTCCGGGACGCAATCGTCGAGGCCAGGGCCAGCGAGCGGGAGGCCGAGGAACCCGCGCCCAAGCACGCGTCGCTCGCGGGTTTCCGGAAGGCGGCGGCCGAGCCGACCCCGCCGGCCGGCAGCGCGGTCATCTTCCCGCCCTCCGTCCTGGAAGGCGCCGGGAGGTCCGACAACGTCAAGGAGCTCCAGCGCATTCTGAAGTGCGTCCTCGACGTGCCGCTACCCGGCGTGCGTGTGCCTGCGGACTGGGATACCTGGGAGCACGCCCTGCTCGCCCGGCATCCGAACGGCGGCCAGTTCTTCCTGGTCATCCGCCGCAGCCAGGGCGGGCGGGAGTTCTGGGGGCACGCGGTCGTCTGCGCCGACGGCCCCGCGGGCGCCGGAAAGTCCGCGATGTGTCGGAGCGTCGCCGAGGTCTCCGGGCTGCGGATTGAGCGTTACCAATGCGATAACGCGTCCGACAACTCCTACGGTGGAACCCCCATCCGTTGGGTTAGCGCACAGCAAGATTTCATCACCGCCGCGTTCGTTGAACTCAAGCAACGTACGTTCATCGCCATGCTCGACGAAGTCGAGAAGGCCGGCGGGTCCAGGGACAGCAACTCGGGCAAGCTGCACGACGTCCTTTTGGGTCAGATGGACACCGAGACGGCCGCGGCGTGGCCGTCCAATTTTCTCTGCCACCCGGTCGACCTGACCGGTGTCCTCTTCCTCTGCACGGCCAACGACGCCTCTTCGCTGCCGACACCGCTTCGCGACCGCATGGTAGTGGCCCGCGTCGACGAGCCGACGGCTGATCACCTCGCCGCCCTGGCACCGCAGGTCGCCCGCGAGGTCTGCCGCCGGCAGGGCCTCGACGAGCGCTGGGGGACGCTCGATGCCATCGAGATGGCGTCACTGGCCGAGGCGTGGCCAGGGGGCTCCATCCGGCGGCTCGTCCGCCTCGTCGAAGTCGTGCTGCAGGCCCGGGACGAGGGTCCCGCCGCAGCCCCCCCCGCCACTAACCAGGAGAGCGACATGCAGCACATCGAGACCCCCGCCGCCCGTCGCGAGGCCTTGGCCTCCCTGACGCTCCACGTCCTGAAGCTGGCCTGCGCCGGCCAGGTCAACGCAATCGACGCGGCCGCCGTCTCGGACGCCATCAGGCTGATCCGGGCGGCGCTGCCGGAGCCGGAGGAGGCCTCCGATGCCGCCTGACGAGGACCTCCACGCGGTCCGCGACCGTCTGCGGCTCTCTTGGGCGACCCGGAGGGTCTGCGGGCTCGTCGCCGTCGCGATGGCGCTCCGCGTCGACCGGCTCATCGCCCTGGACGGCGCCGGCCGGCTCCGACGCGAGGACGACCTCCGGATGGCCCTGGAGGCGGAGGCCGTCGCGCTATGCGTCCGCCCGCTGCCGCTCCCGTAGACGCCTACCGCAATCTCAGCCGCCGCTGCTGGTCGGTACGGCGCGCCGGCCGCATCGCCGGGCACGTGGAGACCCTGTTCCTGGCGGGCGCCGTGTTCCGTGTCTCGGTCGCCGGCGTCCGCCGCATCCAGGCTCGCCGCGCCCGGGAAGTGGTCGCCTTCGTCCGGGGCGTCCCCATCGAATCCGGAGCCGTCCCGCGCGAGGCGCTGCGGGTTCGCTTCTGCCCCTACCGCGGGCCCTTTTTCCACCTGGAGGACGGCGCGCCGGTGAGCGCGGCCGCCCTCGTGATCCTCGCCGCCGACGGCTCCTGCTGGGCCGTCGACCCCACCTGATGGAGCCCCAAGAATGCGAACCCTGATCCTCGCCGCGGCGCTCGCCGTTCCCTCCGCCGCCGGCGCCGCCGAGTTCTGGCCGGACTACACCTCGGGCTGGCAGTTCTCCATGTCGGAGCCCGCGGGCCCGGGGCGGGAGCGCTACGGCGTCGTCGACGCGGAGCCGACCGGGCGCGCGGAATGGCGGGTTCGGGTGGAGTGCGGAGTTCGGTCCGCGCGGGATGGGAAGATGCTCAGCCGGGCAGTCGGTACGGGATCGAGCGGCCGGGGAGCGTGGCCAGGATTCGGTGGGCAGTGGGACTGGTCCGACGGAAGACGGGGCGGTTCGTTCGTCGTCACGCAATACCGCCGGACGCCCGAGCGCCTCGACCTCCCGGGCGAGATGACAGCCCCTGAGTGCCCCCGGCGCGGGACGGGGGCGCTCTCGTCGGGCGACTAGGCCTTCTTCGCGCTGGCCTTGGCGAGGTTGGCCGCGTGGACGGCCCGGGCCCGCTCGGCATTCCGAAGCTGCATTGCCTGCTCCCGGGCGCGCACCTCGCCGGCGATGTCCTCCTCGCCCGCCGCGGCGAGCAGCCTCGCAGCAGTCTCGATGGCCCATAACCTCGCCCGAGCCATCGCCTCCGGCGTCGTGGCGATTTCGCCAGCGCGGAAGCGCCTGATGGACCGCTCCTCAATGCCGGCTTGGAGGCCCAACTTACCCTCCCAGTGGTCGCCGAACGCCGCGCGCCCGATGCGCTCCAGCGCGTCGAAGGTCGGCATCGCTTCGAGGCTGGGGCCACCGTTGCCGCCCTCGCTCGCTAGCGCCGGATTTCCGGACGCCCGCTTCAGGGCGGCCCGCTCCTCGACCTCGGCCCGCTTCGCACGGAGCACGGCGCCGATAGCGACCTGGCGCTCCTTGGATGCCGCTTTCTCGCCGGCGCGGCGCTCCCGCGCGACTGACGTGGCGATGTACTCTTCGATGTGGATCTGCTCTGGGTCGTCCACCGGGGCCTCCTGCTCATGCGTAGCCGCCGGGCCGGCCGCGGGGGTGCGGCCGGCCATCTTGTAGTAAAGACCTCACTACCGATTACTGGGATGGGTCAGATACCAGGGAGCCCGGGCTGGGAAGCGGCGACGGCGGCCTGGAGGGCGAGCAGCTTGCCGGGGCCGGCGAGCCACCGGTGCCGCCGCCAGACCAAGCCCGAGCGGGTGACGACCGCCTGGTTCCGGAGCTTTCCGTTGGCGTCCGGCTTGGCCCGCAGCTTCATGTAGCCGTCCCGGCGCATGGCGGCCGCCGGCTGGAGTTCGCCGCCGTTCTCGCGGATGACGTACTTCCGCTCCTCCATCCACCTGAGGAACAGCATGCAGGGCGCGTCGACCGCCCGGGCCGCGGTGCGCAGGTTGCAGAGGCCGTCGTCGTCGAGGAAGGCGAGGTAGGCGTCCACCATGGGGCGCTGCTCCTCGACGACGGCCTGGACGACGGTGAGCTCCTGCTTGACCTCGGCGGTCTCGGCACGGGCGAGCAGCAGTTGCTCCGAGTAGCCGATCAGCAGGGTCCGGAGGGCGGCCGGGTCGTTCGGGTCGAAGGGCTGCGCCTGGGGCTGGCGGAGCGTCGCCTCCATGCGGTTGAAGGCCTCGATGTAGTCGAGCTTCCACTGGAAGGCCCGCTCGCCGGTGAAGCCCATGACGATGAGGCTGAAGGCGTCGCGGTCGAGGCGGTAGGCCATGGCCTCGTGGGTGGCCCCGTTGCCGATCCCGACCGTGTCGAACATCGGCACAATTTTGCGCCCGAGCAGGTCGGGGCGGCGCGCGAGCGCGGTGCGCACGGCGACGAGGACCGACTTGTGGTTCTTGTTGAAGAAGGCCGCGATATCGCGGGTTTCGGCCATCGCGGCGCCGTCGATGACGTCGACGACGGGACTGAGGGCCAGGGACGTGGTACGGTTCAGCGCAGCTTCGGACACGGCTTCCATCCGGGTCTGGAGTGAGGCCTCGGTTCGGTGTCTCAC
The DNA here is from genome assembly GCF_028583545.1 of Methylobacterium sp. NMS14P. Lineage (NCBI taxonomy): Bacteria > Pseudomonadati > Pseudomonadota > Alphaproteobacteria > Hyphomicrobiales > Methylobacteriaceae > Methylobacterium > Methylobacterium sp. NMS14P. The sequence continues at coordinate 3,004,217 of NZ_CP087106.1, read as the reverse complement.
CACCGGCCGGGGCCGACCCTCGGGTCGAGGGCTGCAACGATTAAAGCGATTCGGTCTCTGCACTACCAGGGGCGTGTCCGGAATTCCGGCGCTAGCTGAGGGCGTCGCTTAGGCCGACACTTTTCTCGCCTTTGGCGCGGTCCTGCCCGAGCGCCGCCGCGGCCAGGACCACGTAGACCGCCAGGTACGCCTCACCCTCCGCGCCCGCCGGATTTCCGGACATGACCTTGCGGGCGGCCCGGAGCGCGTCCCCGGCGAACAGGTTGGCCTCCTCGGTCGGCGTCAGCGCCCGGCGGCAGGGGTCAGCCTCGGCCACGGTCGGCCTCCGCGGCATCAAGGGCGCGCACCGCCCGGTCCAGGGCGGCCTACAGGGTGTCGGGGAGCTCCCGGTCCTCGGGCAGTTCGAGGTGCCAGCGGCTGTTCCGAACGAGCTCGCGGGCGGCCTCGATGACGGCACGGGCAGCAGAGGTCATGACCACCTCCACGGCGGCCGGCGGGGCGGCTCAGCGAGACAGAGGCCGAGCATGACGCCGACGAGGAAGGCGACGGTGACGCTCATAGGTGGCTCCCGGCGCGGCGCTCGGCGGCAATCAGCAGGCCGTCGACCGCCTTGAGCTTGGCGCGGCAGTCCTGCCCGGCCGCGGCCACGTCGACGTGGTGCCGGGCGATGTCACCGACGGTGGCGTCGTCGGGCAGCGGCTCGGGCTCGGTGCGGCAGTGGCGCAGCCGCTGCGGGACGTGGACGCCGAGGACCTGCACGCGCCGGATTTCCGGCGGCACCGCGAGCTCGGGCGTTTCAAGGCAGGCGCCGAGCGGCAGAGCCGCGACAAGGATCAGGAGGCGCTTCAACGGTGCCTCCCCTTCCGAAGGGCGCGCTCGGCGGCCTTGAACGGTTCCGGTAGCGGCGCGTCCTCGGGCGTCGCCGTCCCGGTCAGCGCCCGGTGCACCGGGTCGGCGACGGAAGAGGCCTATGCCTGGCATCGGGCCTGCCGGGCGGCGTCGAGGGCCGCCGTGTAGCGGTTGGCATCGGCGCGGGCCTGCGCGTCGGCACGGTCGTAGGCGTCGGCCTGGTGGACGACCTGCTGCCCCAGCGCCATGGCGGCGCTTTCGTTGTCCTTCGCGGCAGCCTCGGCTGACAGGGCCCGGACCTTCCAGTCGTCCCGTTCGGCCTGGGCGGCCGTCGTGGGCCCGCGCTCGGCGGCGACGCCGCGGTCGTAGGCGACAATGCCGCCGACCACGAGGGCGAGCGCCAGGAGCCCCCAGAGGATGAGCTCGACGACCCACGCCTTGGCGTGCTCGACGAGGCCGCCGACGCCGGGGACGAAAGTGAGGAGGGAGAGGATCGGGAGCATGTCAGGCCTTCCACTTCCGAGCGCGCTTGGCGACGACCTTCACCACCATCCGTTCGCCCTTGAGACGCCTCAGAGGGCCCTCGGACCGGGCGAGCCTGGCACCCTGGGCGGCCACCATCTCGTCGCGGGTCTCCTCGATGGCGTCGACCTCGACGCGGGTCCGGAAGTCCGCGACCTCGCGGTGGAGCGGCTGCGCGGGAGGAGGTGCGGGCTTGGCGCCTCAGACCTCGTCGGCGAGCTCGGCGGCGAGCATGGGAACGCCCAAGGCCATGCCGACCCACAAGGCGGCGATGCGGAAGGGGTCGAACATCAGACGTGCACCCCGGCGCGGAGGAGGCGGATACGGAGACGGTAGGAGTGGAGGGTCGGGGCGGTATCGACCGCCGTGGCGACCTCGCCCTGGAACCGGTCGGCATTGCTCTGGCTGCCGGTCACCCGAAGGAAGAGCTCGACCTCCTTGGCAACCGCGAAGAGGTCCTCACTTCCTGGGCCGCAGGCATGCGGGTGGAGGCTGGTAGTGCGGAGGGCCCGCGCGAGCTCCTCCGTCCGGTCGAGCTCGGCCTTGGTCTTGGCGGGCGCTTCGAGGGCGAGGGCGTCCATGTCAGTGCACCTTCCCAGCTGCGACGACGATGCGGCAGTGTTCGGTCGCGACCTCGGGGCCGCTGTCGGCCGAGAACTCGGTCACGGTGGGCGCGCCGACAGTGATGGAATGGATGTCCCGGCACGGGCAGGGCGGCTGCGCTTTGGAGACGAGCAGGCTCTCTACGAAGCTCATGACGACCCCGGCGGCGGTCACGAAAGCCAGCAGAGCGCAGACCGCGATGACGCAGATGGCGGCGGTCGACATCAGGCGGCCTGCTCCGCAACCGGGGCCGCCGCGGGCACGTCCGCCGGATTTCCGGACACGGACTCGGGCAGCGGCGCTTCGTGGATGGCCACGACGCTCGGGTCGGCCTCGGCGGCGGGCGGGATCACCGTCGCGGGCGGGAGCTCGATGACGGTCCCGGGCACGAACGCCGCATTTCCGGACACGGGCTCGTCGTCGTTGGCGGCCTCGGGCGCCGTCGGCTTGGGCGAGGCAGCCTCGGAGCCCTTGGCGAGCTGCACCGCCTTGTACAGGGCGGCCAGCACGCCGATGACGGTCAGGGCCGCGAACACGTACCGGAACACGGGCGCAATGTCGGACAGGCCCTGGAACGTCCCGGCGTAGGACGAGGCTTGATCTCCGATGACGCCGACAGCGGTCATGACGGCGGCCTTGCCGGTTGCGATGCGGGTGGCCGCGACCTGCGCCGGCTTGCCGCGAACTGTCGGCGCCGGATCGGGCAGGTCGGCCTCAGCGTGGGCGTAGGCCCCGGCGGCGAGCGCCAGGGCGGCCGCCTGGACCTCAGAGACGCGGCGGCTCCAGCCCCGTCCGAACGCGCCCCAGCCGTCCAGCGTCTGCAGGTAGCAGAGGCGCATGGCGCACAGGTCGCGGATGACGGCGGACACCAGGGACGGGGTGAGGCCGGCGATGGCCGCCAGGGTCTTGGTCCCGACGACGCCGTCGATGTCCCCGGCGTAGAGCTTCCGCGCCTTGAGAACCTGCTGCAGGTAGCGGTTGGCGCGGCCGACGCCGGATTTCACGCCGAAGTCGACGACTGCGTAGACAGCGAGGCTTAGATGCTTGGCCCGCTGGTCCCAGTCAGAGGGAACCAGAACAAAGAAAGCCCCCCGACCGAAGGGTCGGAGGGCTTCCACGATGAGGTGCATCGTCAGCTCGCGAGAGCTTCCCGGCATATTGCCAGCGCGCTTGGCGATAGACAACCTCTATCACGCATTCAGGCGCGTACGCTGGCGTGATGCGAGGGCGCGGAGCTCCGCCATTCGGGCATCCCCGTCTGCGATGCCGGCGGGGTCGCGCAGGGCCCGAGCATGGGCTGCCAGCCGTCCGAGCAGCCCAACACGCTCGACGGGCGGAGGAGGAACCTGAGGGACCTCCTCAGGGCATTCGTCATCAAGGGCGGCCAGGGACACGTGGGCCGGTCTGGAAGGGGCGGTGGCGGGCCTGAGCGGGATTGGTTCGAAGGGGACGTCGGCGGGTGGCAGGGAGCGGGTGAGGAACGCCAGGGATGGTCGAGGACGAGGGACCACAAGGGACAGGGGCGGCTCGGGAGAGGGAGCGGGGACCGGCTCGGGCGGAGGCCGGAGAGCCAGGAGGAAGGCCGGCACCGGCACGACCGCAGAAGGCGCAGGGGGCTCTACAGGGGCCGGAGAGAGACCCACCGGCTCCGCAGGAGAGGGAACGACACGGGGACGGGGAGAACCCGGACGGGGCGGGAGAGGCCTAAGGACCGCACGGAAGGGGGCCACGGTCCCGGAGGAGGGGAGCACCGGGTCGGAGGGAGACGACACGAGTTCCGCAGAGGGGGTGACCTCGGGCGCAGCGAGGGGGGTCTCAACGGGTTCGGCCACCCCCGGCTCCCTATATCGGATCATTTGGATCGTCTCACCCATAGAATCTTTCCGCGAACCCATTAAGGTCGCAGGAGAAATTCGGTCCAGCGCACCTTCCAGGACATCGTTCATGATGCCCTTCAACTCAGCCGTCCGGCCCTCTGATGCGAGGAAGCTGTCGTGCACCGGCAGGGCAGCCAGGTGGGCCTTCTCGCAGGACTTGAGGACGTCGAGGGCCATGCGCGCATCGATGGCCATGAGCGAGACACCGGCGTCGCTTCCGATGTACCCCGCGATGGCCGGGTTGTGAGCGATGACCTTGTCGATGATGCGCCGGGTCTCAGCCCAGCCGTAAGGCCACACGGGCGAACCGTCGGCCTTCTTCTGACGGCCCTTCTCCATGAGGGCCCCGGCCGCGGCGTGCAGCGTCGCGGCGTTGATGGCCACGTTCAGCGCAAGCTTGCCGACCCAGCGCTGGTAGTGAGGCAGCGCGTAGCAGTCGAACCCCGCCGGCATCCGCTCGCCGCGCAGCGCGTACAAGAGGCGCGGGTGGAGGGAGGCGAAGTCCTCCTCGATGACCAGCTCGTTGTTGATCATCAGGTCGAGCCTCCGGTCCTTGGGCAGCCCCTCCCAGAAGCCGCCGTAGATTCGACCGCCCTGCCGAAACCCGCCACGGCTGAAAACACGGTAGACATCGACCCGAGGCGTGACGCGGGCGCAGGCCCATGTCTCGACGCCGTCCCGTACCTTCCGGGCTCGGACGTGGTGCGCGGTACGCTCCCAGTCGTCGGGCGAGGCCGAGGCCGAGACGTCGACCGAGAAGCTGTTCAGGTACCGGTTCAAACCGCCAATTTCGCGCGTCAGGCGCCGGGTCTCGGGCGTGTCCTCGTAGTCGATGCGAGTGCCGTCCCTGTCCTTGAGGACGAGCGGGCAGCCCGAGCCGAGGTACTCGATGGGCTGGCCGGACAAGATCTCGACGAGACGGTCCGAGGCCCGCATGCGGCTCTGCATGCCGTGGGTCAGGTGGGCGCCGGGCTTCGAGCGTATCTCCTCAATCAGGCCGAGGCGCCCGAGCTCATCCACGCTCTGCAGCACCGACGCGTAGGTGTAGTCCGTCCCCTCGTAGCGACCCTGGGCCGCGTAGAAGTCCCGCGAGCGGCTGTAGGAGACGTAGGGCCGGTCGCTGTCCGCCGCCAAAGCGAGTGCCGCCAGGACGCTGGCCATGGCGCGGTTGACCTTGGAGCGGGCGAGCTTCGGGAGGCCTGCGGCGGCAACGAGGTCGTCGGACACGCGCCAGTGGAAGTCCAGGGCGCGGGCATTTCGCGCCAATTCATCATCGTGCATGGAGGACGGGGCTCTCGCGGTGGACCGCCGCCCCGGGGCACCTCTGACCCGACGCGACGAAACCGCATGCTCCGCCGCCGTTTCGCTAATATCCAGAGCGGCTTAGGAGGGCGCCAAGAACGCGATTAGTCACCCTGGCGTGAGCGCGAAGAACCTTGTGGGACCGCGCCAGAGAGCGCCAGGAAGGCGCCTCGATTTCAGAAGTTGACCTCGGCATCATCCCGGTCGCTCAACCCAACAGGATCGTCTCCCAGGTGCCTTCCCGCCCGGTGCGACAGAAGCGCACACTCAGTCGAACGGGCTGTGGGCAGGCCACGACGGCCTTCCGGACCGTCTCGCGTAGCCTGGAACGGGTCACGCCCGGCGGCGCACCCTGCCGGGCATGGCCTTCCCGTTCAAAGTCCGCATCGCCTCAGACGTCGGCCCCCTCATCGAGGAGTGGCGCGACCGCTTCGTGTCGACCGTCGGCATCGCTAAGTACCGCCGGGCCGCGGGTTGGGCGATGGACGAGACCGCCAAGGTGGCCGTCGTCAACATCCGCCAGCAGTTCCACAAGACGCTGAAGCGGAACACCCCGTGGACGCAGTCGGCCGTGAAGTACACGCGCTCGGGCGTCGTCGGCCTGAACATGATCGAGCGCAATCAGGCCGGCGACGGTGTCAGGGAGTCCGTCGAGGTGATGCCGAAGCAGAGCGTCTACCTGAAGTACCTGTTCGGCATTCAGGACAACACGCGCCTCCCCGGCGACGTCGGGCTGGCTCAGGACCACATCCTCATCCCCTGGTGGGACAACATCACTCTGACGCAGGGCGTCCGCCCGACCGCGTACGGTGGCGTGCCCACGGGCTTCCTGGCACGCCTGTCGCGAGAGGCGGCGGGCACGAAGGCGAAGGCGCGGTCGTCCACGTCCTCGCGCTGGGGCGTCTACGATGACACGATCAAGCTGCACGGGCAGCCGAGGCTCGCCTACATCGCCCGGCCTCCACTCGTGCCCACCGGCGAGGAGCAACAGATCTTCTCGAACCGCCGGGGCGGCCGCGTCGTCACCGTCGGGCGCAAGAGGAGGCCAGTCGACCACCCCCGCATCCTGTTCCTGGCGGTCGACCGGGCAACCTACAAGCCGATCCTGGAGAAGCCCTGGGAGGAGGCCTGCAACGCAGCCGCAGCCCGCATCCCAGGCCTCATGGCCGCGCAGTTGGCCGACAACCTGGCGCATGCCGCGAGGCGCTCGGCCCAAGGGCGCGTGCGAATGTGGTCCGGAGCGGACAAGGACATCGACCGCCTGACCCGGCGGGCCATCCCCTACGGTCCATGGCCCGTGAACGAGAGCCGTCCTACCCGGCTGCCGTGGTCCGCCTGACGGCACTCGCCGGAAATCCGGACATGGCCTGAGGGGATGCCACCGCGTGCCGGCGTGCGCACACCGCAGCACGTGGTGGTGCGCACAGGTGCTGACGGGGCAACCCACAACCCCCATTCGCGCCTGCCAGTGACGATCGTCGCGCGCCCTGGGGCGACCCGGCACGCCCTGCGGCATGGGCGTGGCCTGGATCGGGACACGCGCTCGCGGGCAGCGTGGTGCGCCTCGGTCCGCCGAGCGGGAGTGCCGTCGCGGGGGCGGGGCGGCACTCCCACCCCCCGGGGGGCCCCCCACCCCCCCGAAGGGGACCCCTTACGGGGGGAATGACGTGCGGGGAGCATTTGCGCCGCGACAGTTCGGTACTTGCGAACGAATTCCCGTGGCGACCCAGCAGCAGAACGCTCGGCAAGCCCTTGAAGCCACACGGAATTCCCTGAAGGCTGTTGCGCCCCCCGTCGCGGCACGGGCGCCCGGAGAACGTGGCGTGAACAACCGCCTCGGGGCGCCCGACACCTGCGGTTCGCGGAGGGAGGCCCGGTGAGCACCCCCGACCGGCTCATGTCGATGAACGCTCTGTCGCGGCTGACGGGATGGGACCGGGGCACCATCGACGCCTGGATGGGCAAGGGATGCCCGGTCGCGCACCGGTCGACCGGCCCCGGCGACGAGCACCTGCCTGACCTTGGCGAGGTCTGGCGCTGGCATGTCCAGCAAACCAAGGCCGAGGCCATCCGTCGGGCAATGACCGCCGGCGCCGACGGGGAGGGCGGGTTCTCCGGGTGGATGGGCATCCGCGAGCCCGGGAAGGCCTTCGACGCCCAGCTCAAGCTGATGAAGGTCGCCGAGAAGGCCGGCGAGCTCGCGCTGTTCAAGCGGCTGGAGAACGCCCTGGCGCTGGCCATGAACGCCATCCGGGTGAACGTGATGACCGTTCCCGAGGTCATCTTCCGCGAGATGTCCGGATTTCCGGACGAGAAGACCCTGACCTGGCGGCGCACCTCGCTCGACCAGTCCCGGGCCGCCCTGACCGCGGCCGAGCGCGACATCGCCAAGGCCATGGAGGCGGACGCCGAGGCCGACGATGCGCCTGGCGACGCATGAGCTAGACCCGCGCATCCTGCGGGCCCTTGGAGAACTGACGCGGCCGGGACTGGAGGCAGCGCACCGGATGATCATCCGGTGCGGGAAGAACCTCGTCCCGAACCCGCCCATGCTCGATGCGCACCCGACGCTGATCATCGAGGAGGCCGCCGGCCCGGAGACCGACAGCGGCGACCTCGTCCTCGTGGACGGGCACCTCTATGCCATCCGCCGGGCGCTCTCGACCGGTCGCGGCCGCATCCGCTGCGACCTGAAAGACGGCCAGTCATGGCGCGCGACGTTGGGCGATTTGGGCGGACCAACCATGTCGGGGCGGTTCTACCTCGCCAGCGGCACGGGCTCGGACGACCATCTCACGACCCCGTCGGGCAAGGTCGTCGCCGCGGTCACCCAGGACCTCACGCTGTCCGGAATTCCGGCGGGAACGGCCATCGAGGCCGACGGCGCGGACTTCACAGTCCTCGGCTCAGCGCCATGGGCGCCGGGCTGGACCCGCCTAGCGCTGCGCGTGGACTAGGTCGCGAACCCATAACGGCTGGCACGGTTAAACCGCGGCGTCGTTAGCCCTCTGAGCAGGAGGGCCTTGATGGCGCGGTTTGATCTGACGGATGCGGAGTGGGCGGTGATCGAACCGCTGTTGCCGACGGACGTGCGCGGCAAGGAGCGCGTGGATGACCGGCGGGTGCTCAACGGGATCTTCTGGCAGCTGCGCACGGGCGCGCCCTGGGCCGACATCCCGGCGCGCTACGGCCCACATACGACCTGCGGCAACCGTTTTCGGCGCTGGCGCAAGCGTGGCATCTGGGATCGGCTTCTGGACGCGGTGTCAAAGGCTTACGACGGCGACCTGCAGATGATCGACGCCACCAGCGTGCGGGTTCACCAGCATGCCGCCTGCGCCCAAAAAAAGATGGCCGATCCGGTGGCATGGGTCGCTCGCGCGGCGGCCTGACGAGCAAGATCCACGCGCTGGTGGATGCCGAGGGCCGTCCGGTGGCGCTCAAGATCACCGCGGGTCAAGCGCACGATGGGCGCGCGGCGGCCGACATGCTGGGCGGTCTGGGCACGGGCCAGATCCTGCTGGGCGACCGAGCGTACGACAGCGACGCGTTACGCGCCCAGATGGCTGAGCAGGGCGCGTGGGCGAACGTCAGGCCGATGCCCAACCGCAAGAAGGTGTTGGCCTTCAGCCCGTTCCTGTACAAGTACCGCAATCTGGTCGAGCGCTTCCTCAGCAAGATCAAGCACTTCCGCGCCGTCGCCACGCGCTACGACAAGGATCCCGACAACTTCCTCGCCAGCGTCAAGCTCGCAGCCGTGCGGGTCTGGCTGCGAGCTTAATGAGTCCGCGACCTAGCACTACTTTGGCAGATTGAAGGAACGCGAGAGGTTTTCGCGGATTCGTGTGCCACGGCCATGAGCGTGGGTGCGCGCGATGTCAGGTGCTGGCGGATGGCGTGAGGATCTGGATCGGTGGCTGCAGCCATTCCTTGCGGGACTGTCCCATCCAGCACGCCGGGCAATGTGCCCGCTCTATGTGGCCGGGTTGATCGGCCTTGGTGATCGCAAGAGCGTCCAGCCGATGGCGGCCCGGGCCGAGGGGGTCTCTTACGACCGGCTGCACCACTTCATCGCGGCCGGGATCTGGAATGAGGCTCCGCTGCAGCGGGGGCTGCTCGGCGAGGCCGATCGCCTCGTCGGCGGCATGGATGCGATCCTGGTCGTCGATGACACCGCCTTGCCGAAGAAGGGCAACCGCTCGGTCGGGGTGGCCCCGCAATACGCCACGACGCTGGGCAAGACCGCCAACTGCCAGACGCTGGTGTCGCTCACGCTGGCGCGGGGCGAGGTCCCCGTAGCGGTCGGTCTGGCGCTGTTCCTACCCGACACTTGGACGAGCGACCCGGATCGGATGATATCGGCCGGCGTACCTGAGGGCCTGCGCGCGGCCCGTACCAAGCTGGAGATCGCGGTCGCGGAGATCGACCGGGTCTGGGAGGGCGGCGTGCGCTTCGGCTGCGTGCTGGCCGATGCCGGTTATGGGGCCGCCCCGTTCCGGCAGGCCCTGAGCGCGCGTGGCCTGAGCTGGGCCGTCGGGATCTCGGGACGCAACAAGGTTTACCCGGCCAACGTGACGATGATCTTCCCCGTCGTGGGGCGTGGGCGACCGCGCAAGCGTCACGTCCCGGACCAGATCTCGGTCGCAGCGGAGACGATCCTCGCGGACATGACCGGCAGATCGGTGACTTGGCGGCGAGGCACCAAGGGCCGGCTGCGGGCTCGCTTCTGCGCGCTGCGCGTTCGGATGGCCGATGGCTCGACCCAGAGGATCGGCCGACAAGGCAACCAGCATCTGCCCGGCGACGAGGTCTGGCTGGTGCGCGAGGAGCGTGGCTCGGGCGAACGTAAATACTACCTCTCGAACCTGCCGGCCGAGGCCACCCTCAAGCAGTTGGCCGCAACGATCAAGGCGCGCTGGATCTGCGAGCAGGTCCACCAGCAGATGAAGGAGGAGCTCGGCCTCGATCACTTCGAGGGCCGATCCTGGACCGGGCTGCATCGGCACGCGCTGATGACGATGATGGCCTACGCCTTCCTGCAATCCCGGCGCTTGGCAACGGCGGGGCGGAAAAAAAAGAATCGCCTGCCCGCCGCCCCTGCCCTCGATCCGGCAGGCCATCCTGGATTACCTCAGTCGGCCGCCGCCGCGACGATGCCCGCACTGTGACGCCGATCTCAATCTGCCACCCTAAAACCAATCTGCCAAAGTAGTGCTAGTGGGGCAACTCGATCCGGGACCCGTAGCCCTCGGGCATCTCGTATGCCGCTAGAGCGTCCTCGTCCGCGCGGGTGCGCGCCTGATCCCGCGAACGGGCCTCGTCCGCGGCGATGCTCGTCGACAGCCTGAGGATGCTCAGGATGCCGGTGACGAAGGCCATCGCCCGCAGGGTGAGGAACACGAACAGGGCCGTTAGCACCGCCGGGAACAGGAAGCTCAGGTCGAGCGGCGGCAGGTCCGCCCAACCGAGCGGGATGGGCGGGACCGACCACTTCATCAACTTGCCCGCGATGGCGAGAATGCAGGCCGCCAAGCTGTAGAGGAACAGGCCAGCAAAGACGCGGATCTGCCGGTCTAGGGCGGCACCGAGCGTCTGGATGCGCAGGACCGAGAACTCGCCTGACCGGAGTGCGGTAGCGCCGAGCGCCATGGCCGGCACCAGAGCTGCGATGAGGAAGCCCAGCACCGTCACGATCTCGGCCGCGCCGTCACCGTAGAAGGCGTTTGGCATGGCGTAGCCGGCGCTCACACCCGTGAGGGCGGCGACGACGGTCTCCCAGCCTGTAAACTTCAGCCTCATTCGATCAACCCGGCGTCCCTGTAGGACGCCGCCGCCTTCGAAAGGGCACTCCAGGCCTCCCTACGGACCAGGATGTTCCCTTTCCGTTCTATATCGACCTGTTCGCTCAAGCGTTCAAGCACCCCGCGGTTCTTCCGGATGCCGTCGCCTATGACGATCAGGTCGTCCTCCGGCACATTTCGCAGCAGGGCCACCGCCTCCTCGCCCTGCATCTTGAGCGTGCTGCGGCCCGCCTTGAGCGTGATGCTCAAGTTGAGCACCACCGCAGCGCCATGTGAGCGCATCATATCCTCGATGACAGCCGTGTCGAAATTGGCCGCGCGCAGGATCGAGAGCACGCTCGTCGTCGGTTCGACGTCCTGGCTATGAACCTCCGTCCTGGCCTCGTCGAACAAAGTGTCGACCTGTAACGGCGCCGGGCGAAGCCGGATCAACTTCACGTCCCGAAGGCCCTCGACCTCTTCGTCCAGGAAAAGCTTCGGGATGAGGGGCACCCGGGCGTTGCGCTGCGCGACCGGGGTCCGCTCGCACAGCAGCCACCGGAGGTACCGCTCGAAGATCGGGTTGGTAAGACCTTGGTCGACGACGAGCACATGGTCCTTGCGGATCATGAAGAAGGTCATGCCCTGCAGCACCTCGGCGTCATTAGGCTTCACAGCCTCGCGTATTTCGAGCTCCGCGGTCGATGCCGAGTTTTGGACCAAGAGGGGGATGTTGGTGTTCGGATCGAACCGGACGAGCTCCCCGTACACGTCGCCGTTCGCGGGCAGGAAACGCCCGTTCAGGACGACGCTGCCATGGTCGACGTCCTCGTAGGTCCGGAGGCGGACGTCGCCATACAGGTCCTGACCATCGACCTTGTGGGCCAACGCCTTCGCGACCGCTTCGGAAAGCGGCTCCGACACAACTGGCTCACCACCCCGGAAGAACCGCCGGTAGTGAATACGGACACGCTTGGACGGCATCGGGTCAATGGCTTTCCCTTGATCACGCTAGAGTTGCATCCCTTTCCGGGAAAATCGAGTACCAGCTAAGCCGGTAGCGCCCAGTGGACTGCCCCAAGTTCGGTGTGGCGGCGCCTCATGTGCCGGCTGGGCCGAACAGCTGGTTGAAGTAACGATAGTACTCAGTTTGCTTCTGCCGGAGCTCGTTCCGGGCTCACGAGCACCTAACCCCCCTTGTTGCGGCTGCGTGTGTTGCGGGTCAGCGTTAAGCCCTATTAGGACCAGTTCTCCTTGGGGTGCGCTAACGTCATCTCCCAGTTCAGCGCGCCAATACAGCGACAGGCCCAACTCGATGATCTAGAAGAATATAACACCGTGCGCAGACCGCACGCGTCGAGGCAAGTCCATTCTTTTGTAGGAAGCAGTCGCTTAGTCGAGGTCGAGTACGCCGAGTGTGTTGATGCGGAGGCGTGGTTCTGAGACCGATGCTCACCAGCGGGAGGCGCGATGCTGCCATGGGCTTCTACTCTAACCAACTGACAAGACCCACGCGGTGAACGGCGGACTTCGGGGCACACCAACAATCACTGGTATGACCATTCGGGGTGGTTTCCGGTCAGTCCGCTTCCGTCCAAGCTGGGGCGGAAGCGGACGTTCGACGTCGTAGTGATCTTGTCCCGCGAGGGCCGGGACGAGATCGGGTCAGGCCGCACGCACGGTGGCGAGAAACCGATTGACCTCGGCACCGAGGTGCTCGGATTGCCGCGACAGCTCGGAGGCCGCCGACAGGACCTGACCGGCCGCCGCCCCCGTCTCCTCCGACGCCTGCGCGACGCCGGCGATGTTGCCCGTCACCGCGTTGGTGCCCGCCGAGGCCTGCGCGACGTTGCGCACGATCTCCTGCGTGGCCGCGCCCTGCTGCTCCACCGCCGCCGCGATCGACGTCGCCAAGGTGTCGATCTCCCGGATCCGCCCGGTGATCCCGCCGATCGCCGTCACCGCCTGCGCGGTCACCCCCTGAACCTCGCCGATCTGGCGGGCGATCTCCTCGGTCGCCTTGGCGGTCTGCTCGGCCAGCGCCTTCACCTCGGAGGCCACCACCGCGAAGCCCCGCCCCGCCGCACCCGCCCGCGCCGCCTCGATCGTGGCGTTGAGCGCCAGCAGGTTGGTCTGGCCGGCGATGCCCGAGATCATCCCGACCATGTCGCCGATCCGCGCCGCGCTCTGGCTGAGAGCCTGGACGAGGTGGGCGGTCTGATCGGCCTCGCTCACTGCGGCCTGGGCGAGGCTGGCCGATCCCTGCACTTGCCGGCCGATCTCCTGCACCGATGAGCCGAGCTCCTCGGCCGCCGCCGCCACCGTGCTGACGTTGGAGGCGGCCTCCTCGGCCGCCGCCGCCACGGTCGTCGACTGGCTGGCGGTCTCGGTGGCCGTGGCGGTCATCGCCTGCGCGGTCGCCTGCAGCTCGGTCGCGGAGGACGACACCGTGCCGATGATCCCACCGACCGCGGCCTCGAAGCCGTCGGCCATCTGCCGCATGCCGGCCTTGCGCTGGTCCTCGGCGGCCAGGCGCGCCTGCGCGGTCTCCTCCTCGAGATGGCGGGTGCGGATCAGGTTGTCCTTGAACACCTGAACGGCCGCCGCCATCGCACCGACCTCGTCGCGGCGCGCGCGGTAAGGCACCTCGCCGCCCGTGTCGCCCGCGGCCAGGACGGTCATCGCACCCGTCATCGCCTGGATCGGACGCGACACGCGCAGCAGCACGAACGCGGCCGCGCCGCAGGCCGCCAGCACGCTCAGCGCGATGAAGAGATAGGCCATCAGGGTCGCGGACTCAGTCGCCGCCATGGCGCTGTCGGCATCCGCGTGCGCGCCACGCTCGTTCAGCGCGACGTCCTGGGCCAGCGTGTCGCGGGCCGCATTGTAGAGATCGATGTTGGCCGGGTCGGCCATGAGCCGGACACCGTCGGCGCTCTGGCCCACCTCGGCCAGGCGCGCCGCTTCGCGGCCGACGGTCTGGTAGCGCTCCCAGGTGGTGCCGAACGCGTCGTAGAGCGCCCGCTCCGCGGCCGATGAGATCAGCGGCTCGTAGGCCTTCCGGGCGGCGGCGAGCGCCACGACGGCCCTGTCGATCTGCCGCGCGTTCTCGACCCGCTGCTCGGGACTGCCGGACAGGGTCAGCGTGCGCAGCTGCTTGATGCGCACCTCCGAGGCGGCTGCGCGGATGTTGGTGATCGCCACGACGGAGGGGAGCCAGTTCGTGGCAACGCCCGTGACGTCGGCCCGGAGGCCCGAGAGCGTGAGGGTCGTGAGAACGGCCTGACCGGCGCACAGGAGCGCGAGGAGGCCGAAGGCGGCGAGGAGCGACGCTTTGACTGTCAGGTGAAGGCGCATGATCCGGTCCTGGACGAGGTGTCCCGCACGCTGCGTCACCTCCTGCCGGAGCGCAGGGGATGGGGCAGCCACACGGGCACGAAGAGGTAAGCCTGGGCCGACTTCCCGCCCTCACAGGTAGCCCGCCAGGCAGGCCCTATTCCGCTCTGAGACCTTAAGATTTGCGGACGGCGTGAAGCTCGTCAGGTCAATCTCCCCTCAATTTAAGGTGATTTGTTTGGGCTGAGGTTCGGCATCTTGCTATTCCATCCACCGAGAGTTGTGGTCCTGGGATTGTCCTTTCTGAGAAGTGGTGCCTACGGAGAATGCCTTTCGATATGGATGGGGCGCTGCGACACAGGGACTTGTCTTTTTTAGGCGCTACGCCACGGCCTCAATCTGAACGGCATCTTCATCGTGTCCCTTCATTCGAATTTCAGGTGTGGGCTCTTATAGGCGGCCTATGATCTATGGTGCTGCTCGCCTAGCTGCCGACCACTCACTCGGCTTCGTCTTCACTGCCGTAGTCATCTGCCTCGCGGCTGGATGGCTGGTCGCTACTTTGATGCGTACGGTCAGCGACGTCGATCTTGCTCACCGATACCGTTGGGTCGCGGGCACGGCGGTTGTGGCCGGCTTGGGCGTCTGGACGACTCATTTCGTCGCCATGCTGGGCTACCGACCCGACATGGTGCTGAGCTTTGACGATACGAAGACTATTGTCTCGGCACTGATCGGCATCTTAGTCGCAGGCCTGCCGTTGGCTGCGGCACGGCTTTTTCCATCGTGGCGGATCCGCGCTATGGCTGGTGCGATTGCCGGGCTTGGTATCGGCGGGATGCACTACGCCGGCATGGCGGCGATTGAGGGATGCCAACAGACTCATTCGCCGCTCATGGACGTTCTCGCTGCCGGTATTGGTGCCTGCAGCCTCGCGCTGGCTTGTGGACTGCCAAGGCGCTTGGCGACCCCCCGGGTGGTCTGCGCTCTTTTCACCCTCGCCGTTACCGGTACTCACTTCGTCGCGATTGCCGGCACGACGCTAGCGCGCACCCAGGATTATAGCGGCTTTCCGCACGAGAATATCGTGCTCAGCATTTTCACCACTGCGGGAGCTGCTGTGCTGTTCCTCGGGGCGTTCCTTACTATAATTGCAACACAACGTTTCGATGCCCAGGAGCGCGCCCATTCTTCGGTCCTGAGAACCGCACTCGACAATATGTCGAACGGTTTGTTATATCTGGACGCGTCCGAGCGCGTGCGCCTGTACAATCGGCGATACGCTGAAATCTATGGCATCCCTGTCGATGTCGACCTGACGGGCAAAAGTATCGACCAGATCATCGACATTGTCGGCAATCGTCATCATTGGACCGCGGAGCGGCGCGTGGCGGCGCGCCAGCGGGTCGACGAATGGCGGAACGTCGAAAACTCGAGGCAAATCGACTATCCGCTTGACGACGGACGCATTCTGCAGGTCGAAATCCGTCCGATCGAGGAAGGCGGTAACGTCGTTACCTTCGACGACGTCACCAAAGAGCGCGCGGCACAGCGCCGGATCACGGAACTGGCCTTCTCCGATCCCCTGACCAAGCTCGCCAATCGCCGCGCCTTGAATGCGCGTTTGGGTCGCGATTTTGTTCCCAAGCAAGTCGTCAAGCTCCTGCTGATCGATCTCGATCGCTTCAAGCAGATTAACGATACCTACGGTCACGTCGTCGGTGATCAGCTCTTGAAACAGGTTGCCAACAGGCTGAGGACGATCGCAGGATCGGACGGGTTCGTAGCCCGGCTTGGCGGCGACGAGATGGCGGTGCTGGTCTATGGCGATCAGGCACAGGCGATGGCTGTCGCCACTGAGGTGATCGAGGCGCTCGCCCTCCCGTACGCGATCAATGACCTCACAGTGTCGATTGGCTGCAGCATTGGCATGTGCTGCACGGATGATGCGCGCGATGCGATCGAACTCATGCAGTTCTCAGACATCGCGCTATATGAGTCGAAACGGCAGGGTCGAGGCAGAACGAGCTGCTACACGCGCGACATGCTGAAGACTGTCGCCGATCGGGTTCAGCTTGAAACGGACATGCGAACAGCGATTGAACGTGGGGAGATGCATTTGGCCTATCAGCCGGTGATCTCACTCGTTGACGATCGGATCATCGGATATGAGGCATTGATCCGTTGGGAACACCCGACGCTCGGGGCTGTTTCCCCGGCCCGTTTCATCCCATTGGCGGAGGAGACCGGACAGATCGTCCCGATCGGCGCTTGGGTGCTGCGGGAGGCCTGCCGACAGGCCGCGCAATTACCGAGCGATGTCTACGTCGCGGTGAACGTTTCACCTGTTCAGCTGCGCTCGCCGCAGCTTCTGTCCGATCTCACGCAGGCTCTGGCCAAGAGTGGACTGCCAGCCAAACGGCTGGAGATCGAGCTCACGGAAACAGCAATCGTCGAGGATGGCCCTCAGATCGCCAAGGTCCTGAACGCCATCCGCCGCCTCGGTGTGACGGTGGCGATGGATGATTTTGGCACGGGTTACTCGTCGCTGGCCCATCTGCGCGACTTGCCGCTCGACCGCATCAAAGTGGATCGTTCGTTCGTGGCTACGGCGGAGACTGACCGCCACTCGTTGGCGGTTCTGAAAGGCATCACGCAGATCGCACGTGCGCTGAATGTCGCGCTCCAGGCGGAAGGCGTAGAGACGCCATCGCAGCTTGCGCTCATGCGCGAGATCGGTTGCGACGCGATCCAGGGCTACCTAGTCGGGCGGCCGCAGCGATTGGCTGAGAGAACGGTGCCAATGGCCTTGTCGGCATAGGTTCACGATCGGATGTCATGACCGCCCGGTTTCGGGTCGCGCTGACGACCATCTGTATGGCTATATTGGGTCGTTTTCGGACAGACGGTTTTGGGTGGAACTGGACAGACTGCTTCGGAGAGTTAGATTGCCATAGCAGATGTATATCAGTCCTATCAGCTACCTTGCGAGACCAGTTTCCAGCTGCTCAAACACTTGCGAGAAATGCAACTTCAAGTGCATAATCCTTGCGCTGCCAGTCTGGTAGGGGCGGGTTAATACCCCATAGCATATGTTGTCGCGTGGGATCACTCATACCCGACGTGCAATGCCTCGAGTACACCAAAAAAGCGATCGCATCCGCTCTCCGCACTTTCTGATTGCCGCCGGATTGGCTGTGACCATCGTGCTTTGCGGATGCGCGGGCTTGGCCATCGTGAGTCTGCGCAACGCAGCTTGGCAGCAGGCAAAGATTGGCGCTGAGACGCTGCTGGACAGCATGACGCGCACTTTGACACGTGACTTCGAGCTCTACGACCTGTCGCTGCAGGCAGTGGCAGATCGTCTGCGGGATCCAATTCTCGAGGGCGTTTCGCCCCAGGTTCGGCACCTTGCCCTTTTCGATCGAGCGGCGACGGCCTCAGGTTACGGGGCGATTTTCGTCCTCGACGCTCAGGGTGACGCATTCATCGACTCCGGCTCCTTGGTGCCGCGTCGGCTAAATGGTGCCGATCGGGTCTATTTTCAGGTTCAGCGCAATCGAGATGCTGGCCTTTACGTCGGTCGACCGTGGCGCACCCGCGTCAGTGGTCGTGAGATGATCCCATTGAGCCGGCGTTTCTCCTACGCGGACGGAGCGTTTGCCGGCGTCGTGGTTGGAGCGATCGAACTCGCGTATTTCGAGGCGGTCTTCGCTCGCCTCAACCGCAATCTCAACCTCAAAATCACTGTGCTGTTCGATGACAGCCTGTCGACCGGAGGTGGGCAGCCCCCCGTGCAATACCCAGCCGCTGATCCTCTCGATCGGCAGACGCTCTCGATGATCGCCGAGGCGGATCATATTACCCTCATCTCGAGCTCTGCCGGTGCGGAAGCCCTCCACGTGGCTCATCGGGTGGGGACATTGCCGATGCACGTCGTCGTGTCGGTTCCGCTCAGCACGATAGGATCGGCGTGGCACGCCCGAGCAACGGCGATCGTCCTGATTGTCGGCACGCCTGCTATCGCTCTGCTGTGCCTTCTCCAACTGCTGCGAAGCGAGTTGCGGCGTAGGACGGTCGCGGAGGCAGAACTCGCCGCCCTTGCGTTGACTGATGCGTTGACTGGCATCCCCAATCGCCGCCACTTCGATCGTAGACTCGCAGAGTTGGAGAAAGCCTCGTCGCGCGAGCGGTGTGCGCTCGCGCTGATCGACGTAGATCGCTTCAAGGCCTTTAACGACTACTCGGGACATCCAGCCGGCGACTTGGTGTTAAAGGCCGTTGGAGCAGAACTGGCGATGTGTGCAGCGCGCGCTGGCGGGATCGCCTTTCGGATAGGAGGAGAAGAGTTTGCGGTCGTCCTGACCGGCGTCGAAGAGGCTCACGCACTGAATGTCGCTCGCGATTGCCGAGGATCAATCGAAGCCCTGGCGCTACCCCATGCCCTGAGCCCCCTCGGCATAGTTACAGTGAGCGTGGGGCTGCTCTATGCTGACCGGCGGTCTGCTACGACCCAGACTGAGTGGCTGAGCCTCGCAGATGCCGCGCTCTATGAAGCGAAACGTGGGGGGCGCAATCAGGTCCGCACGATTGATATCGTCACCGGCAAAACAGAGACTTCGAGTGCTTCATCCAGAATGGTGTCGACCGAGGAGCTTCTTCCCGCATGACTGGCGATCGGCAAGCTCTTGCTTCGGTGGTATCCTTCGGCCTTTCAGTCACGATCTGCGGCTTCTCGGAAACACGATCGCTTTTTGTCCTGGACCATAGCCGCCCAACTGCCAACCGATGGCTGCTTTCGGGCTCTGCCTTCAGCATCTCCTACGACCGGCATGGGTCGATTTCGTTGAAAAACTCGCGGTCGGCCTGGATCGAGGTTTGATCAAGGCTTGGCTGAGGGCCTCCCCCAGCCGATCAGGCTAGGCTCGGCTGCCCCAGCGGGATCAGCTTGGCCAGCTTCCGTAGGTTTTGGGCGGCGGCCGCGAGGTGGAATTCGTCCCGGGCTCCATCCGGCCCCCGCAACCGAAGCCGATCCAGCTTCAGGATCCGCTTGAGGTGGGCAAACAGCATCTCGACCTTCTTGCGCTCCCGCCGCGAGGTACGGCCCGCCTTCGAGGCGCAGATGTCGCGCGCCATCTGCCGGGCGCCCTCGTGGATCGAGCGTGGGATCTTGCGGGCGGATGCGTTGGGGCAGCATCGTGGCTTCAGCGCGCAGGCATCGCAGTCGTGCTTGCTCGCGCGGTAGCGCAGCATCCCGTCTGCGTCGACGAGCGGAGGCGGTGATCTGTAGACCTTCTGACGTTGCCGCAGGTGCTTGCCGGCCGGGCAGGTGTAGGCGTCCGTGCCAGGGTCGTAGGTGAAGGCTGATCGGCTGAAGGTACCGTCGCGGCGCTCAGACTTGTCCAAGACGGGGATGTGCGGCTCGATGCCCTGCTCGTGGACGAGCCAGCCCAGCATCGCGGCCGATCCGTAACCGCTGTCGCCGGCGAGCCGTGCCGGGTAGAGGTCGAAGCGCTCGCGCGAGCGCACGATCATGCGCTTGGCGGCCGTAACCTCGGCCTGCCGGATCGCGGTGGTCGGCTCGACGTCCACGATCACCGCGTGGTCGAGGTCGATCAGGTAGTTGGCCGCGTAGGCGAAGTAGGCCAGCCCACCGTCCGCGCCCGTCCAACGCGCGGCCGGGTCGGCGGGGGAGACGAGCTTGGGCACGACCGGCGTCGCAGCGCCGAACGCGGCGTCGTCAAGCACGGCCAGGTACTCCCGGGCGGCGCGGCTGACGGTCTCGGGTGGCAGGCCGTTCGTACCCTCGACGCCCTTCTGCCGGTTGGCATCGGCCTTGATCAGGCTGGCGTCGACCGCGAAGCCCTCGCCGCCCACGAGCCCCTCGGCGATGCAGCGAGTGAGCACGGTCTCGAACAAGCGGCGCAGCAGGTCGCTGTCGCGGAAGCGGCCATGACGATTCTTGGAGAAGGTGGAATGATCCGGCACCCGGACGTCGAGTCCGAGCCGGCAGAACCAGCGGTAGGCGAGGTTGAGGTGGACCTCGTCGCAGAGGCGGCGCTCGGAGCGGATGCCGAAGCAGTAGCCGATGAGCAGCATGCGGATCATCAACTCAGGGTCGACCGAGGGCCGGCCCGTCGAGCTGTAGAACGGCTGCAGGTGCGCGCGCAGGCCCGACAGGTCAACGAAGCGGTCGATGGCGCGCAGCAGATGGTCGGCGGGGACGTGGGTATCGAGCGAGAACTCGTAGAACAGGGCGCCCTGCTCGACTTGTCGAGGTCCCATCATCTGCTTCGATCTCCGTCTCTCGACGAGAGTGAATCACCTCACGACTACCGCCGCAACACCTGAGTTTTTCAACAGAATCCACCCAACCCAGCCATTCGGCGGCGCCCACTCACTCGACTGGACTTGGCCGAAAGCGGAAAATCCGCTTTCAGGCGAAGGGCTACTGCAACCGGACATTCTGGCGTAGTTCGATCGACTGGCTTTGCAGCCCTACGAAGAACGCGATACCGGAGTAACGTCTGCGGCGAGCGCCGCATGTTCGATTTGCAATTCGGTGGAACGAGCGCTGCGATGGCTGCGGGCCGCTCCCCACACTAAAGATCACCCCTGGAGGGGGCAGGCTCCTTAGTAGGGAAGCTGCTCATCGGTGAGCGCGGACCACACCATTGCTGTGGCGGCGAGGGTCGCGAGACGCAGTTGCCCCTCCGTCACCTTGTCGCGCGTATCGGCCGTTGTCAGAACGTACCTGAGATTGGAGGCCCTCTCGTCGAACCCTGCGACGAGGCGCAAGGCCGGGATGCCGTGTCGCGTGAAGTTGGCGTGGTCCGAGTTGGCCATCGGCGGGAGGAAGGTTCTCACCGGCGCGCCCGCCGCGCGGGTGGTCCGCTCCGCCCAGGCCACGAGGGCCGGAAGACCGCTGCACAAGGCCGTCAGGTGGCCGGAGCCGGCGACGGAATCGAGGTTGAGGTTCATGGCGAGGGTCTTGCGCTCGGCCACGGGCAGGCGGTCGAGATAGACGCGCGAGCCCGTCAGGGCCCACTCCTCGGCGCTGAAGAAGGCGAGGCGCAGTCCGCGCCGGAAACACCCCGCATGGGGGGCGAGCGCCCGTGTGACGGCAAGGGCCACTGCGACACCGGTGGCGTTGTCCATCGCGCTCTCGGCGAGATCGTGGCCGTCGAGATGCGCGCTCAGCACGACGGTGTCGGCGGTTTGTCCCGGGAGGTCGAACAGGATCGCCTCCGTGCTGGCGGCGAACTCCATCGCGGCGATCGTGAGCCGGGCCCGGGCGTAACCCAACGCTGTCGGCGCGAGGCGCGCGGCGGCCTCCGGCTCGATGCCGAGGGCGGGGATTCCGTCCTCTGGGCCCCGGCCGGACGACCCGGCGACCGGGCGCGTCGGAAGGGGGCCGGCGATCAGGAAGCCCACGGCACCCGCCTCTCGTGCCCAGGCATACTTCAATCGACGGTGGATGTGCCCCGCCGCGAACATGTATTCGTGCTGCACCAAGACGATGCGGCCTGCCAGAAGGGGGGCGAGCGCGGCGAATTCCGCCTCGGTGCCTCGCCCGACATCCACGACCTCCGCCTCCAGCCCGGAGGGGGGCGTGGCGACGGTGCGTACCAAGGGATGGCAGCCCAGCAGAACGGTTCGATCCGCCTCGACGAGTTCCAACGTCGCGGAGGCGGATCGCCAGCCGTCATAGGGTGTGGGGACGATCCCGGCCGGCCGCCCGGCCACCTTCTCGCCGAGGCGCCGGAGGAGGACTTTCGCGGCGGCCTCTGAGGATGTGCCTGCGAGGCGTCCGCCGCAATCGCAGATCGCCGCGAACTCGTCCGGCAGGAGGCGGTCCGACAGGATCGCGGCGGCGACGGAGGCGGGGAGAGGCTGTGTCACGAACCGTGCTCCATCAGGTAGGGCCGAACGTGCCGGTCGATCTCCCTGGCGAAGGCCTCGGCGAGACGGGAGAGACCGCTCTGCGCCGGCTTCAGCACGGCCACCTCGTAGGCGATGCGCGGGGTGAACGGCCGGATGACGATGTCGGGCGCCGAGTGGCACGCGGCGCTGATCGGATCGACCAGGGCGATCCCTGCCCCCTCCGCCGCGAGGTTCAGCGCGGTCGCGAAGAACTCGCACCTGACCACAATCCGCAGGTCCGCCCCCTGCGCGGCGAAGGCCTGGGCGATCGCGGGCGTGGTGCCGTGCGCAGGAAGCAGCCCGATCATCGGAGCCCCGTCGAGCCGCGGGGGGGTCAAGACCTCGTGCACGGCCAGCGGATGATTCGCCTTGAGGGCCGCGACCGCCGCGAATCGATAGCGGCGGACCACGCTGTCCTTCTTGTCGAAGGGCGGCTCGGCGATGCCCAAATCGAAGGCACGGGCCGCGACGAGATCCCGGATCTCGCGCGAGGACCGGGTCAGCAGGTTCAGGCGGACATCCGGCCGCGTCCGCTGGAACTCCGCGACGATGCGGGGAAGCCAAGCGATTCCGGGGCTCGGATTGGTCGCGACCGTCAGCGAGCCCCGCGCGGCGGCGGCGATGGCGGCGGCCGCATCGTCGAGCTGCGCGACGCCGGCGAGGGCGCGGACGGCCTCCTCGTAGAAGAGCGTCGCCTCCGGCGTCGGCACCACCTGCCGGCCGTCCCGGCGGAAGAGCGAGAAGCCGACCGCCCGTTCGAGGCGAGCCAGCCCGGCGCTGACGGCTGGCTGCGTGACACCGAGGGCGCGGGCCGCCGCCGTCAGGCTCCCATGCTCGATGATCGCGGTGAAGAGTTCGATCTGTCGTAGATCCATAACTGTGATTTATCGGACAGCAATCGCCTCTGAGACAAGCCTAAAATTCGAGCGTGACAGGCGATGATGAATCGTCCCAGTCTGTCTGCATCACGGATGGTGATGATCCATGGCGGCTTCGACGCGACGGGTTTTGGTGGGGCAGGAGATCGGAAAGGCGTTTGGATCGCATCGCGTCCTCGACGCCGTGGATCTCACGCTGCACGAGCGGGAGGTGGTTTGCGTCATCGGGCCAAGCGGCTCGGGCAAGACCACGCTGCTGCGCTGCCTTGCCCTCCTCACCGCACCGGACCAGGGGCGCGTGCTGATGCACGATCAGGTCGTCGCCGGCGGCAAGGCGGACCGCTCCGTCGCGCGGGCCGCCCGCGCCGTGCGGTCCGACATCGGCATGGTCTTCCAGCACTTCAACCTGTGGCCGCATATGAGCGTGCTGGCCAACGTCATCGAGGCCCCGATCCGCGTGCGGGGGCTGATGCGCGACGAGGCGGTCGCCCAGGCCGAGGTGCTGCTCGCCAAGGTCGGCCTGTCCGACAAGCGCGATGCCTACCCGGGCCGGCTCTCGGGCGGCCAGCAGCAGCGGGTCGCCATCGCCCGCGCCCTGGCCATGCGCCCGGCCGTCCTCCTGTTCGACGAGCCGACGAGCGCGCTCGACCCGGAATTGCGGCGCGAGGTTCTGGCCGTGATGCGCGACCTCGCCGGCGAGGGGATGACCATGATGGTCGTGACCCACGAGATGGGGTTTGCCGAGAAGGTCGGCAGCCGCGTCGTCTTTATGGATGGCGGCCGGATCATCGAGGAGGGAGACCCGAAGTCCTTCTTCGCCGCGCCCCGCACCGACCGCGCGCGCCGCTTCCTGGCGCAGTTCGAGGACTGACCGACACCCGCATTCAGACGGAGGGTTGCACGATGACGTGTCGTTTCACCGGGTTCCTCACGGCCGTTCTAGCCGGGATCGCCCTTCTCGGAGCGGCCTTTCCCGCCGCCGCCCAGCAAACGCAGTCGCATCTCTACGACATCACCAAGTCCGGCAAGCTGCGCGTGTGCACGTGGCCGCTCTACTACTCGATCTCCTTTCGCAACCCCGCCACCGGCGAACTCGAGGGGATCGATGCCGACCTGATGAAGGAGTTGGCGAAGGACATGGGCGTGAAGCTCGAGGTCGTCGAGACGGCTTTCGGCACCTTCATCGCCGACCTCCAGGCCAACAAATGTGACATCGGGATGTTCGGCGTCGGCGCGACCATGAAGCGGGCGCAAGCCGTCGAGTTCTCGAAGCCGTATCTCGTGACCAACGTCTATGCGGTGGTGAAGGAGGACGGCCCGATCAAGCAATGGGGCGACATCGACAAGAAGGGGATCACAGCCGCGGTCACCCTCGGCTCCTACATCGAGCCGTTCATGCGCGGCTACCTGAAGAACGCCGTCGTCAACGCCGTGGCGCCGCCGGCCACCAGCCAAGCGGAGCTGATGACGAACCGGGCCGACGTCATCATGAGTGATTTCCCCACCGCCCTGCGCATGAAGAAGGAGTTTCCCGGCGTCACCTTCCTGCTGCCGCCGGAGAAGCTCGCGGTGACGCCCTACGCCTATGTCGTCGCGCCAGGCGACCAGATCTGGCTCAACTACGTCAACCTGTTCGTCGATACGATCAAGCTCGACGGGCGGCTCGCCAGATTCGCCGAGAAGAACGGGCTCGGCCCGATCGTCGCGCCGTAGGCCGTTGGCGATGGGCACCTACCAGTTCCGCTGGGACGTGATACCGGCGAACCTCCCGTTCCTGCTGTCGGGCGTCCAGACCACCCTGATCATCTCGGGGCTGACCCTCGTCTTCGCGACGGCGGGGGGCCTTCTGGTCGCGGTCATGTCGGGCTCCCGCCTCTGGCCCCTGCGGATGATCGCCCTCGTCTACGGCGAGATCATCCGCAACACCCCGATCCTCGTGCAACTCCTGTGGGCCTATTACGTCCTGCCGATCCTCCTCGGGATCCGCCTCGACGCCTTCGCCGCCGCCGTCCTCGGCCTGTCGATCTACTCCTCAGCCTTCATCGCCGAAGTCTTCCGAGCGGGCATCCAGGCTGTCCCGGCCGGGCACCGGGAGGCGGCGCAGGTCCTCGGACTCACGCCGGGCCAGAGCTTCGTCCGGATCGTCCTGCCACAGGCGGTCCGCCTGATCCTGCCGCCGCTCGCGGCCAATTTCGTGCAGCTCATTAAATATTCCTCGCTCGCCGCGGTGATCTCCGTGGGCGAGATCACCCGGCGGGGCATGGAACTGTCCTCCTCGACCTTCCGGCCGTTGGAGATCTTCACCTTCATTGCAGTGATCTACTTCGCGATCTGCTGGCCTCTCACGCAGTCGATCCGCATCTGGGAACGCCGTCTTGCTGCGCGCTGACATCGCCGCCGCCCGCCGCACCCTCGCCACCGACCGTGCCTCCGAGGTGGCCACTCTCGCCCGGCGGCTGATCGCGGCCGCGTCCCCGAACCCGCCCGGCGACACCCGCGCGGTCGCCGAGGTCGCCGTCGCCTGCATCCGCGAAATGGTGCCCTCGGCCGAGATCGCGCAGTACGAGAGCGCGGAGGGCATCGTGAACGTCGTCGCTCGGGTCCGGGGCACGGGACCGGGCCGGCGGGTTATCCTCAACGGCCATCTTGACACCTACCCCGTGGGCGAAGCCGGCGCTTGGAGCGTCGATCCGGCCGGCGCGACCATCGATGGGCGCCTGTACGGGCGCGGGGCCGCCGACATGAAGGGCGGGATCGCCGCCTCCATCGTCGCCCTCGCCGGGCTTGCCGACGTCGCGGACGCATGGCCCGGAGAAGTCGTCCTGACGCTGGCCGGAGACGAGGAGACGATGGGCCCCCTCGGGACCCGGTGGCTGCTCGACACCGTACCCCACGCGACGGGGGATGCGGTGATCATCGGCGATGCCGGCTCGCCGCGCGTCCTGCGCTTCGGCGAGAAGGGCTTCCTCTGGATCGAGGTCGAGGCGGCGGGGCGGCCCGCCCACGGCGCCCACGTCCACCTCGGGGACAACGCGATCGACCGGCTGCGTGGGGCGCTGGACCGCCTCGGCGCGGCGCTGGCGGCGGTGCCGGTGACCGCGCCCTCCGCCGTAAGCGAGGCGATTGAACGCTCGCGACCCATTTCCGAACCCCTGGCCGGGGTTGGCGAGGCGGAGACGCTCGGCCGGATCACCGTCAACCTCGGCCGGATCGAGGGGGGCACCTCGCCCAATCTCGTCCCGTCCCGGGCCCGCGCCGCCCTCGACATCCGCCTGCCCGTCGGAGTTGAGGCGGAGGCCGTCGAGGCCGCGATCCACGGCGCCCTCGACGATCCGGACCTGACGGTCCGGGTGCTGCGGACCTTCGCGCCGAACCACACGGACCCGGACCATCGCCTCGTGCGCCTCTGCGCCGCCGCCGCCGGAGAGGTGATGGGCGCCCCGGTCGCTATAAACATGCGGGTCGGCGGCTCGGACGCCCGCTGGTTCCGGATGCGGGGCATCCCCACCGTGGTCTACGGGCCCACCCCCCACGGCATGGGTGGCCCCGACGAGTTCGCCGCCATCGCCGAACTCGGGCAGGTCGCACGCGTCCACGCGCTCACCGCCTTCGACTTCCTGAGGGATACGCAGCCTTGACCGAACCGCTGTTCACCGCGCCGGACACCTTCATGGGGCTTCCCGCCGGGAGCCCCCGTCCCGGATGCCGGGCGGCGATCCTTGGCGTCCCATTCGACTGCGGGACCCATGCCTTCCGGGTCGGGGCGCGGCAGGGTCCGGCCGCCGTGCGCCGCCAATCCGGCCTCATCCGCCGGTTCCACCCCTCGCTGGCGGATGTCGACGTGCTGAGTCTCCTCGGCGCCGTCGACTGCGGCAACGTCGCCCTCACGCCGGGGCGCATCGACGACGCACTGCCCCGGATCGAGGCGGCGGCGGGGGAGATCCTCGATGCGGGGGCCGTGCCGGTTGGGATCGGCGGCGACGGCTCGGTCTCGCTGGCGCTCATGCGGGCGGCGGGGCGCCGCCACCCGGGGCTCGTCGCGCTCCATATCGACAGCCACACGGACGCCTATCCCTACGAGCCGGACGACCGCTACAACGCCGCGACGCAGTTTACGAACGCGGCGGAGGAAGGCTGGGTCGATGCCTCCCGGTCCTGGCATGTGGGGGTGCGCGGCTTCACCTATCGCAGCGGCGTTCTCGACCACGCGGCCCATCTCGGATTCCGTGTCGTGACCGCGGAGACGCTGCTGCGGCGGGGCTTCGCGCAGACCATGGCCGAGTTCCGCGGCACCGTGGGCAAACGGCCGGTCTATCTCTGCTGGGACATGGATGTCTTCGATCCGTCGGTCGCCCCCGGTGTCTGCACGCCCACCTGGGGCGGTCTGACGGCGCGGGAGGGAATCGAACTGATCCGCAGCCTGAGCGGCCTGAACATCGTGGCGATGGACTTCAACACCGTGAGCCCGCCGCAGGACGTGAACGACATGGCCGCGCATCTGTGTGCGCACATGATCATGGAGGGGATGCTCCTGCTGGCCCGCCGACATGACCTGATCCCGGATGTGGCCTGAGTCTCGTCGGCCGGACCGGCTGGGCGTGAGAGGCTCTTAGCTCCCATGCCTCGAGGAGAGGCGATGCCGGCGGCATCGGGAGAGGCTGCTCCCTCCCGCAGGCGGCGAGCACGCCCTTCTGTGACCCACGGTTCATCGTTGGGAATCGTGGACAAAGCGCGGTGCCGCCCGTGCCGCATGCAGCTTACCGATGCGCCGCTTGCGTCCAAGCCGATCCCCGGCCTTCCGGGAGATGACCATGCGCGGGGCGCGATCGTTTGCCCCCAGGTCAATGATGTAGGCCCCCATGCGTTCGGACACGCCCTACGATGTCATCGTTGTCGGGATCGGCGGCATGGGCAGCGCCGCGGCCTGGCAGTTGGCCAAGCGCGGCCAGCGCGTGCTCGGGCTGGAGCGCTACGACATCCCCCACGCCATGGGCTCGTCGCACGGGATCAGCCGGATCATCCGTCTACCCTACTACGAGGATCCGGCCTATGTGCCGCTCCTGCACCGGGCCTACGCGCTGTGGCGCGACCTCGAGGCGGCGACGGGCGACGAGATCCTGGTGATCACCGGCTCCATCGACGGCGGCGCGGAGGAGAGCGACGTCTTCCAGGGCGCCCTGGCCTCCGCGCGGCTGCACGACCTGCCCCACGAGGTCCTCACCGCCACGGCGGTCAACGAGCGGTTCCCGGCCTACCGGCTCCCGGAGGGCATGCGCGCCGTCTACCAGCCCCAGGGCGGGCTCGTGGCCAGCGAGCGGGCGATCGTCGCCCACGTCCGGGCCGCGCAGGCCCACGGGGCGGAGATCCATGCCCGCGAGCAGGTTCTCGACTGGAAGGCGACCCCGGGGGGCGGGGTTGTCGTGCGCACCGATCACGGGACCTACGAGGCCGGGCGGCTGGTCCTGACGGCGGGGGCCTGGGCGGCGGATCTCGCCGCGCCCCTGGCCGGTCTCGCCGTCCCGGAGCGCCAAGTGCTGGCATGGCTCCAGCCGCAGGAACCTGATTGGTTCGAGCCCTCGCGCTTTCCGGTCTTCAACCTGCAGGTGCCGGAGGGGCGCTACTACGGACTGCCCGTCTATGAGGTTCCGGGGTTCAAGTTCGGGCGCTACCATCACCTCGGGGAGACTGGCGCCCCGGACGCCGTGCGGCGGGAGCCGGATGCCGCCGACGAGCGCCTCCTGCGCGACTTCGCGGAACGCTACTTCCCCGCCGGCAGCGGGCCGACCATGGCCCTGCGCGACTGCATGTTCACCAACACCCCGGACGAGCACTTCATCCTGGATCACCACCCGGACTTCCCGCAGGTCGTGCTGGCCTCGCCGTGCTCGGGACACGGCTACAAGTTCTGCTCGGTGATCGGCGAGATCCTTGCCGATCTCGCCAGCGGCGACGGGCGGACCCGCCACGAGATCGGCTTCCTGGGCCTCGACCGGCCCGGCCTGCGCCCCGCCGGTCCGTAGCGCCGGAGGCGTCACGGACGAGGAGCCCGCCGGGATCGGACGGGGAAGGGGCCTATCTGCGCGGCGTGACCTCGAACAGGCAATGGTCGTGCGTGCCCTCCGCGGCGCAGTAGGCTTCCCGGGCCTGGAGATGCAGGGTCCGGCCCGAGGCCGCCGCCGCGTATTCGAGTGAGCCTTCGAGCCACGCGGCGAACATCGTGCAGACCTTGCGGCCGAGGCGTCGGCGCTCCTCGTCCACGAAGGCCGAGTTCCGAAGTCGGACCGAGGCCGTGCCGGCCCCGAGATCGACGTCCAGCACTTCGAACTGCCCCCAGCCGCGCTGGGTGATGCGCCGCATGTAGTGGTGAAATGCCCCGAGGCCGTCCAGCCCGTGATGAGCAGCTTCCTTCTCGCACCAATGGTAGGCCGAGCGATGGCCTGCAGGCCGCAGCACCTCGGCCAGCCGTTCGGGCCCCAGCTCCGTCTCAAGGGCGAAGTGGTTGTTGAGGAAGAAGTGCTGCGGCACCAGGATCATCGGCAGCGCATCGACGGACCAGCGCCCGGTGGCGTCGTCGACGTGAATCTCGACCTGCGGCTTGCCCATGGTCCTCACGCTCCCCACACGTCGCGCAGGAGCGCGACCCAGTTGCCGCCGATGACCCGTTCGATACGGGCGTCCGGCCAGCCACGGCGCTCCATCGCCGCCGTCAGGTTCGGCCACTCGCCGATGGTGCGCAGACCCTCGGGGTTGATCACCTCGCCAAAATCAGTGAGCCGGCGGCCATAGCCCTTGTCGTGGGTGATCCAGTCGAAGAACGGCTGGCCGTAACCCTGCGTGAAGTCGGTGCCGATGCCGACCTTGTCTTCGCCGCACAGGTTCAGGACGTACTCGATCGCCTCGACGTAATCATCGACCGTCGATTCAGGCCCGCGCCTGAGGAAGGGCGGGAACATGGTCACGCCGACGAACCCGTCCCGCTCGGCGATGAAGCGAAGCTGCTCGTCGGACTTGTTGCGCGGGTGCGCCTTCAGCCCGGCCGGGAGGCAGTGCGAGTAAGCGACCCGCTGGCGCGAGGCGAGGATCACGTCCTCGCTCGTCTTCGGACCCACATGCGACAGGTCGGCCAGGATGCCGAGCCGATTCATCTCTCCCAAGACGTCGTGGCCGAAGTCCGACAGGCCACCGTCCCGGCTCTCGTAGCAGCCGGTGCCGACGAGGTTCTGCGTGTTGTACGCCATCTGGATGATGCCGACGCCGAGCTCCTTAAACAGGCCGAGATAGCCGATCTGGTCCTCTATGCCGGTGATGTTCTGCCAGCCGAGGATGATCCCGGTCTTCCCGGCTTCCTTGGCGGCCTGAATGTCGGCGGTTGTGTAGATCTGCGTGATCAGGTCCGCATGCTCGCGAAAATACGCCTTCCAGCGCATCACGTTTCGCATCGTCTCGGTGAAGTTCTCCCACACGCAGCAGGTGCAGTTCGCGGCAGTCAGGCCGCCCTTGCGCATGTCTTCGAAGACCGGCCGGCCGAAATCGGAAATGATGAGGCCGTCGATGACGATGGATCGGTCGTGCAGGTCGGACGGCATGCGCGGTCTCCGCGGGGGGCTTCCCTGGTTCGGGGTGCCCTTGATCGTCCCATCCGCTGGCCGGCAGCTAGGACATTTCCGTCATCGGCTCGGTACGCACGCGCCGCGCCCGGCCGTTGCACCGATGGCGCATCCGTTCAGGGGCCAGCGCGCTTGCGTGCTAGTCTGCCCACGGCCCCGCTGCCTAGTCTGCCTCCGGATCGAAGACGGAGAGGCGGAATGGGTCGGATCACGCGGCGGTGCCTCGCAGGAGTGGTGGCGGGTGCACTGCTCATCCCAGGATGGGCCGAGGCCAAGGACACGGTGAAGATCGCGTTCGTCGGCCCCCTCACCGGGCCGAACTCCCCCCACGGAATCGGCGCCCGCAACTCCGCCGAACTCGCCGTGAAGCTGTTCAACGCCGATCCGGCACATAAGTACCAGTACGAGCTCATGGTCCTGGACGACGAGTGCAAGCCGAATGTCGGCGTGCAGGTCGTGACCAAGCTCGGGTCGGACCGCAGCATCGCGGCGGCGGTGCCGCATTACTGCTCGGCCACCGCCATCGCCACGGTCGACGTGTTCCACCGCTTCAAGCTGCCGATGGTGGTCTGGGCGGCGGTGCTGCCCGAGATTACCTATGCCAACAAATACCCGGAGATCCACCGGGTGAGCGGCATCCTCATCGGCCAAAACCGGGTCGGTGCGCAGTTCATGAAGGGGCAGGGTTACAAGACCTTCGTCTCCTTCGCCGACTCGACCGATTACGGGAAGTCAATGAACAAATATTTCACCGAGTTCACCAACGAGAACGGCGGGAAGATCCTCGGAACTTTCGCGGTCGCGCCCGACCAGCAGGATCTCAGCGCCGAGCTTACGAAGATCAAGGAGTTGAATCCAGAGGTGATCTATTTCGGCGGCCTCACGCCGCTGGGAACGCGGCTGCGGACGCAGATGGACAAGCTCGGCATCAAGGCGCAGCTCGAAGGCAATTCGGGGATCATGGGCGATGCGTTCATCAACGCCGTCGGACCGGACCTCGCCGAAGGCGCTGTGACCTTCTTCGATTCGCCGCCGCTCTCCAAGATGCCCGGCGGCGCGGCCTTCACCGAGAACTATAAGGCCGCGGGCTTCAGGGATCCGCCGGAGGCCTACGGCCCCTTCGCCTACATCGCCACCCACCTGCTGATGCAGAAGATCGAGGCGGTGGGTCCCGACCGGGCGAAGATCACCGCGGCCCTCGCTGACGTGAAGGACGTGCCCTCGATCGTCGGGCCGATCACCTTCGACGACCACGGCCAGAACATCACGCCGCTCACCACGAAATACGTCGTGCAGGACGGCAAATGGGTGGTCTGGGAGGACAGCGAGTACGCGAGCGGCAAGCGCAAGCTGCTGCACCGCTGAGACCGAGCGATCGGAGACAGGCGATGAGCGCGATCGGCCAATACGTCCTCAACGGGCTCATGCAGGGGACGATCTACGGCCTCGTGGCGATGGGCTTCACGATCTTCTTCGGGGTGATGAACGTCATCAAGTTCTCCCACGGGGACGTGATGACGTTCGGGGCCTTCGGCGCCTTGGTCGCGGCGACCGCCGCCGCCGCCGCAGGGCTGCCGGTCGGGGTACAGATCCTGGCCGCCGTCTCGACGGCCGTGGGCCTCGCCGCGCTCCTCGGCGCCGGGATCTCCCGCCTCCTGATCCTGCCCCTGCGCACCGCCCCGCCCCTCAACCTCCTGCTGATGACGATGATGGTCGGCACCGTGATCCGCGAGGCGATCCGGCTGTTCTTCCCCAACGGCACCAACTCGCAGCGCTTCCCCGCCCTGCTGCCCTCCGGGGGGGCGACCGTCGGCGGCGTCTTCGTCCGCTACGACGGGCTGATCCTGATGGTGGCCGGGCTCCTGATCATCGCCGTCGTCCACCACATCATCAACCGCACCCGCTTCGGGCTCGCGATGCGGGCGGTGGCGGAGGATCAGGAGACCGCCCGGACGATGGGCGTCAATTTCTTCCGTGTCGTCCCCCTGACCTTCGCCCTCGGTTCGGCGACGGCGGGCTTCGCGGGGGTGATCTCCGGCCTGTACTACAGCGAGATCAACTACGGCATGGGCTTGCTGATCGCCGTGATCGGCTTCAGCGCGGCCATCGTCGGCGGGCTCGGCAACCTCTGGGGGGCGATCCTCGGGGGCTACCTCTTCGCCGGGCTCCAGACCGTCGTCGTCGCCACCCTGCCGACCTTCAGCGAATACAAGAACGTCGTCGCCTTCGTCGCCGTCATCGCCCTGATCACGTGGCGCCCCACCGGGCTGCTGGCCGAGCGCGCCAGCGAGCGCGTCTGACCTCCCCTCCCGCCCGGATGACGTACCGATGCTGATGCGCCACCGCCCCACCCAAGACGAGGTCTCCCGGGACGCGACGACGCTCGAGGCCGGAGTGAGGGCTCGGCGGGCTTCGGATTTCGCGGTCTTCGCGGTCGTCGTGGCCGCCTGCGCCGGGGCGGTCGCCTTCCTGGTCCATGCGGAGGACCAGCGGGTCGTCCTCTCGGCACTTGTGGCCTGCGGGATCGCGTGGTTCGCCGCTGCCCGGTTCCGGGTGATCGCCGCCGTGGAGCGCGGCGCGTCCGGTCATCCCTGGCCGGCGCGGCTCGTGCTGGTGGCCACCTGCCTCGCCGTCATCATCGTCCTGCGCGAGGACAATTTCGGCCTCCTGATGCTGGCGACGGTGCTGATCTACGCCACGGTCTGCCTCGGCCTGACGATCCAGCTCGGCTATGCCGGCCTCTCGAATTTCTGCGCCGCGGCCTTCCTCGGCTGCGGTGGGTACACCGCAGCCGCCCTCGGCCGGGCTGAGGGGATCGCCATCCCGGACCTCGTGGTCATTCTCCTCGGGGGCGGTGTCGCCGTCGCGATCGGCTCGCTCCTCGTCCTGCCGCTGCTGCGGACGCGGGGCCACTACGCCGCCCTGACGACCCTGGCCTTCGGGGTCATGTTCAACGTCTTCCTGGACGCCAACGAAGTGCTCGGCGGCCCCCAGGGACTGAAGCTCGCGCCGCTCACCGTGTTCGGCTGGGACTTCTCGAACGACCTCGACCTGTTCGGCATGACGTTCTCCTTCTACGCCAACTACGTCGTGCTCTGTCTCGCCCTCACCGCGGTGGCCCTGGCGCTCGTCGGCCTCCTCGATCGATCGTGGATCGGCATCCGTCTGGACGCGGTGCGGCTCGACGAGGTCGCCGCCCAGGTCTTCGGCCTGCGGATCGCCCGCTGGAAGATCCTCGCCTTCACCCTTGGCAACGTGCTCGCCGGGATGGCCGGGGCGATCTACGCCAAGATGACCGGCTTCATCGCCCCCAACAACTTCACCCTCGGCGACTCGCTGATGATGGTGTCGATCGTCATCCTGGGTGGGATCGGCAACCGCTGGGGGGTGCTGCCGGCGGCGCTGATCGTCGTGTTGCTGCCGGAGAAACTGCAGTTCATCCAGGAATACCGGCTGTTGCTGTTCGCGGTGCTGGTGATCCTCGTCCTTGTCCTCAGCCCCGGCGGCCTGTTGCCCCGCCGGACCCGAACCCTCGTCGCGGGGCGCCGGGCATGAGCGAAGTGGCGGCGGCCCCCGCGATCCTGGAGGCGAAGGGCCTGTCCGTCCGTTTCGGCGGTCTCTTCGCCCTCAACGAGCTCGACCTGACCGTCCGGCGCGGCGAGGTGCTGGGCCTGATCGGCCCGAACGGTTCGGGCAAGACCACCTTCTTCAACGTGACGAGCGGCATCTACCCGGCTGCGGCCGGCTCCATCGTCCTCGACGGCCGCGACATCACCCGGGAGCCCGCCCACGCGCTCGCCGGGCTCGGCCTCGCCCGGACCTTCCAGCGCTCGCGCCTGTGCCTGCCGCTCTCCGTCTTCGACAACATCGCGCTCGGCGCGCAGGAGCGCCTGCCGCAGGGTGTGATCGACAACCTCTTGCGCCGCCGCACCCTGGCGCGGGCCGTCGCGGCCCTCGCCGAGGAGGCCAGGGAGCTCGCCCGGTTGTTCAACCCAGACCTCGCCCGGCGTCTCGACGAGCCGGCCGTCGCCCTCGGCATGATCGACCGCCGCCGGGTCGAGATCTGCCGCGCCCTCATCGGACGGCCGAAGATCCTGCTGCTAGACGAGCCCTCCGCCGGCATGACCCACGACGAGACCAACCAGCTCATCGACGAGATCCTCGACGTGCAGCGCAGCCGCGGCGACCTGACCGTCATCATTGTCGAACACGAGATGGGATTGATCGAGCGCATCACCGACCGCTGCGTCGTCCTCAATTACGGCCGCAAGATCTGCGAGGGCCGCTTCCGCGAAGTGGCCGCCGACCCGACCGTCCGCGAAGCCTATCTGGGGCATTCATGACCGCGCGCCTGACCATCGACGGCGTCTTCACCACCTACGATCGTGTCGATGTCCTCGACGACATCACCCTCGAGGTGGCTCCCGGGCGGATCACCTGTATCCTCGGCTCGAACGGCGCCGGCAAGACCACGCTGATCCGTTCGATCCTGCGCCTCACGCCGCCGCGCCGGGGCTCCATCGCCTTCGACGGGCGCAAGCTCGACGGGATGCAGACCCACGAGGTGGTCGGTCTCGGGATCGGCTGCATTCCCGAGGGCCGCCGGATCTTCTCCAAGATGACCGTCGAGGAGAACCTTCGGCTCGGCGCCTACCGCGTGTCGTCCGAGCGGGAGATCCGGCGCAGGCTCGACGGCGTGCATGCCGTCTTCCCGCGCCTGAAGGAGAGGGCCCGCCAACTCGCCGGCACGATGTCCGGTGGCGAGCAGGCCATGGTGTCGATCGGCCGGGGGCTGATGACCGATCCGAAGCTCCTCGTGATCGACGAGCCCTCGCTGGGGCTCTCGCCGCTCTTCGTGCAGGAAAACTTCAATGTGATAGCCCGGATCAATGCGACCGGCGTCACGGTCCTGCTCGTCGAGCAGAACGTGAACCAGACGCTGGCGATCGCCCATCACGGCTATGTTTTATCCGGCGGGCGCATCGTGGCGCAGGGCTCCTCCGCGACGCTGCGGGACGACCCCGAATTGCAACGGGCCTATTTCGGCGCCGTGCACTGACTCTGCCGTCCCGCTGTTCGCCCGCCCCTGGTCCGCCTCTTGCAGCGGAAGGTGGACCGGATCACAGTCCGGGCAAACGCACCGGATGGCATGACCACACCCCGGACACCGTCGACCACATCCGTGCAGGCGCCGAGCCGTCGCAAGCTGTCGCTCGGTTTCGTGTTGCTGCCCCACTTCACCCTCGTGGCCTTCTCGACGCTCATCGATATCCTGCGCCTCTCCGCGGATGAGGGGGATCGCAGTCGGCCCGAGCGCTGCTCTTGGAGCTTGTTGGCCCCGGATCTGGAGCCGGTGACGTCGAGTTGCGGGATCCAGGTGATGCCCTGGGAGACATTCTCGGATCCGACCCGGTTCGATTACATCGTCGTCGTCGGCGGGCTGCTCGACCGGGAGCCCTACAATTCCCGGACTCTCGCCTTCATGCGAGAGGCCCATTCCGCCGGGGTGCGCCTCATCGGCATCTGCACCGGCGGCATCGCCATGGCCGAGGCGGGGTTGATGCGCGGCCGCCGCTGCTGCGTAAGCTGGTACCACTTCACCGATCTCGTCGCGCGGCACGACGACGTGATTCCGGTCGCGGACCAGCTCTTCGTGGAGGATGGCCCGTTCATCACCTGCGCGGGCGGTCTCGCCAGCCTGGATCTCGGGGCTTGGCTGATCGACCGGCACCTCGGTCCTGGCCATGCGCAGAAGAGCCTGCATATCATGGTCACCGACCGGGCTCGTCCCGCGGCCGGGGCCCAGCCCCAGCCGCCGAGTGCCGGAATCGTCGAGGACAACCGGGTCCGCCGGGCGATGCTGCTGATCGAGCAGAATCTCAGCACACCCCAGCGGGTCGAGAAGATCGCGCAGGCCGTGGGACTGTCGAAGCGACAGCTCGAACGGGTCTTCCGCAAACTCGTCGGCAAGAGCGTCCAGGAATACTCACGAGACCTTCGCGTCCTCTATGGACGCTGGCTCCTGGCGAACTCGCCGCAGACCATCACGGAGGTCGCCACGGAATGCGGGTTCTCGGACGTATCCCACTTTAACCGCCTGTTCCGTCGCAGCTTCGGCTGTTCGCCATCGACCATGCGTCGGGGTGACAGCCAAGGTTCGGCGGAGGCGTCGGAGGAGTGGGACAGCCTGCGGGCGTTGGCCGGATCTCCCGACAGCCAGGGCGATTTCCATCGCTACCTGAACGATGAACCGGCCGGGGTTCTTGGAATCGATCGGTTCCTGAACTGTGAGCGGCGTCCCTACGCCCAATAGCTCCCAGGCGGGGCTGGCGATTGACTAGACGGGGTCGCCGCCGGCGCATCCGACGTCGGCACACAATTTAGCGTTCTACATGCGGACGGCGCTGCAGTGGCAATCTGCGATCCTGTCCTGCGCCCCTTGGTGAGCCTGAGCAACTCCGCTTCGGCGCAGCGCGTGCTGAGGATCGGCATGACCGCCTCCGACTTTCCGCAGACCACGGGACAGGCCGAAGTACGGCGGCGAGAACGGTAGCTCATGGTGAACTCAAGTCTGCTTCGGAGACGCTGCGGGAAGCGAACGAATGACTGGGATGGGCGCCAAGCCGAATGTCCGCTCCTGCGCGCGATAGCGATCCGGCGTGACGGAGTCTGGCCGAAAACGGCCGGTCCGCTGCGGAGGCGATCCGATGGAAAAGCAGACGCCAATTTTTGTTCTATCATCAATGCGGAAGAAAGGCTGGACGTGCGGCGCGCGCAGCTGAGACTATGAACTCTGCGGTAGTCTTGATTCGGTTGAGATGCGCCATGTCCGCATGCGTCAGCAACCAATACGTGCGGGTGATGCGAACACTTTCCGGGAGAAGGCGAACAAGGTCCGAGTGCCGGTCGGCCATGAAGCAAGGCAGGATGCAGAGGCCAGCCCCGCTCTTGGCGGCCGTCATCTGCGTGATGATGTTCGAGATGCGGATGGACGGCTGCAGGCCAGGCAGGGCCTCGGTAAAGTAATCGAGTTCCGGCGAGAAGACGAGCTCGTCGATGTAGCCAATGAATCGGTGCTGGTGCAGGTCGGACTTCCCCTCAGGTCGGCCGCAGCGGTCGACGTAAGCGGGCGCGCCGTAGAGGCCGAGTTCGTAATCGGCGAGCTTGCGGGCGTGGAGACGTCCGGTGGCCGGCCGCGTGAGACCGATGGCGAGATCGGCCTCGCGCTTCGAGAGGCTGAAGGCTCGCGGGGTCGCGACGAGCTCGATCGATAGACCGGGGTACAGTGCCGAGAAGTCGCCGATCCGCTCCGAGAGGCAGAAGGTCCCGAACGCCTCCGGCGCGCCGATTCGCACGGATCCCGTCAGGCCGATAGCCGGGTCGACCTGATCGAGCCAGATGCCCAGAGCCGCCCGCTCGATCGCCTCGGCCCGCGGCAGCAGGCGCTCGCCCTCCGGCGACAGCCCGTAACCGGTCGGCCGCCGATCAAACAGCTTGGTGCCGAGGGCCGTCTCCAGCCGCGTGATCCGTCGGCTCAATGTGGTGTGCTCGACGCCCATATTGCGAGCCGCTTCCGTCAGCCGCCCGGCGCGGGCCACAGCTAGGAAGGCCTGCAGATCGTCCCACCGGTGTGTCGAGCGCATCTGTCAATCCGTGAGCGTGCGTTGTGCAAAAATTGGCATAGACGTGCCGAAGCGTGTGCGCTTTTTTCCTTTCATCCCGCGCTAGCCCCTGAGATTGGCGCAGGGAAGAGAGCGGCATCAGACCGCGATCAGGGAGGATGGTGCGATGGCGCGGGCCCTTTGCCGTGCGGCTGCCGCGTTCCTGCTCGGCTTCGGCACCGCCTCGGCGGCGGAGAAGACCGTCAGAATCGGCGTCCTCAACGATCAATCCTCGATCTACGCCGATATGGGCGGGCCAGGATCCGTCGTGGCGGCGAATCTCGCCGTCGAGGATTCTGGGCTGCGCGGGAAAGGCTGGAACGTTGAGATCCTGGTGGCCGACCATGGCAACAAGGCGGACGTGGCGTCAACGATCGCCCGGCAGTGGTTCGACACGCAGGGCGTCGATGCCGTGGCCGACGTCACCAACTCGGCGGCGGCGCTCGCGGTGAGCCAGATCGTCCGGGACAAGAACAAGGTCATGCTCGCCTCGGGACCCGCCGTGTCGGACCTCACCGGCAAGGCCTGTACGCCGAACACGGTGCACTGGACCCACGACACCTGGGCCTTCGCCAACGGCATCGGCAAGGCTGTGGTGGAAACCGGCGGCAAGACATGGTTCTTCCTGACCGCGGACTTCGCCTTCGGCCACGCCCTGGAGCGCGACACGGAGCGCATGGTGCAGGCGAGCGGCGGCACGGTGGTCGGCCGCGTCCGGGCGCCCAACAACACCTCGGATTTCTCCTCCTACCTCCTCCAGGCGCAGGCCTCGGGCGCGCAGGTAATCGGGCTCGCCAATTCCGGGGGCGACACCGTCAACAGCATCAAGCAGGCGGCCGAGTTCGGCATCGTCGGCTCGAAGCAGCGGCTCGCCGGCCTCCTGATCTACGTCACCGACGTCCACGCGATCGGGTTGCAAGTGGCGCAGGGGCTGTCGCTGGTCTCGCCGTTCTACTGGGACATGAACGACGGCACCCGGGCCTTCTCGGACCGGTTCGCGGCGCAGCGCGCGGGAGCGAAGCCCTCGATGGTGCAGGCCGGCGTCTACGCCTCGATCCTTCACTATCTCAAGGCCGTGGAAGCTTTCGGCGAGGCCGGCGACGGCGCGAAGGTCGTCGCGACGATGAAGGCGATGCCGACCGACGATCCCCTCTTCGGCAAGGGCACGATCCGCGCGGATGGGCGCAAGATGCACCCGATGCACCTCTACACGGTCAAGGCGCCGTCCGAGTCGCGCTATCCGTGGGACTACTACGCCTACAAGGCGACGATCCCCGCCGAGGTCGCGTTCCGGCCCATGAGCGAGGGCGGCTGCCCGCTCGTCGCCAAGTCCCAGTAGTCGATTCTTAGTGACGTCACGGGAGCAGAGAATGACCCGGATCGGCTTTATCGGTCTCGGACGTATGGGCATGCCCATGCTCCGCAACCTCGTGGCGGCGGGACACAAGGTCCGCGCCTACGACGTCGCAGAGGCGGCGCGGGTAGAAGCCCGGGAAGCTGGAGCGGAGATCGCCCCGAGTGCCGCCGAGACCGCGTCCGAGGTGAACGTCCTGATCTCGATGGTCCCGACCGGGCGCCATGTTCTGGAGATCCATACCGGGCCGGGCGGGACCCTCGCCCGGCTGCCGGATGGCGCCCTGCTCATCGATTGCTCCACCATCGCCGTGGCGGAGGCTCGGGCGCTGCACGCGGCGGGGGCGGAACGCGGGACCCCGGTCCTCGATGCCCCCGTCTCGGGCGGGGTCATGGGGGCACAGGCCGGCACGCTCACCTTCATGGTCGGCGGGGAGGCGCGCGATCTCGACCGGGCACGGCCGATCTTCCAGGCGATGGGCCGCAACGTCTTCCACGCCGGGCCCGCCGGCAATGGTCAGGCTGCCAAGGTCTGCAACAACCTTCTGGCCGGCATCTCGATGATCGCCGTCTCGGAGGCTTACACGCTGGGCCAGCGCCTCGGCCTCGAGCCCGCGACGATGCGGGAGATCGTCTCGACCTCAACGGGGAGCTGCCACGCGCTGGTGAATTACCCGCCGGTCCCGGGCCTTCTTCCGAACGTCCCGTCGAGCCGCGAGTATCGGAACGGCTTCGCCGCCGAGCTGATGCTCAAGGACCTGCGACTCGCCGAGCAGGCGGCGATGGATACGAGGTCGAGCCTTCCGCTCGGCACCCTTGCGGCCTCCCTCTACGGCCTGTTCTGCGGCAGCGGCTCGGGGGATCTCGATTACTCCGCCGTCATCCGCATGATCGAGGGCGCGCCGGCCGTCGCTGCGCGCCCCTGAACCCGGCCGACGGAAGGAAACACCATGGCAGATCCGCACCCCCTACCGGCGACCTTCTCAAAGCAGATGCTGATCGGCGGTCAATGGCGGCCCGCCGTCTCCGGCCGGACCATCGTGGTCGAGAATCCGGGACGGCGCGAGCCGCTCGGCGATGTCCCGAGGGGCGAGAAGGCGGATGTCGATCTGGCCGTCGATGCCGCCGCAGCCGCCTTCCCCGGCTGGTCCAGGGTCGCAGCCCGCGACCGCGGGCGGCTGCTGCTCGCCATCGGCGAGGCGCTCGAAGCCCGCCAGGAAGAGCTGGCGCGCCTCATCGCCAGCGAGACCGGCAACGCCCTGCGCACCCAGGCGCGGGGCGAGGCGCGGATGGTCGCCGATGCCTTCCGCTATTTCGGCGGGCTCGCGGGCGAGTTGAAGGGGCTCACCATCCCCCTCGGCGAGGGCATGCTCAGCTATTCGCGGCGCGAGCCGCTCGGGGTTGTCGGCGCCATCGTGCCGTGGAACGCCCCGGCCCAGCTCGCGGCGCTCAAGATCGCGCCGGCAGTCTGCGCGGGCAACACCATCGTGCTGAAGGCCGCGGAGGACGCGCCGCTGGCGGTGCTGATGATCGCCGAGATCTGCCAGGACCACCTGCCGCCGGGCGTCGTCAACGTGGTCACCGGCTACGGCCAGGAATGCGGCGAGCCTCTGGCCTCCCACCC
Source organism: Methylobacterium sp. NMS14P (assembly GCF_028583545.1). NCBI lineage: Bacteria > Pseudomonadati > Pseudomonadota > Alphaproteobacteria > Hyphomicrobiales > Methylobacteriaceae > Methylobacterium > Methylobacterium sp. NMS14P. The sequence goes on along the minus strand of NZ_CP087106.1, from coordinate 2,962,902 downwards.
CCTCGTGCGGAAGGTGAGCTTCACCGGCTCGACCTCGGTCGGCAAGGCGATCATGCGGGCGGCCGCGGACCGGGTCGCCCCGGTGTCCCTCGAACTCGGCGGCAAGAGCCCGTCCATCGTCTATCCCGATGCCGACGAGGACTGGGTGCTCGACGGCATCGTCGCCTCCATGCGCTTCACCCGGCAGAGTCAGTCCTGCACGGCGGGCTCGCGCCTGTTCCTGCATGCGGACATCTACGATTCGTTCCTCGACCGGCTGGTTGCCCGTACCTCCGCCCTGAAGATCGGCGACCCCCTCGACGAGGCGACCGATGTCGGCGCGATCATCAACGAGCGCCAGTTCACCAAGGTCTGCAGCTACGTCGCGGACGGGCTGAGCCGGCCGGAGGCGCGGCTCGTCACCGGCGGCCTGCCGCCGAAGGAAGGCCCGCTGACCCGGGGCTACTTCGCGGTACCGACGATCTTCGCCGACACCTCGAACGACTGGCGCCTCGCCCGGGAGGAGATCTTCGGGCCGGTCCTCGTGGCGATCCCCTGGCGGGACGAGGACGAGGCGATCCGCATGGCCAATGACAGCCACTACGGGCTCGCGGCCTACATCTGGTCCCGGGACATCGGCCGGGCGCTGCGGGCGGCCCACGCCGTCGAGGCCGGCTGGGTGCAGGTCAACCAAGGCGGCGGGCAGGCGCTCGGCCAGTCCTATGGCGGCATCAAGGAGAGCGGCATCGGACGCGAGATGTCGCTCGAAGGCATGCTCGACAGCTTCACCGAGACGAAGAGCGTGAACGTCAACCTGGCGATTCCGCCGCTCCAGACCGGCCGGTGACGACGGAGAGAGACTTGCGATGAACCTCTACCGATTGCTGCGGGAGCGCCAGGAGGCCGGCCGGCCGGTGACGGTCGCCCTGATAGGCGCCGGAAAGTACGGGACGATGTTCCTGGCCCAGGCCCGCACGACGCCGGGGATGCAGATCGTCGCCGTCGTCGACCTCGACGTGACGCGGGCGGCGCGTCAGCTCGCCTCCTGCCACTGGCCGGCGGAGCAGGTCGCCGCCCGATCCTGCGAGGACGCGCTCCGCACCGGCCGGACCTACCTCACGGATGACGCCGACGCGGTGATCCGGGCCGGAGGCATTGAGGTGATCATCGAGGCCACGGGCTATCCGCGCACGGGCATCCGCCTCGCCCTCGCGGCCATCGCGGCGGGCAAGCACGTCGTCATGGTCAACGTCGAGGCCGACGTGGTGGCGGGGCCGCTGCTCGCCCGGAAGGCCGCGCAGGCGGGCGTCGTCTATTCGCTCGCCTACGGCGACCAGCCGGCCATCGTCTGCGAGCATGTCGACTGGGCCCGCGCCTGCGGCTTCCAAGTCGTGGCGGCGGGCAAGGGCACCCGCTATCTGCCGCGCTTCCACCAGTCGACGCCCGACACGGTGTTCGACAACCTGCCGGGACTGATCGAGATCGAGGACCGGTCCTCGATCAATCCGAAGATGTTCAACAGCTTCGTCGACGGGACCAAGTCGGCGATCGAGATGACCGCCATCGCCAACGCGACCGGCCTCAAGGCGCAAACTCAGGGCCTCGTCTTCCCGCCCGCGAGCCGCTTCGAACTCGCCGATGTGCTGCGCCCGAAGGACGAGGGCGGCAGCCTGGAATTTTCTGGGGTGACGGAATGCGTCTCCTCTCTCACCCGGGACGGGTCGAGCGTTCCGCACAACCTCGCCCACGGCACCTTCGTGGTGGTCGAGGCGGCGAAGGACAGCGCCTACACCCGGGAATGTTTTCGCGAATACCATATGCTGCCGGATGCGAGCGGGCGCTACGCGGCGCTCTACCGGCCGATCCACTTCAGCGGCCTGGAACTCGGCATCTCGGCGGCCTGGGCGGCGTTACTCAAGCAGCCGACCGGCGCCCCGTCTTGCTTCAGCGCTGACGTGGCGGCCATCGCCAAGCGCGACCTCAAGGTGGGCGAGATCCTCGACGGCGAGGGCGGCTACTGCGTCTGGGGCCGGCAGGTTCCGGCGGAGATCTCTCTCAACGAGGCCTACCTGCCCCTTGGGCTGGCGCATCAGGTGAGGCTGGTCCGCGACGTCCCGATGGGCGCGGGCGTCCGCTGGGACGACGTCGCCTTCGCGCCGGACGATCCCGTCGTGGCGCTTCGCCGCGAGATGGAAGCTGCCTTCGACCCGCGCCCGGCCTGAGGCGGCGTCTCCCCACCGACCCGAGGAAGTACCCCGTCATGCCGACGCGCCGCGCCCTGCTTTCCGCCGCCGTCGCGGCGCCGACCCTCATCCGGTTCGGGGAGCGGGCGGCGGCCGGGCGCGACCTGAAAATCTCGCACCAATTCCCCGGAGGCTCGGAAGATGAGGGCGATTTCCGCGACAGGCTCTGCCGGAAGTTCGCCGCGGCGCTGCGGCGACGCTCCGAGGGTGCGCTCACAGGAACCGTCTATCCGAACTCGTCCTTGATGAAGACGAACTCCCAGTTTGCCGCGCTCCGCAAGGGCGCTCTCGACCTGAGCCTCTTCCCTCTCGCCTATGCCGGCGGCCAGATCCCGGAACTCAACATCGGGCTGATGCCCTGCGTTGTCGGCTCCTACGCTCAAGGTGCAGCCTGGAAGGGGGCAGCGGTCGGGCGCAAGCTCACTGGGTTCCTGGCCGAGAAGGGCATCGTCATCGTGTCCTGGGTCTGGCAGGCGAACGGCGTCGTCTCCCGCGCCAACCCGATCGTCGTGCCCGAGGACGTGAAGGGCATGAAGACGCGGGGCGGCTCCCGGGAGATGCATGTCCTGCTCCTCGCGGCCGGGGCCGCGACGCTGCCGCTGCCCTCGAACGAGATCTACGCGGCGATGCAGACGGGGGCGGTGGATGCCGTCGTCACCTCGTCCACCAGCATGATCTCCTTCCGTTTAGAGGAGATCGGCAAGCACCTGACCACGGCGCGCGACCGCACCTTCCTCTTCACCTTCGAACCCCTGCTGATGTCGAAGGCGATCTTCGATTCCCTCACGCCGGGCGAGCGCGACCTGATCATGGCTGCTGGCGCCGAGCTGGAGCCGTTCGGGACAGCGGGCTCAAAGGCCGACGACGACAGAGTCGTGGAGGTGTTTCGCAAGGCCGGGCGGCAGGCGCGGGAGATCAATGCGGGTTCGTTTGAGAAGTGGCAGGCCCTCGCCCGCAATTCGACCTGGAAGGATTATGCCGGGCGGAGTTCCGAGGCGGCCGAGCTGCTAAAGCTGTCCCAAGATGTTCCGGTATGACCCGGCCAGCGTGACTGATGGTATCGACATGACCGGACGGATCATCGCGGAGGTTACGGACTCCCGCGCGACACTCACGATCAGCCAGCCGAAGCGGCGCAACGCGCTGACGGTCGCGATGTGGCAGGATCTCGCGGAGCATGTCCGAGCGCTTTCGCGGAACGACGCCATGCGCTGCATAGTCATCCGCGGCGCCACCGCGGAGGCATTCTCCGCGGGCGCCGATATCTCCGAGTTCCACGCCGAACGCGCGACCTACGAGCAGGTTGTCCGCTTTCACGAGGAGTATGTCGGTGGATGCCTCGGGGCGATCGCCGATTGCCCCGTGCCCGTCGTCGCCGCGATCCAGGGCGCGTGCTTCGGGGGCGGCCTGGAGATCGCGGTCGCCTGCGATCTCCGCATCGCCGCGCAGGAGGCCCGCTTCGGAGCGCCGGTCGGCTGCATGGGCTTCCCGCTGGCTCTGGGCGAAACCGAAGCTCTGTTCCGCCTCGTCGGGCCATCCGTTGCCGCGGAGCTGTTGATCGAGGGCCGCCTCTTCGATGCCCGGACGGCCTATGAGAAGGGCTTGGTGTCCAGAGTCGTCGAAGCCGAGAATTTCGAGGGCGCCCTCGCTGAAGCGGTCGAGAACATCTGCGCCAGCGGCATCCTAGCGGCCCGGTCGCACAAGCGTCAGATCCGACGGCTGATGCGGGATGCTGCTCCCGTGACGCGCGCGGAGAGGATGGAGGTGTACGGCTTCGCAGAGAACGAGGAGTACAGGCGTGGCGTCGAGGCGTTCCTGGCCAAGGCGCCCCGCCGGGTCCGCTGAGCCGCCGAGATGTCATCAATACGCACGCGAGTTTCAGCGGGCGTTCCAGTCGATTATGCGCGCCCCATCTCCCTCGCCGTGTCTTGAACGAGAAACAGCAGCAGTGTGCGCTGAGCGGTGACGATTTCACCCAACAGGCGGTGCGCGGAAGGGCAGTTGGAAGTACAGTTTTTAGCTCCGCTTCCGGGAGCGTCGTGATTGACGTTTAGCGGCGGCAACGGGCGCTTTGCTGCCGAGCTAGTTTGAAAGCCCCTCGACAATGGAGCCGAGGGGCCAAGCGCTCAAATCTCAGTACCTTCGGCTAGAGTCAGAGCATCCTCGACGTCCACACCGAGGTACCTGACCGTGCTCTCGATCTTGGTGTGGCCGAGCAGAATCTGGACGGCACGCAGGTTGCCGGTCCGCTTGTAGATCAACGACGCCTTCGTGCGGCGGAGGGAATGGGTTCCGTAGTCCTCGCTGCGCAGCCCGACGCCCGTGATCCACTCATCGACCAGGCGCGCATACTGCCGGGTGCTGATGTGCGTGACGCCGTCGAGCCGGCTCGGGAAGGCATAGTCGTCGAGCGTTCCGCCCCTGGCCTCCAGCCATACCAGGATGCTGGTACGCGCGGGCTCGAGCAATTCGAACTGCACCGGTCGGCCGGTCTTGCGCTGGATGACGATGGCGCGGCTCCGGACGCGACCACCGCTGACGAGGTCGCCAATCTTGAGCTTGACGATGTCGCAGCCGCGCAGCTTGCTGTCGATGGCGAGATCGAACATTGCCCGGTCGCGTGTACGCCGTTCGCGATCGAGCCAGAACCAGATGGCCCAGACTTGCTGAGGTTTGAGGGCTCGGTTGGCCCCGAGCTTGCGGCCAGCGTCCCAGGCCGGTCGCCCTTTCGTGGCCGGATCATATGCAGAGTGTCCCATCATATGTCTCCTCGCCGGCCCATGCCAGCGAGGCGAAGAGACACCCGAACCAAGGCTGTGAAGATGGGGGCATATGCGGACGTTCCGCTGGCGACCCAACCTCGCCGTTGCGCCTGCATTCTTCCGATCCGGTAAGCGGACGCTCAGCAAGCGTTATGCATCGGCTTCATCCTCGCCCGCATTGCTGGCCGCCAGTCTGCTTCGCAACACGCCGAGGACCCGAACGGCCGTCGCTAGATCGTCCAATGACAGGCCCGTCGCGAGATCGTCGGCAGCTGGGTCCCAGGCCTGGATCGCGTCATCGTAGGCACGCCTGCCCGCCGTCGTCAGCAGCACCAGTTGCGCCCGCTTGTGGTGCGGGTTGTTCTCGAACCGCAACAAGCCTTCCTGTGCAAGCTCGTTGACGATGCGCTGGACGTTCTGCCGGTTCGCCCCGAGATCGCGGGCGAGCCATGCCACCGGTTGCGGTCGGTCGGCGTACGCGATGGCCCCCATGATCTGCCAGCGGGCGCTGGTCAGGCCGAAGGGCCGAACCAACCGATCGCCCCAGACGAGCGTCGCGTTGTTCACCCGGAAGAGCGTGAGGACGAGATCGGTCAGCATCTCGGCCGAAGGCGATCTGCGGGGCATGTGGGTATCCTGTTGACATCATGGTGTCGATTTTGTAAATCGACACCATGATGTCATATCGGCACCATAAAGCCAAGGAGAGTGACATGCCCAGGTTTCTAGAAATGGACGCGACCGTCACGATCGCCGACCAGCTTCGCGAGGACACGAACGGTCCTTTGGTGCTGGTCAACACATTCGTCGTCCCACCCGAAGACGCCGACGCGCTGCTGAACGCGTGGAGCCGCGATGCAGCGTTCATGAAGCGCCAGCCGGGCTTCATCTCCACCCAGCTTCATCGCGGTACTGCGGGTAGCGGTACCTTCCTGAACTACGCGGTCTGGCAGTCCGCTGCGCACTTCCGCGAAGCCTTCGCAAACCCGGAGTTCAGGGCGCAGCTGGGCGCTTATCCGGACAGCGCGACGGTGAGCCCACACCTGTTCCGCAAGGTTGAGGTTCCCGGCATCTGTGTGGCGTGAGCGCTAGAAGTATCCTGAGACCATCCCACGCCTGAAGCCGGCGGCCATCAACTGCGGTCGCTTTCCAGCGAACTCCGCGGGAAACTAACCTTCTCGTTCCCACCCCAAGCCGCCAGTCCGATAGCGACCCAACCCAGCCGCTCAGACTGCCGCCGGCACTTCTCTAGGGCTGCCAGTCGGCGGGCGTGAGGCAATTACCGCTCGGAGTGGAGAGCAGCCACTCCAGGCTTGCTTTGAGGCTGCCTACCCTTTTCCCGCGGACAGCACGTGGACAACGATGGCGTTGGCGTGGCCATGTCCCATCCCGTGCTCGGCCTTCAACATCGACACGAGGTCCATGTGCTTTGCCGGAAGCCGGTCGCGGACAATCTGCTGCCATTCGTCGATGGGGCGGCCGTACTTCTTCTCGATGGACGGGAAGTACGAGGCTGGCCCCTTGACGGGTTCGGTGGACACGGTTGGCCGTCCTTCTCGCTTATTGGTAGGCGACAGCTTCGTGGCACGTCGTGCAGGCTGCAACTCACCGGACAGCACTATGAGTGCACCCGCATCCGCACCGGAAGAAAGCCGACGTAGCCGTTCGATTGCTCGGTGGCAGTGCATCCGGGACGCCTCGGTCCCCGTGCGGTGCATGGGGGTTGCGTCGGCTCAGGCCTCGCGTCGGTAGTGGATCGCTACCGCGCCGTTTCGAAGCGGCTTCGCCGAGATCAGCTCAAGCCGCCGGGTCCTGGCGAGACCGCTCCGGTATAGGGTCGGGCCGTGTCCCGCGATCCGAGGATGGACGAGGACCTTGTACTCATCGATCAGCTCCAGCCGGTCTAATTCGGTTGCGAGTTTGCCGCTACCGAGGAGCACACCTGCCGGTGTCGCGTCCTTGAGCCTCTGCACGCCTGCCCGCAGATCATCAGTGATGCGGTGGCTGTTAGTCCACTGAAAATCTGTTCGTGTCGATGACACTACGTATTTCGGCTTGGCCTGCAGCTTGACCGCCCACTCGCGCACCGCCGGCGGTGCTTCTACGTCACCACGAGCGACCGCCGGCCAATAGCCCTCCATCATCTCGTAGGTGACGCGGCCCCACAGCATCGCCCCGCCTTCGTCCATGAGACGGGTGAAGTAGGCGTGCGTCTCCTCGTCAGCGACGCCTTCCTGGTGGTCGACGCAGCCGTCCAGGGTGACGTTGATGCTGAAGGTCAACAGTCCCATGCGGCGATCCTACGCCATACGCGCAAAAAGGCGCAGGGCTATTGCTCGCGGTCGAGGTTCGCCGCCTGCCAAGTGCCGGGAGCGGGTGCCGCGGCCGCTTCCGCTTTGTTGCCTTGTCGCTCAGAAGCGGACAAGCCGCATTCCACCCGTCCGAGACGTCCACGCGACTCCCTCGCAGCGGCCAATGCTGGCCGTAAGCGGAGCAGCGGCTTCGGAGAGGGTGTGCCGGAGAAGCGGACGGACGTCTGCCGACCCAACCTCGTCGTATAAGGGCTATCGCGCGCTTTCCGAAAGCAGACATCGCGTCCGTCGTTGCTCTCGCAAAAATGCGCCCAACTTGGTGGTTCGCTGCTGGCGAGCGTCTGCTCTGAGGCATTAGTTTGCGTCGGGGGGGAGGGGGGGGGGCAATATTCCGGGTATCAAGCAGTATATTTAAGCTTATCACGCAAGGCGCTAGGCAACGACGCCAGCCATTGCTCCTCGTCACCCGGTTCCGGCAGCACGTTCCTGAATTCCAGCACGCCCTGCGCTGGAATGTCCGAGATGTACACCCACACGTCCTGGTCCGATATGCCGAGGATCTCGCTGGCCTCCCGCATAATGCGGCGGAGCATCTTCGCCTTCTGGTCCTTCGTTCTTCTGGAGCGAATATCGGCCCGCACCCAAACGTGGTCATGTGAGGCTGCTTCGCCGCCGATGAAGATCAAATCGGGCTCGACCTTGTAGAATACGACCTGCACGAAATACCGTGGAGCGATCGCTTCCACATGATGAATGTCCGTGACGTTCTCGACGAGCTTCGCGCGTTGCTGGGGCGTCAGTTCCTTCGCGGTCGAGAATGCATAGGTCGGCATGGGGGTCGCGTCCTTCCCGGTTCGGTTTCAAGAAGTCTTTCGCCGGCAGGGCTTTGGCAATCGACAGGACGCCGACGTCAACTAGACCTCAAACATGCTTCCGCCGTTCGACCAGCGTCTGAAACTTTTCGTACTCGGCCTGATCCACCCGATAGGAGTGGTCGCCGTCGGGAAAGGCTACCGCCTTCACTTCCTCGACGTACTTGCGGATGCCGGTTACTGCGACCTCGGTCAGGTTCGCGTAGCGTTTCGTAAACTTCGGTTTGAAGTCCGTGAACACCCCGAGTAGGTCGTAGCAGAGCAGGATCTGGCCGTCGCAACCCGCACCAGCACCGATGCCAATGGTGGGTATCGTGAGCTGCTCGGAGATCAGTTTTGCGATCGGTGCTGGGACGGCCTCGAATTCCAGCATAAAGCAGCCGGCATCCTCGATGGCCAGCGCATCCTCCAGGATCTTCATCGCGGCCTCGGCAGTGCGGCCCTGGATCTTGAAGCCGCCGAAGTTGGCGATGGTGTGCGGCGTCAACCCAATGTGCGAGGCGGTCGGGATGCCGGCGTCGACCAGCGCCTTCAGGATGTGGGCTTGGCTCCTGCCGCCCTGCGGCTTCACGGCATCGCACTGGCCTTCCTGCATGAAGCGCGTGGCATTCGTCAGGGCCCGGTCGACGGTGTTGTAGCTCTGGTAGGGCATGCAGCCGAGCACGAAGGTATCCGGCGCACCGCGCCGAACCGCCGCTGCGTGCATGATCATCATGTCCATCGTCGCGGGTATGGTGCTGGCATGGCCATGGGCGACCATGGCGAGGCTGTCGCCGACGACAGCGACATCGACGCCCGACATCTCAGCCCACCGGGCGGAGGTGTAGTCGGGCACGGACATGTAGACGAACTTCTCGCCGGTCTGCTTGGCGGCGCGGATGTCGAGGATCGTCCGCTTGCCCGCCTTCTTTGCGGACTCATTGGATGCCGTCGCCGCGGTCGCGCTCATGTTCATCCCTTGAATATCTTCGCTGGTCGAGGCGGCCGATCCAGGCCGCCGAAATTGTATTAGGCGCCTAGCGCAGGCCCTGCAGGACGCGGTCGATGTCGGCCGTCGTCATCTCCCACTCGTTCTGGAAGTTGGCCACGACGCTGCGCATGAACTGCGGCTGGAGGCGTTCCGCCTGGGCCGTGTCGCCGAGGTGGTCGACCAGCATCGCGTAGGCGAGCTGCGAGGGCTCAGGCCCCTCGTAGCTCCACTCGAAGCCGTTGCGCGAGTAGCGCTTTGCGTCCGTCCTGTCCGGGAGCGGCTCGCCGTCGACCGTGACGACGATCCCGTCGATGGTCCGGTCCCCCACGTAGACCTTGTTCACGACCGCACCTCCCTCATCTGGTGGCGCGGGGTGCGGCCGTCGGAGCGGCTGCGCATCACCTCGGGGAAGATCCAGAGGCTGAAGACCATGAAGGGGCCGAGGAAGGCCACGGCCCAGCGCGGGCCGACCTGGCCGAGGTAGCCCATGTAGAACCACCCCGCGAGCGCGGCCAAGGCGACGGCGACGGACAAGCCGAACTTGATGGGAAACGGCATCGGATTCCTCCCGGAACGGTGGTTGTCGTTACAGCGTGAAGACGGAGCCGACCTGCAGCAGCAGGCCGACCGAGCCGCCGAGCCCGGCCAGCACGATGGCGAGCCCGGCCAGACCGTCACGCCAACGCTGGGGCCAGACGTTGAACAGGCCCGGCGCGAACAGCACGGCCAAGCCGCCCACGATGACGAGGCTCGTCCAGCGCAGGTTAGCGGCACCGTAGGTGAGGCCGCCCCCTACCAGCGCCAGCAGAAGCACGACGTTGGCGGCCAGCATCAGCAGGCCCAGCGGCCGCGCCCTCAAGTCGGGACGGGTTTCGAGCGGGAACATGCCCGTGAGGACGTAGAACCCGACGCTGGCGACGCCGGCGAAGAGGGCGAACCACGCGAGGGCTAGGACGTTCGGTTCGATCATGCTCATGGAAGACCTCCCAAGTGTCGGGGCGGCGCCCCGTCGGCGCCGCGCGTCGCGTGTGGCGTGTGGCGTGTGGCGTGTGGCGTGGGCCTACTCGGCCGGCTGCATCGCGCCGGGCTCGGCGGCGCCGGGCGTACGCGAAGTCTTGCGCATGTCGGTCTTCACGTGGCGCGTGTCGTAGCCGTTGAAGAGCGTGCCGAGCAGGCCACGGTTGAGATCCGAGGTGCCGAACAGCCAGTCCATGATCGGGAAGGTGAGGTTCATGTTCCGCTCCATCATGATCGACTGGTCGTGATGCGCGGTGTGGTGACGCCGGTTCGTATTGATGAACGGCATGTTGCGGACGAACCAGTTGTCCTCGACGTGGCAGCAGAAGTGCATGAACTCGTAGATCATGTAGATGCTGGTCGTCGTGGTGATGAACAGCCAGCCGACGTTCGGCGTGAACACGTTGCCAAGCACAATGGCGCCCGGAATCGACATCAGCGTGAAGGTCGCCAGCGCGTAGGGCGGGAAGAACGTCACCCGGTAATCGCGATGATCGGCGAAGCGCATCTCGTGGTCGGTGAAGAACTGGTGGTGCTGAAGGGTATGCCGATTGTAGACGGCGCGCCCGATAGGATTGCTCTGCGGCCGATGCATCACGTAGCGATGCAGCCACCACTCGAAGAAGTTGCAGAACAGGAACACGACCGGCACCGTGACGAGTTCCGCCAAGGTCGGCGCCTTGATGTTCGAGATGTAGATATACAGTGCCGTCAGGCCGATGGTGTAGATGATGGCGATGTGCAGAAGACCGTTGTACCAGCCCGCGACGCGCTGCCGGTAGTTGGCCCGGAAGTTTCTCTGCCGCTCGCTCATCTTAGTGACCGCGAGTTCCATTGCACCTCTCCTTTGTTCGTTGGCTCTTAAGGCAGCCGCTGCGGCCGCTTCGACGTTGTTGTTCAGTAGGTCGCCATCGCTACGAGGGTGTTCGATGGACGGGCGGCCCCGACGACGGCACCCGGCCGGGTACGCGACCCCACGACGGCTGCGGATCGTAGGGGGGCCGTGGGCTTCCTGGCAGGGCATCCGCCGCATCCCCGACAGACGGAACGGCCTTGACCGTCATCCGCGTTGCGAGCCGTCTGGCACATGGCGCCCTCCCTCTTTGATTGGCTACAAAATATCACTGATATATCAACTGTCAACACTGTCGTGTGATGTTCGGCGGTCCGGCGGGACGGGAGCGGCCTGCGTTCCGCCGGTTCCGGTCAGTGCGAGATCGCTTCGAGCGACTTGCCCTTGGTCTCGATGCCGAGGAAGGCCACGCTCGCCGCCGCGATCACGAAGGATCCGGCTCCCAGTGCGAAGACGCCGCCATGGCCGAGCGTCGGCAAGATGATGCCGATGACGTAGGGGCCGATGAGCGAGCCGACCCGGCCGACGGCCGAGGCGCAGCCGGCCCCCGTCGCGCGCGCCCGCGTCGGGTAGAGCTCCGGGGTGTAGGCGTAGAGCACCGACCACATGCCGAACAGGAAGAACTGCATCATCAGTCCGAAGGCGATCAGCCATGCGAACGAGGGCGAGTGGCCGTAGAGGTAGGCCGCGACCGCGCTTCCGAGCAGCATCAGAACGGCGGTCGGCTTGCGGCCCCAGCGCTCGACCAGGATCGCCGAGGTGATGAAGCCCGGCACGCCCGCGAGCGAGATCAGGATCGTGTAGGTCACCGACTTGGCGACGCTGTAGCCCGCATCCTGCAGCAGGGCCCCGAGCCAAGTGGTGAGGCCGTAGAAGCCGAGCAGTGCGAAGAACCACGTCAGCCAGATCATGACCGTGCGGCTCGCGTAGCCCGGGCTCCAGAGTTCGAGGAACGAGAAGCGGCGCTCGCCCTGGGCCTGCTCGGGCAGCGCCTTCGGCTCGGCCAAGGGCCGACCATCGAGACGCGCGGTGACCTTCCTCTCGATGTCCGTCATCACGCGATCGGCCTCGTCATGCCGCCCACGGTCGGCGAGCCAGCGAGGCGATTCCGGCACCAGGAAGCGGATCACGAACAGGAACAGGGCCGGCACGGCCTGCGCCAGGAAGACGGCTCGCCAGTCGAAGTAGCTCAGCAGGACGTAGCTGAGGCAGCCCGCCGCGATGAAGCCGAGCGGCCAGAACCCTTCCATGATCGCGAGGTAGCGGCCGCGCTTGGCCGTCGGCAGGAATTCCGAGACGATGGCGAGGGCCACCGGGAACTCCATGCCCATGCCGAAGCCGAGCAGCAGGCGAGCGTAGCCGAGCATGGTCGCGTCGGGCGCGTAGGCGCACCACGCGCTGCCCACGCCCCAGAACACCATGCTGATCTGGAAGACGACCTTACGCCCGAAGCGGTCGGCGAGCATCCCGGAGATCGCCGCGCCGGCGAACATGCCGATGAAGCTCATGCTGGACAGGAGGCCCGCCTGGGCCGTGGAGAGGCCGAACTCCGTTTTGATCGAGCCGAGCAGGAAGGTGAGCGAGCCGAGGTCGATCGAGTCGAAGAACCACGCCGTCGCGATGATGAGAAAGATATTGCGCTGAAACGCGGTCATCGGCAGGCGCTCCAGCCGCGCCGCGATCACCGCGCTCGTCCCGGCCGCGACGCGGCTTGGAACCTCGGTCGTGGCCCGTTCCGGCAGCGCGTCGCCGGCCGGTATCGCAATTTGCCCTGCCATCTCTTGCCTCCCTGCGTTATTGGTATGCGCCGGGCACTTTTGCGGGATATTTCTAATCCACGCAAGATATATCAGCGATATGCCCTTGCGTAGGGGCTCGCCCGGCACCATGCACCCTTATGCGGCGCGGTGAGCGGACCGGGCAGAATAAGGGGTGTCGTCCATGAACTTCGTGACCGGGAAGACGGCGTCGGTCCGTGCCGCGAAGAATGGCGAGAAGCGAGCCAGGAAGGCTGTGAAGGGGTCGCCCGACGGAACGGCCGGCGGTGACGACCTGCCCGACCTGACGCTCACCGACAGGGCCTATCAGCAGCTGGAGGAGATGATCACGACGCTCGTGCTTCCGCCCGGCATGGTGCTCGGCGAGCAGAACCTGGTCCAGCGCCTCGGGATTGGGCGCACCCCGATCCGGGAAGCACTGCAGCGTCTCGCCCGCGACGGGCTCGTGGTGGTCATGCCCCGTCGCGGCATCCTCGTCTCCGACATCAACGTGCGCACACAGCTGCGCCTGCTGGAGACCCGGCGCGTCCTGGAGGCGTTGATCGCGCGCCTTGCCGCGGAGCGGTCCACGAAGGAGGAGCGGGAGGTCTTCGCCGGCCTCGCGCAGGACATGCGCGAGGCGGCCGCGGCGTCGGACGACCTGGCGTTCATGCGGCTGGACCGTCAGTTCAACGACCTTATCGCGTCCGCGTCGCGCAACGAGTTCGCGGTACGCTCACTTGAGAGCATGGCCGGCCTGTCACGGCGCTTCTGGTACCAGCACTACAAGCAGGCGGCCGACCTGCCGCTGACCGCCAACCTCCACGCCGACGTCTGCGAGGCGGTGGCCGCACGCGACGTCGACGCCGCCGGCGCCGCCTCGGACAAGCTCGTGGACTACATCGAGAGCTTCGCGCGCAAGACCCTCGACGTCTAGCTCGCGGTGCGTTTGGTAAGGGCCGAACGAGTTTGGATGCCCGCCTGGTGCCGGTGATGCCACTGCCAAGCTAGGCCCAGACCCTTCAAAACTACGGATGTCCGCTTATTACAACTGGCGCTCTGAAGCCGACCGGCGGAAAACCACCCATCTGCGACACTCTGAGGGCCTTTGGCCTCGGCAGGACATGGCCGAAAGCAGCAAGTCTGCTTCCGGGCAGAAAGGATGACGAAGCGGACTAACGGCCTTGCACGTGAAGCTCGCCGCCTGGATCGAGGAGAAGTCGTGATCCGTTTTAATGCGACAGAAGGAAAGAAGCGAGCAACTACGTACGCCTCACCCGCGGTCACCGCTCGAGATCGCCATAGTCGTGCTTGTACGCCCCAGGTACGAAACGCTCGAATGTCTGGCTCCAACGCTGCCCGGGCCAGAGATAATGGACGCGCTTTTCTGCAGGTCGGTACACGGCTGTGTAGGCTGTGGTGAACGCGGCCTTCCGCGAGTACAGCGGCGGCTCGAAGAAGAGTACCGTCAGCCCCGTCAATGTTCCGAAAGGATCGCCCAGAGCGTCCATCAGCACGGTCTGGCGCAGGGCTGAGCCGGATGCAGGTGACATCCCCTCTTGGTGGTTCGTACATGCCCTCAGCCGCGTCACGGCGGGCTCACGCCGGGGTCCGAGGAAGAGCGTGGCATGCTCGCCCGTCCCGTCGAGTAGCGTGACGTTGTGGAGTTGGGTGACCGGAATGCGGCACAGAGCGCCGACGGCCTCCCCGACCGACCCGCACGTTTCTAGCACGTAGCGGAGCATCAGGATGATGGCGAAGCCCGTCCCGCGCCTGGCCATACCACCGAGCGTACAACTGGCGACCAGTCCATCGTCGTTCATCCCATCCAGGCAGCCGCCCCAGGGTCGTTGCGCCATCGCGATCACGCGCCGCCGAGACCACGCGGTGAGTTCGATGCGCCCGGTGATGATGGGGAGGGGATAATCGTAGTTGCGAACCAGAGCTGGGCCATCGTCGCCCAGCCACACGGCTTGGCTGCAACCCTGCGGGTGAGGTGCTGGGCGATAGTGGCTGAGCATGCGGTGAGCCAGGTCGTCGTCTCCGACCAGCCCGCACACGTGATCGTAGTGCGGGACAAGTTCCGGCATGTGACGCAGCAGGGCGGCACGGCACTCGGAAGCCGATGGGCGTTCGGCGTTCCCATCTCCGAGATACCATCGCTCGGCTTCGTCCCGCCCCGCCCGGAAGCGTTCGAGCCATGTTGTGCCGGGGCGGTCCTCTCGTTGGGCGGTGAACGTCTTCTCCATGGCGATACACCTGCTTACGAGGGAACCTGAGCTGACGCGCACATACGGCGACTATGTAGGCGCTCCAGGTTTGTGGTGAGAGGTCGACCGCTGAGCTGATCTCCCGCGGGCGATAGTCTTAGTGGCTGCGGTCGAGAATGATCGGTTCGACACCAAATCGGCTACCTCGAACGGTCGCGCGCGAGGAGGCTCGGAGCAGGCGACGGACCTTGTCACGGCTGGATCGCCGCTCGGGGTGGTGTGCGGTTAAGTCCACGTTGAGCCGAAGGGCTTATTCCCTGGTCGAACCGTTGGTGTGGTCTGAAGCGGTCGGACGAGGTCGATGGAACGGTCAGCGCATCCCATGGATACCTCGGCGGTGGTCGATGAGCAGGAAGCGGTGATCGAAGCGGCCGAGGAGGCGGTCCTCGAACCCCTCGCGGACTTCCCGCATATCGACCTGCGCTCGGGTGTGGAGCCGTGGGAGAAGCGCCGCGCCGCCGGCAAGATCCTGCGCTTGGAACTGCCGCACTCGGCTCATGCCGTGCTCGATCTCGCCCGCGATCGTCCCGACCCGGTCGCGCTCATCGAAGCGGCCCACGAGGGTCGGCAGTCGCACCTGATCTCGCTGCGAATCGCCCGCATGGCGTCCTCGCCGTTCGCCTTCCTGCGCGGGGCCGCTCAGGTCATGGCCTGGGATCTCGCACAGGGACCGCGCGGCGCGATCGACGTGGTGATGAACGGCGATGCCCATATCTCCAACTTCGGCCTGTTTGGCTCACCCCAGGGCGAGGTGGTGCTCGACCTCAACGACTTCGACGAGGTCACGGTCGGGCCGTGGGAGTGGGACCTGAAGCGCCTGTGCGCGAGCATCGAGGTCGCCGCGCGGGATGCCGATGTCCCGCCGGCCGAACGGCGCCAAGCCGCGCTGAGCGCGGTGGCGGGTTACCAGCACACGATGGACGACCTCGCCCCGCGCGGTTCGCTCGACGTCTGGCAGCGCGCGGCGCGCGCCGAGGACCTCGCCTTCGCAGGCATCGAGATCGACGCGCGTTCGCAGGCCGTGGTGCGCAAGGCCGTCGAGAAGGCGCGGCGGAAGAACAACACGAGCTTGCTCGACCGAGTGGGTGAGCGGCGCACGGATGGCGGCTGGCGCTTCCGTGAGGAGCCGCCGATCCTCGTCCGCGTCGATGACGCGACGCGCGAGGCCGTCACCACCGGCCTGGAGCGTTACGCCGAGACGCTGCCGCGCGAGCGGCGGTTCATGCTCAGCCGCTACCACGTGGTCGATGTCGCACACCGCGTCGTCGGCGTCGGCAGCGTCGGCACCCGCGCGTACGTCGCGCTGCTGTGTGGCAATTCGGATCAGGACGCGCTCTTCCTCCAGGTCAAGGAAGCCGTGCGACCGGCCCACGCGCCGTACGTGCGTGGCATGCCCAAGCCCTATGCCGATCACGAGGGCGAGCGCGTGATCTACGGCCAGCGCCTGCTGCAGGCGGTGGGTGATCCGCTG
Source organism: Methylobacterium sp. NMS14P (assembly GCF_028583545.1). Lineage (NCBI taxonomy): Bacteria > Pseudomonadati > Pseudomonadota > Alphaproteobacteria > Hyphomicrobiales > Methylobacteriaceae > Methylobacterium > Methylobacterium sp. NMS14P. Next base: position 2,946,396 of record NZ_CP087106.1, on the reverse strand, counting down.
CTGGGCTGGACGAAGATCGAGGGGCGGCCATTCTACGTGCGGCAGATGAAGAACATGAAGGGCGAGATCCCAGTCGCGCGCATGACGGGCCGATCGCTGCTGTACTTCTCGCACGCCTACGGCGCGCTGCTCGCCAAGGCCCACGCGCGGACTGGGGATGCGGCGGCGATCGCGGGCTATTGCGGTCATGACGGCCGCGCCGACCTGCGGGTAGCCCTGGCCGATTGGGCGATGGCCTACGGAGATCGGAATGAGGCGGACTATCAGGCGTTCCGAGAGGCCATCGCGGCGGGCAGGCTCCGAGCGGCCGACGATCCGCATCTTTGACCCCATGGGCGCACTGACGAGCTGATCATTCGGACGTCGTGATTATTTCGGTCCCGTCGGCCTGATCCGACCCCGGCCCACCGTGCTGATGCTCGGTGGGATCAACTCTGTAGAGCGTCCTCAGGAGCGTTGAGAGGTCGGTGAAGGACAGGCCGGCCTTCTGCACGACGCGGTCGGCCTGCCCCGCTAGCTGGCGGAAGTCGTCCGCCGTGACGTCTTTGGCCGTCAGTACGACGACGGGGATGTCGTACCATTCGGGGCGGGTACGCAGCAGGCGCAAGAAGCCGAAGCCATCCAGTTCCGGCATCATCAGATCTAGCAGGATCAACCGCGGCCGGTGCTCGCCGACCGCCGTCAAGCCGGCTCGGCCGTCCGCCGCCGCGGCCACCTGCCAGCCGTCCCGAGTCAGCTGCGATGCCATCAACGCGCGCAGGTCGGCGTCGTCGTCCACGACCAGCACCGGCCCGTCGTGGGCCTTCGGTCGGAACCGCTCCATCGCCTCCTTCAACTGCGTCCAGTCGACCGGCTTCTGCAGGTAGTCGGTCGCCCCGAGCGAGAACGCGAGGTTCTGCTCGTCGAGCACCGTGACCATGATCACCGGCAGATCGCCGAGCTCCGGGTCGGCGCGCAGGGTGCGCAGCACGGCCCATCCATCCATGCGCGGCATGGTCACGTCTAGCAGGATCGCGCGCGGACGCCGCGTGCGCGCTTGTTCGAGACCAGCCATTCCGTCACCCGCCGTCGCGACGTGGAAGCCTTCCCTGGCCAGGAAGCGCGCGAGCAGGTCGCGGGTGGCCTGATCGTCGTCGATGACCAAGACCTCGCTGCCCGCTATCGGCTCGGCCACGGGTTGCGGCGTCCGCGAGGATCTCGCATGCGCCTGTCTCTCTTCGCCCTCGGCCACGCTCGCCAGCAGCGTCAGGGTGAAGGTCGTGCCAGCGCCCTCGCGGCTCTCGACCGCGATGTCGCCGCCGAGTATGTGCGCGAACGCCCGGGTGATCGCCAACCCCAGACCCGTGCCGCCGAAGCGCCGCGTCGTCGAGGCATCGGCCTGACTGAAGCGCTGGAACAAGCGTGACGCCTGCTCCTCGCTCATGCCGATGCCGGTGTCAGCCACCGCGAACACCAGCCGATCGCCGTCGCCGTCCGTCTGCCGGCGTGCCGACAGCGTAATCTGTCCGCCCTCCGTGAACTTGGCCGCGTTGCTCAGCAGGTTGATCAGGCACTGGCGCAGCTTGGTCGCGTCCGTGTACGCGCCGCCAAGCCCGTCCGCGATGTCGAGGACCAGGGCGTTGCCCTTCTTCTCGACCAAGGCTTCCACCGTGGCGGCGACGTCGCGCACGGTCGCGGCGACATCGAGGCTCTCCGGGTACACCTCCATGCGCTCGGCCTCGATCTTCGACAGATCGAGCACGTCGTTGATCAGCCCGAGCAGGTGGCGCGCGTTCGCCTCGATCTTCTTCATGTCGGGCAGCAGGTCCGCCTGGCCGGCGTCCTCCATCTCCTCCTGCAGCATCTCCGAGTAGCCGATCACCGCCGACAGCGGGGTACGCAGCTCGTGGCTCATGTTGGCCAGGAACTCGGACTTGGCGCGGTTGGCCTCCTCGGCGGCGTCCTTCGCCGCCGCGAGGACGTGCTCGGAGCGCTTGCGCGCGTCGATGTCGGTGACCACCACGACAGCACCGACGAGCGCGCCGTCGGCCGCCCGCATCGGCGCGCCGGTGAAGCCGATCCAAGCGCGGGCACCATCGCCGCGCTGATAGTTGACTTCCAGCTCGGACTGCGGCTCGCCCGCACGCACCACTTGGATCAGCGGCCACTCGCTCGGCTCGACCGGCCGGCCATCCTCGTGGAAGCCGACCCAGCGCTCAGGCTCGTCGCCGGGTTGCGCGGGCAGTACCCCGTGCCCGAGGATCGTCTCGGCGCGGGCATTGTGGCCGGTGATCCGTCCGGATGGTGCCTCGGCGATGAGCACGCCCACCGGCAGTGTGTCGAGAACAGTCCGGAGTAGCGCCTCGCCCGCGCGGACCTGGGCTTCGGACTGGACGGCCATGGTCACGTCCGCCACGACGAGGCCGACGCCGGCGGCCACAGCTGACCCTTCATCCTGGCTCAGCGGGTAGAAGCTCATGCGGAAGTGGCGCGTCCCGCCCGGCGCGCTCTCGCTCGGTACGCTCACCGGCACGTCGGCGCTGACGAGGCCGTGGTCGCGCGCCGCCTCCAGCAGCGGGGTGAGCTGATCTTCCAGCTTCGGGAGAAGCGTCCAGATCGGTGCGCCGAGATCCGCGACGAAACCGCGCTCGCTCATCGTCGCCAGCGCGCGGTTCATGTGACAGATGTTGAACCCGCCGTCGAGGAAGCCGAGCCCGACCGGGGCATTGGCGAGCACGCCCTCGAACAGCCCGCTGCTGCGCTGGCTCTCGCGGCGGCGTACTATCGTGAGGCGGACCAGCAGCGCGATCGCGAGGGTCGCGCACAGCAAGCTGAACGCCGTCAGGGCGGTGTAGCGCAGGCTGTCGCGACGGTCGTTCTCCGCCAACGCCTCTCCGGCTGAGCGGTTGGCCGTCGCGGTGGCGGCACGGATCGCGTCCATCAGGCGCTTGCCCGCGCCGGTCTCGATCAGGGCTTCTGCGCTGTCGAAATTATGGTCGCGCCGCGCAGTCACGACCCGGTCGGAGAACTCCGTCTCATCGCCGAGCAGCTTGCGCACGGGGGCGAGTGCCGCGATCGCAGGATCGGACGAGCCACCGTCGAGGGTGTCGAGGAAGGCGCTCTCACCGGGGATGCGGCCGAGCGCATCGGCATAGGGCTCGAGGTACTCGGGCTTGCCGGTGAGCGCGTAGCCGCGCATGCCGGTCTCCAGATCCTTCATCGTCGAGAGCAAGCGCTCGCTGTGGCTGATCAACTCCCTGCGGTGCAGCCGTTCGCGACGGGCGGCATCGCCGGCCACGAAGTTCCACCCGACCGCCGTCAAGGCCAGGGCGAGCAGGGCGTAGGCGAGCGGCGAACTGGGCAAACCGGCGAGCGGGCGCGCGCCTCGCAAGCCTGGACGCTGGATCAGGGGATGAGTGTCGGGCATGCCAGCTACCTACGCCCTCCACGATCGGGCATCGGCAACTCGTAGCCGGGTTCACACATGAAGGGCGAGCCCTGGTTTCGAGCCAAAGCCTCTACTTCGATGATCCCGCAAGAGAGCCTGCAAGACCTCGTCGCATCTGGACGCATGGTCGGCGTGGGTGCGAGGCACCCCGTTGTGACTTGTGCTGTCAGGCGCTGAAGCAGGCTAGAGGATCCCCTCGACAGCCACCCGCAGACGCTCCGGTCCGCGCAGGGTCGCCGGGCGACGATAGGGCGGTGGATCCTCAATCAGGTGCGGTGCCTTCAGCCGGCGAGCCAGCGCAGTCAGCGCAGCCTCCGCCTCGAACCGGCCGAGGGGCGCGCCGACGCAGTAGTGCAGGCCGCCGCCGAAACCGAGATGGCGCGTGCCGGTGCGATCGGGATCGAACCGGTCCGGGTCAGGGAACGAGGCCGGATCACGGTTGCCGGCGGCCATCATCAGGATGAGCGTCTCATCGGCGGGGATCGTGGTGCCGGCGATGTCGATGGCGCTGAGCGTCTTGCGGGTGACGAGTTGCACCGGAGGATCGTAGCGCATCACCTCCTCGACCACGCGCGGGGCGCGACTCGGATCGGCGCGCAGGCGCGCCAGCTCGTCCGGGTGGCGCAGCAGTGTGAGCCAAGCGTTGGCGATCAGGTTCACCGCGGTCTCGTGGCCGGCGACCAGGATCAGGATCGCCGTGGAGATCAGATCGAAGTCGCCCATCCGATAGCCATCCTGAGTGGCCTGGTTGGCCAACCCCGAGAGCAGGTCGTCGCGCGGTCGCTTGCGTTTCTCGGCGATGAGATCGGAGAGGTAGTCCGAGATGCCATCGAAGGCCCGGGCGTTGTCCATGCGGGCCTCGTCGCTGACCACGACACCGGGTTCGACCGCCGTGGCGAGCTGACTCGACCAATCGCTAAACCGGGCCTCGTCCCCGTCCGGCACCCCGAACAGTTCGCAGATCACCGCGACCGGCAGCGGGTAGGCGACGTCGTCGACGACGTCGATCGCGCGCGCACCGACTTTGGTGTCGAGCATCTCGCCGACGAGCCGCTCCGAGCGGGCTCGCATCGCGTGAACCCGCTCAGGGGTGAACTGGCGCACGGTGGCGGCGCGCAGGAGATCGTGCGCGGGCGGGTCGCGGAACAGGAACGGCTGGTGTCGGTCGGTGATCCGGTCCTTGATCGGGTTGACGAGGTAGTCGGTGACCGGGTTGCCGGTGGACGGGCGCTTGGTCGGCGGCTGAGTCTCGACGCTCAGGCGGGGATCGTTCTGCAGTCGCGTGATGGCGGCGTGGCTTGCCGCCACCCAAACGCTGCGCGCCACCTCGCTCGAGGCCGGGCTCCCCTCGCTCACGTCATCCTGCCTCGAGACCGGGCTCTGACGCAGGCGAGCGTAGAGTGGGTATGGGTCGGCGCGGTTGGCGTAGTCTTTGATCTGCCTGAGGAGGTTGGCGTCGGCCATGTCATGTCCGCGAACGGGCGTCAGGTCAGGCCCGACGCGAGGATCTTGAGTGGGCCGGCCCGATCGGTCGCAGCCCCCTTTGGCGGAAACGGCGCGTTCTCGGCGATGAGTGCGGCGTAGGCCGGCAGCCAGCGCCCACAATCCACCGACACGGCGGCGATGCACCGTCCCGCCCGGCCGTAGAGGGCAAGGAAGCGTCCTGCAGCTGGATCGCCGTGCGCGATCGTCATGGCGTCGGCACCGTCGGTCAGTCCGACCGACTTGATCGTCACGCCCGCTTGCCCGGACCAGAAGGCGGGCAATGCGGCGTAGCCCCGTTCGGGCTTGTCCCCGGCGAGCACACGTCCGGCATGCACGCCCTGCGCGACCGCGTGTCCCCAATGCTCCACGGCGATGCGGCGCCCGCCGTAGAGCGGGTGCGGGAAGCGGGCGACGTCGCCCGCCGCCGCGATCGCGAGATCGGGCCGTCCATCCACGTCCAGCGCATGACCGTCCGCGTCACAGTCGACGCCCCCCGCGTCGAACGACAGGCCGGATCCCACCAGCCATTCGGTGTTGCGCACCGCGCCGAGCGCCGTCACCGCGACGTCGGCCTCGATCGCGGTGCCGTCGGCGAGGTGCGCGCGCACGAGCCGACCACCCGCATCCTCCAACCATTCGACCTCGGCGCCAAGTCGTAGCTCGACACCACGAACCTTATGCATGGCGCCGATGATCCCGCCGATATACCGGCCGAGCGCGCGCCCAAGCGGTGCCGGGCCGGGTTGAACCAGGGTCACCGGCAAGCCAAGCTGCCGGCAGGCGCTCGCGACCTCGCAGCCGATCAGGCCGCCGCCGATCACAAGCACGCGCTTCGGCCCGGCGACGAGCGCTTCGCGCAAGGCGACCGCATCGTCCCGGCCCCGCAGGGAATGGACACCGGCGAGCTTGCCCTCGTGCGGGTTCGGCCAAGGCCGGGCGCGGCTGCCGGTGGCGATCAGCAGACGGTCGTAGGACAGGGCTGATCCGTCGGTGAGGTGAACCACCTGAGCCGCACGATCGAGGCGCGCAGCCGGACTGCCGAGGCGCCAGTCGACATCACAGTCGAGGCTGCTCGGCAGGGTCGTCGCATCTGCGGAGATGTGACCGGTCAGGACGTGCTTGGAGAGCGGCGGCCGATCGTAAGGGCGGTAGGGCTCGTCCCCGATGATCGTGAGCGAACCCGTGTAGCCGGCTTGGCGCATAGCCTCGGCCCCACGCAGGGCCGCGAGGCCTGCTCCGACCACCACGATAGCACGTACGGGCGCGTTAGATCCCATCGTAGATGCCCTCATAGCCGTAGCTCTCGACCCGGATTGCCAGAACCGTGCAGGCGACGCGAGCACGCTCGATGTCGGCTTGAGACGCGGCGGCGGTGGCGGGATCATAGAAGAGGGCCTCACGCCCGTCGACGCGGACGTGCCTAGGGTCCGCATAGCAGCACCGGACGTGAGCTTGGCTGATGTCGCCGTCTCCAATGACCCGACGACTGGTTTGCGGGGCACCTATGTGCCATGGCATGCCAACCGAAGCCGATCGAGCGAGTTCCTTTGATTGCTAACGAAGGGAGTCACTGATCGCGAGTTTCGCTTTATTAGTAGCAACTAGCTCGACATATTTGTTGCGATGTTTCCTCGGTCCAGGTGGCGGCCCTTGGCCGAAAGCAGTTGGTCCGCTTCCCGGCACAGGCGCAGATGAAGCGGACGCCGTCAGTGCGATCCTCGATGGCTAAGCGCGTGTCGCATCCAGGCGGCACCAACTGATCGAACAGCCATCGATGGCGATTGCCCGTCGCACCCCGCTGCGACGTCACAAAGCCTTATCCGAGGATCGCACCGCATCGCGTTGTCGTCTCTACTAAACGTCGCGCTTTCAGACGGCGCCGGGCGGGACGCTGGTCAGTCTCGTCGCGAAGATGTACGGATGCGTCACGAACGATGTAGGGGAAAGCTAAATCTTATTTGTTATGATTCTAGATCGACTGCACTTCGGTCATCATGACTGCGCGCCGAGTCCATGACTGACGTCTCTCATAACATCCTGCTTCCGAAACGATTCACGACGCTGCTCGGCGGCGACATGATCGTGTCGACGGGGGAGACCGAGTTCCAAGAGGAGAAGCGCGTCCTGACCCCGTTCAAGCGGGGTCTAACCGCCGCGATTACCCTCGAGGGACGGATGTCCTGCCGGATCGACGATCGCCCGCCCATCGCGGTCGAAGCCCCCTCCGTGAGCCTGGTCCTCAGCGCGTCCGAGCACCGGCGCGAGCAGGTCTTCGCGGCCGGGCAGACTTTCCGCTACGCCCTCGTCTACCTCTCGGCCGGGATCGTCGAGACGCATGTCGGCGTCCCGCTCGCGGCGCTGTTGGCGCAGGTGGTCGAGCTTGGGGGGCGGCACGGACCCGTCTTCATCACCGCGGCCGCCGACCAGGCCGTCCGCTCGCTCGCCGCGCAGATCATGGTGTGCCCGCTCCGCGGGTTCGCCCGCGACCCGTTCCTGCTCGGGAAATCCCTGGAACTTGCGGCCTACGCGCTGGAGCGGTGCCTGCCCGCGCCCGATGCGTCGGAGGCCACCGGCGGTCTTTCCGCGAGCGAGGTCGAGCGCGTGACCGACGCCCGCGACATCCTCGTGCGCTGCCACGCCGAGCCGCTGAGCGTGCCGCGGCTCGCCGCGGCGGTCGGCTTGAACGCGAAGACCCTCGGGATTGGCTTCCGACGCCTGTTCGGGACGGGCATCCCGGAGTTCCTCCAGGAATACCGGCTGCAACTCGCCTACAACATTCTCGCGACTGGAGAGGCGGGTGTCGCCGAGACCGCCTACCGGGTTGGCTACACGCCCGCCTATCTCTCCACGCTCTTCCGCAATCGTTTCGGCCTATCGCCACGCGAAATGCGCTGATCACAGATCCGAATTATTCCAGATCACATCGAAAGAGAAAGCCGCGATCTCGAAAGTCATGGGAATTGCTCAGCTTAGCCTTCGATCCGTATGACCGGGGCCTGCCCGAGCGCTCGAAAGCCTTCGACCGCACCGGCGTGACCCAGCGGGACGGTAGGTCGTGTCGAAGTTCGCCCATCGCCGCCGCGAGGCTTGGCCCTCGCTGCTCCTCCTCGGCGGCGCGCTCGCGTCCGTACCGACGAGCGCCGTTCAGGCTGCGCCGACCTCGGCGGCGCAGGCCGCCGAGGTCGAACTCGATGCGCTGTCCGTCGAGGGGGCCGGCCAGAGCGCCCTCGCCTCCGTCGGCTACGCGCCACCGATCACCGCCACCGGCACGAAGACCGCTACGCCGATCGGGCAGACGCCACAATTCATCACGGTCGTGCCGCGTGCGCAGATCGACGCGCAGGCTTCCGTTACGGTGAGCCAGGCCCTGCGCTACGAGCCCGGCCTGGCCGCCGAGACGCGCGGCGGCAACCGCTCGGACAGCGTCTTCGTCCGCGGCTTCGGCGGCTTCGGCGGCAATGCCAACTACGTGCAGTTCCTCGACAACCTGCGCCTGCCCAAGGGCGTCAACTACGCGATCCCCTCGGTCGAGCCCTACCTCCTGGAGCGCATCGACGTCATCCACGGGCCGGCCTCGGTGCTCTACGGCCAGTCCAACCCCGGCGGCCTGATCAACCTCGTGAGCAAGCGCCCGCTCGCCGTGCCCTACAACGAGGTCTACACCCGCCTGGGCAGCTACGGCCGCGTCGAGAGCGGCTTCGACCTGAGCGGCCCGGTCGATCCGGAGGGGCATCTCCTCTACCGCGTGGTCGGCCTCGGCCGCGACACCGACAACGCCGTCAAGGACAGCCCCGACCAGCGCGCGATGATCGCCCCGATGCTGACCTGGCGGCCCGACGGCGCGACGACCCTCTCGGTCCAGGGCCTCTACCAGCGCGATCCCAACAGCTTCCAGTCGAACTGGATGCCGGCCCTCGGGACGTTGATCCCGACGGCCTACGGCCGCATCCCGTACACCTTCCAGGTCGCCGATCCGCGCTACAACAGCTTCCGGCGCGACCAGGCGGCGCTCAGCTACCAGTTTGAGCACATCTTCGACGATACGTTCGCGGTGCGGCAGAACTTCCGGTACTTCCAGCTCGACACCGACTTCAAGGCGTTCTCGGTGCCGGCGAGCGGCACCGTCTACGCGCCGGCGGTCCAGTGCGGGGGCCGAGCCAACCTGTGCCTCGCTCGCACGCCGCAGCGCTACGTCGAGAGCCTCGACGCGGTCGCCCTCGACAACGAGGCCGAGGCCCGCTTCTGGACCGGCCCGCTGAAGCACACGGTGCTGACCGGGCTGGGATACCTCTGGACCGGACCGACCGCCCGGTACGGCACGGGCGCGACGGGCTACGTCAACACCCTCGCCAACCCCTCCTACGGCGCGTTCGCCATCCCCGGCCGCACGACCGAGCAGCGGCAGGACAACAGCCAGCTCGGCATCTACGGGGAGGACCAGATCGAGTTCGGGAACTGGCACCTGCAGGCGGGGGTGCGCCACGACTGGGCGCGCAACTGGTCCAAGACCACGACCCTGTCGACGGGCAGATCGATGATCGCGGAGACGGACAGCGAGGCGACCACGGGCCGCGTGGGCCTGCTCTACCAGTTCGAAAGCGGGCTGGCGCCGTTCGCCGACTACGCCACCTCGTTCGAGCCGCAGGCCGGCACGGGCTTCGGCGGCACGGCGTTCAAGCCGACGACGGGCGAGCAGGTCGAGGCCGGCGTAAAGTACCAGCCGCCGGGGGTGGACGCTCTCGTCCAGGTCGCGGCCTTCGACCTGACTCAGTACAACGTCCTGACCACCGACGCCGCTCACGCCAGCACCAATACGGCGGTGACCGGGTGCAGCAGCACGGTCTGCCAGGTCCAGACTGGGGCGGTGAACTCGAAAGGCGTCGAGTTCAGCGGCAAGGCCTCGCCGCTGCCGGGCCTCGCGCTCATCGCCTCCTACGGCTACGCCGATGTCCGGGTCACCCGCAGCACCGTGGTGACGGGCGGGGTCGCGGTGCAGGGCAAGCGGCCGATCGGCGTGCCGGACCAGACCATCGCCGGTTGGGGGGACTACACCCTTCAGAGCGGGCCGCTGCGCGGCTTCGGCTTCGGCGGCGGCCTGCGCTACATCGGATCCTCCTACGGCGACGCGGTCAACTCGGCCGCCTACAAGGTGCCCGGCTACCTCTTGGTCGACGCGCAGGTGCACTACGATTTCGGGGCGCTGAGCCCGTCGCTCCGGGGGCTGACCGCGGCCGTGAACGCCACCAACCTGCTCGACAACCACTACGTCTCGGCCTGCGCCTCGGCCAACCAGTGCTTCTACGGCACGAGCCGCACGGTCCTCGCCACCCTCTCCTATCGGTGGTAGGCGATGCTGACCCGACCCGAATCCTTGTTCCCAGCCCGCGTGCGCCTGCCCAATACCGAGAGCTGGGATATCCGCTCCCGGGCGGGGCGCGCCTACCGCATCTTCCTCGCGTGGCCCGACGCCGAGCCGCCACCCGGGGGGTGGGACGTCGTCCACCTCCTCGATGGGAACGCGTGGTTCGGCACATTGGTCGACAGCCTGCGCATGCAGGCCCGGCGGCCTGAGGTAACCGGAGTGCGCCCAGCCATCGCCGTGGGCATCGGCTACCCGACCGACGAGGCCCTCGATGTGGACGGCCGCCGCTACGACCTCACCCCGCCGTGCCCGGATGGCGCCGACCCCGCGGGAGCCCCGTCCGTCGGGGGCGCCGACGCCTTCCTAGCGTTTCTGACCGACGAACTCGGCCCGATGGTCGATGCCCGGTTCGGCCTGCGCGCGCCGCACCGCGCCTTGTTCGGCCACTCGTTCGGCGGCCTGTTCGCACTCCACGCGCTCCTGACGCGGCCGGGGGCCTTCGCGGCCTACGCCGCCGCGAGCCCTTCGCTCTGGTTCGACGGCGGGGCGCTGCTGCGGGCGGCTGCGGCCGCCCGGCTCCCGGCCTCGGCCGCGGTGATGATCACGGCGGGGGAGCTGGAGGAGCGTTCGCCCCGTGGGACCGGTGGCCCGCGACGCGGCGCCGCCCGAGGCTCGGACCGCGCTATGATCGGCAACGCCCAGGCCATGGCCGAGCGCCTGCGTAACCGCGCGGCGGGCCCCCGCGTCCAGTTCCACATCTTCCCCGGCGAGAATCACGTCTCCGTGGTGCCGGCCGCGATCAGCCGGGCATTGCCCTTCCTCCTCGCCCGCCCGGCGGCGACGCGGTGAGCCCCCGCTGCCTCGCCTGGGCCGGCCTCCTCGCCGCATTTGCCCTGGCCGTCCCGGCCATCGCGGCCCCTGTGACGGTGATCGACGGCCTCGGCCGCAGCGTCACCCTGGCGGCGCCGGCCCGCCGCATCCTGCTGGCGGCTGGCCGCGACCTGCCGGCCCTCGCACTCATCGACCGGGACACCGTCGGACGCCTCGTGGGCATCGGGCGCGATCTCGGACGGCAGAGCCCCGACGTTCACGCGGCCTACGCGCGGCGTTTCCCGGCGCTCGCCGCGGTGCCGACGGTCGAGGCGGGACCCGGCGGTTTCCCCGCCGAGCGCGCGATCGCGTTGGCGCCCGATCTCGTGATCCTCGGCCGGGCCCAGGCAGGCCCCCTCGACGCCGACGGGAGCAATGCGCTGCTGCGCGCGTTGGCGGCCGCGGGGATCGCAGCCGCCGTGATCGACTTCCGCGAGCACCCCATGCGCGACACGGCTCCGGCGATGCGCGCGCTCGGCAACCTGCTCGGGCGGGAGCGCGAGGCGGAAGCGTTCATTGACTTCGTGGCGGGCCATGTTGCGGCGGTGGCCGAGAGGCTGCGCGGCGCGCGCGCGGCCCCCGCCGTATTCCTGCACACCCACGCCGGGGCGATGGCCTGTTGCTTTTCCCCCGGCCGGGGGACTTTTGATGACGACATCCGCGCCGCGGGCGGGGCCAACGCCGCGGCCCTACTCCTGCCGGGGGCCACGGGCCAGGTCAGCCCTGAAGCGCTCATCGGCCTCGACCCCGCGGTCTACATCGCCACCGGCGGCGCGTACGGCTCCGGGCGGGGCGGGCTCGCCCTCGGCCACGGCATCGACCGAGAAACGGCGCGCACCTCGCTCTCCGCCGTGCTGCGCGCACCGGGCCTCACCGGGCTGTCGGCCGTGCGGGCTGGCCGAGCCTACGGGCTCTGGCATGGGTTCGGAGCCTCGCCCGTAAACTTCCTTGCCGTCGAGGTCATGGCCAAGTGGCTGCACCCGGAACTCATGGAAGGCATCGAACCCGAGGCGACCCTCGCCGAGATCAACGCGCGCTTTCTCGCGGTGCCGATGGCGGGCACCTACTGGATCGACCCATGACCGCCGGCCTCCCCGCCACGCCGGACCCGGCGGCGGCCTACGCCCAGACGCTGCGGCGGCGGGCGGTCTGGCTGGCGTTGGCGATCCTCTGCGTCGGGCTCGCGTTCCTGCTCGACGTGGCGACGGGCCCCGCCATGCTGCCGCCGGGGCACGTGCTGCGCGCGCTGCTCGACCCGGCGGGCGTCACGCCCGCCGAAGCGGCGATCGTCCGGGCGGTCCGGCTGCCGCCCGCGGTGACGGCGCTGCTGGTCGGCGCGGCCCTGTCGCTCGCGGGCACCGAGATGCAGACGGTCCTCGACAACCCCCTCGCGAGCCCCTTCACCCTGGGGCTGGCCTCGGCCGCCGCCTTCGGCGCGGCGCTCTGCATCGTGGCCGGCATGGGCCTGCCGTACCTGCCCCAGGCGTGGGTCGTGCCGGCCTATGCCTTCGCGTTCGCGCTCGCGGCGGCCCTGCTGCTCCAGGGTCTGTCGCGATTTCGAGGCGGGCGCGACAGCGTCGTGCTGTTCGGCATCGCGCTGTTCTTCAGCTTCAACGCCCTGGTGGCCTTGCTCCAGTTCGCCGCGACCGAGCAGGCGCTGCAGCAGCTTGTTTTCTGGACGATGGGGAGCCTTGGCCGCACGGACTGGGCGCAGATCGGCGCGCTGGCCGCGATCCTCTCCATCATCGTCCCCCTGTCGCAGCGCTCGGCCGCAGATCTGACGGCCCTGCGCTTCGGTCATGAACGCGCGCGCACCTTCGGCATCGACGTCAGCCGGCTGCATCTGGCCGCCATGGTGCGGATCAGCGTTCTGACGGCGGCGGCGGTGGCGTTCGTAGGGACGATCGGCTTCGTCGGGCTGGTTGGGCCGCACCTCGCGCGGCTGCTGGCCGGTGAGGACCATCGCTTCCTGCTCCCAACGAGTCTGTGCACCGGCGCCCTGCTGCTCTCGCTCGCCTCCACCGCGAGCAAGCTTCTCGTACCCGGCACGATGCTGCCGATCGGAATTGTGACCGCGCTGATCGGGGTGCCGTTCTTCATGATCCTGATCGCGCGCAGAGTGGCGTCATGACGCCATGCTGTGAGATTGCGCCATGATGCCCGATGGGTCGGCGGGGCTCGCGATCGCCGACCTGCGGGTGGGCTACGGCCGGCACGCGGTCCTGCGCGGGTTGACGCTGCCGATGATACAGCCTGGACGACTCACGATCGTCGCTGGGCCGAATGGCGCGGGCAAGTCGACGCTCCTGCGCGCGCTCGCTGGGCTCGTTCAGGCCGCGGGCTCGATTCGGCTCGACGGCCGCGAGATGGTCGGCGCCCCGGCGTCCCGCCGAGCGGAGGGCGTGGCGTTCATGCCGCAGGCGCTGCCCTCCGATCTCGCCTTCACCGTGATGGAGGCCGTCGTCCACGCCGCCAGGGCGGGCAAGCCGGCGCACGGCGCGCCAGCGCCAGTCCAAGCGGCCGCCGTCCTCGATCGGCTCGGGCTCACGGCGCTCGCCCAGACCCGGCTCGATCGGCTGTCGGGCGGACAGCGCCAGTTGACGAGCTTGGCCCAGGCGCTCGTCCGGCGCCCGCGGCTGCTACTCCTCGACGAACCGCTCAGCGCGCTGGACCTGCGCCACCAGCACGCCGTCCTCACGGTCCTGCGCAGCCTCGCCGCGGACGGCCTGATCGTGGTGGCAGTGCTGCACGACCTCAGCCTCGCCGCGACGTGGGCCGATCGCGTCGTCCTGATCCATGGCGGGGGCGTGGCCGCCGACGGGCCGCCGGAACGAGCCGTCACTGCGGCGACGCTGGCGGAGGTGTACGGCGTCGCCGCGACGGTGCGCCGTGGCAACGATCGCTCCACCAGCATCGTCGTGACAGGACTCCTCGACCCGTAGCCGATCGTAAGACGCACGGTGCCGCGCCCTAAGGCAACGCCTCCCACGCGTGAGTGCCGCGAAGCAGCTGTGCTGTTTCGGCCACGACCCACAGCCCCTGCCATTCCTGGCCTTGCACGCGTTCGTGATCGCGCCTATCCCGCCGACAGAAACGTTAAGCAAAACAGTAGTTTAGCTTATTTCTAATCTGCGATCTGCATTCCCGCTGGGCGTCCTCCCGGCGAACGCGGGCGGCTGCCCGCAGCGCGAGAGAGACACGGTGTTCATGCGTCGAGATCAGGCACAACGAGGCACCGTGCGTGCTCTCACCCTCGCGGGCGTCTCGCTCGGCATCCTGATCCAAGCCCTTCCGTTCAGGCCGATCGCCATCGGTGCCGCCCAGGCGCAGGACGCGACCCCGCCGCGCCCTCGGGCGCGCAACCCCGCCGATCAGACCGTACAAGCCGGAGTCGTGCTGGAGGAGTTGAGCGTCACCGGCCAAGGCGGTGGCGGACGCCGCCAGGAGGATCCGCTCGGCCCCATCGACGGTTTCGTGCCCACCCGATCGCTGACCGCGACCAAGACCAATACGCCGCTGATCGAGACACCGCAGTCGATCACCGTCATCGGGCGCCAGCAGCTCGACGCGCAGCGGGCCCTCACCGTGCCCGAGGCACTGAAGTATGTGCCGGGCGTCTACGGTGGCACCTATGGCCCTGGCAGCCGGATCGACTTCTACCTGATCCGCGGCTTCACCGCGCAGGACACCGGGCTATACCTCAACGGCCTACAGCTTCTGCAGTACGGCAACGGGACGTTTCAGGTCGATCCGTTCGGTCTGGAGCGGATCGAGGTCCTGCGCGGGCCGGCGGCCGTCCTGTTCGGACAAGGCGGACCCGGCGGCCTCGTCAACCTGATCAGCAAGCGGCCGCCGCTGGAGGAACTGCGCTACGTCGAGGCTGGCGGCGGCTCTTACGGGCAGAAGTATCTCGCCTTCGACGTCGGCGGCCCGGCCGACGCGGAGGGGCACTGGTTCTATCGGCTCACCGCCCTCGGCCGCAACGGTGGCACCCAGCTCGACGGCACCGACGACAACCGTGGCTACATCGCCCCGTCGTTCACCTACAAGCCAGACGGGGCGACCACGTTCACGGTCCTGACGAGCTTCCAGCACGATGAGACCGGCCGCATCGGCGGCTTCCTGCCCTACGTCGGCACGGTGCGTCCGCAGGCCCTCGGCCTGCGCATCCCGCTCAACGTCAACATCAACGACCCGCAAGCCAACCGCTTCCGACGCACGCAGGCCTACGGCGGCTACCAGTTCGAGCACGTCTTCGACGAGGTGTTCACCTTCCGGCAGAACCTGCGGTACTCGTTCACCCAGGGCTACGACAACACCCTGATCTCCGGTAGCTACGTCGCCGGCACGAACCAGACGGTACTCAACCGCTATCGCTCGCAATCCTCTGGCCGCGAGAACCTGTTCAACGTCGACAATCAGCTCGAAGCCCGCTTCGACACCGGACCGTTCCGCCACACGATGCTGTTCGGCCTCGACTACAAGCAGGCTCAGCTCGACGGCACCAGCGCGCGCAGCTCGACCACCGCGAACCTGCCGGCGCTGCGCATCAACTTCCTCGCACCGGTCTACGGGGTGCCTACCCCGATCCCGACGCCCTTCAGCGTCACGGGCACCTCCTTCCAGCAGCTCGGCATCTACGCCCAGGATCAGATCCACATTACCCCAGAGCTCAGCATCATCGCCAGCGGGCGGGGCGACTTCACCGAGAACGACGTCCTCAACAAGCTGACGAGCCGGACCACCGAGCAGCGCGCCAACGCGGCGACCCAGCGCTACGGCATCGTCTACGACTTCGACTTTGGGCTCGCCCCCTACCTGAGCTACGCGACGTTCTTCAACCCGGTGATCGGGACGGACTTCTTCAGCCAGCCGTTCAAGCCGGAGACGGGCGATCAGTACGAGGCCGGCGTGAAGTACCAACCGCCGGGCTCGCAGCTTCTCGCCACCGCCGCGGTGTTCGACCTGATCCGCACCAACGTGTCGACGACGGACCCGACCAACATCAACAACACGATCCAGATCGGCGCGGTGCGCTCGCGCGGCGTCGAGCTGGGGTTGCAGGCCAACGTCACGCCCGACTTCAACATCACCGCGTCGTTCACGAGCTACGACCTGAAGACGGTCGCGGACGGCTCGGCCGCCAGGATCGGCAAGACCCCGGTCAATACCCCGCAGACCCTGGCCTCGGCGTTCGCGGACTACACGATCCCGACCGGACCTCTGGCTGGCTTCGGCTTCGGCGGCGGCGTGCGCTACATCGGCATGTCCTACGCCTCGGT
The DNA here is from genome assembly GCF_028583545.1 of Methylobacterium sp. NMS14P. Lineage (NCBI taxonomy): Bacteria > Pseudomonadati > Pseudomonadota > Alphaproteobacteria > Hyphomicrobiales > Methylobacteriaceae > Methylobacterium > Methylobacterium sp. NMS14P. The sequence goes on along the minus strand of NZ_CP087106.1, from coordinate 2,929,970 downwards.
CGACAACTACTTCACCGTGCCGGAGGTCGTGTTGTTCGACGCACAGGTGCACTACGTGCGCGACGGCTGGCGCTTCGCGATCAACGCCACCAACGTGGCCGATCGGCACTACGTGGCGTCCTGCATCTCGACCGGCAGCGGGTGCTACTACGGTGACGCGCGCCGGGTGATCGCCAGCGCGAGCTACAAGTGGTGACGCGCTCGTCGATCTTCGCTTCGCAGCGAATTGCTTCTCGGTGATGGCCCGCACCCGTCTCGCAGTCGCCGCCCGGATCGCCCTGGCGGTCTTCGCCGGCTATGGTCTGGCAGGTCTCGCCACCGCGGCGCTGGCGCTCGGCCTGCCGATGAGCCGGGCCGACGCTGCGTCGACGGCGACGATGTTGAGCTTTGCCGTCTACGCCGCGGCGGTGCTGTGGACGTTCGGGGCCCGCCGCCTCGCGACCGCCGCGCTGGGCCTGCTGCTGCCGGCCCTCGCGCTCGGCGGCCTCGTCTGGGCACTCCACGGAGGAGCTGGATGAAGGCGACGTTCCGGCAGTCGATGGCGTGGCTGCACGTCTGGTCCGGACTCGTGGTCGGCTGGGTGCTGTTTGCAGTCTTCCTCACCGGCACCTTAAGCTACTACCGCACTGAGATCTCGCAGTGGATGCGGCCGGAACTCCACGCCGGTCACGCGGTCGATGTCCCGATCGCCGCGGAGCGCGCCGTTGACGCCCTACGCGAGCGCGCCCCGGACGCGCGGGCCTGGTTCATGACGCTGCCGACCCCTGAGATCCCCGCGACCCGGATCGTGTGGCGCACCGCCCCCGGAGCCCCGTTCTCGGTGGCGCTGCTCGACCCGGCTACCGGTGCCACGCTTCCCGCGCGGGACACCCGCGGCGGCGATTTCCTGTACCGGTTCCACTACGAACTCCACCTGCCGCCCCTCTGGGGACGCTGGATTGTCGGCGGCTGCGCCATGGTGATGCTGATCGCCCTGCTCAGCGGGATCGTCACGCATCGGCGGATCTTCGTCGACCTGTTCACCTTCCGGCCTAACAAGGCACGCCAGCGCGCGTGGCTCGACGCGCACAACGTCACCGGCGTGCTGGCGCTGCCGTTCCACCTGATGATCACCTACACCGGTCTCGTCACGCTGATGCTGCTGTACATGCCTTGGGGGGTGGACACGGCCTACCGCGGTGATCGCGAGCGATACTTCCAGGACCGCGGCCAGACGATTGCGGCCCGTCCCCCGAACCACGCCCCGGGGACGCTGGCACCACTCGGACCGATGATCCGCGAGGCGATGCGCCTCACCGGGTCGGAGGCGACCTTCATCGCGATCCACAATCCCCGCGACGCGCGGAGCACGGTGCTGGTGACGATGGACGAGCCCGAGGGCTTGGCCCATCTCCACCCCGCGGTCGGCTTCGATGGCGTGACCGGCACCTTCCTCGCCACGACCATGCCGGCCAGCGCCGCGACCACCGTGCACGGGACGTTGGTCGGCCTGCACGAGGCGCACTTCGCACGCTGGCCGCTTCGCCTGCTGTTCTTCCTGTCGGGCCTGCTGGGCTGCGCCATGGTGGCGACCGGCCTGGTGCTATGGACCGTCGCGCGTCTACCCAAGCCCAACTCTGCGGCGCGAATGCCGCTGGGCCACCGGCTCGTCCACGCGCTCAACGTCGGCACTTTGGCCGGCTTGCCGGTTGCCGTGGCGTGCTACTTACTGGCCAACCGGCTGCTGCCCGCTGCGATGCCTGCCCGTCCTGAGGCCGAAGTGCAGGCTTTCTTCGCCGGGTGGTTGTTGACGGCCCTTCCAGTCGTGTTCCTCGCGCCGGCTCGGGCATGGACCGTCGCGCTGACGACCGCCGCCGCCGGGTTCTTCGCCATCCCGATCGTTGGCGGCGTCACGACAAACCGTCATCTCCTCACGAGCTTGCGCGAGGGCGACAAGGTGTTCGTAGCCTTCGATACCACCAGCTTCTGCGTTGCGGTCGGGTTCGGGTTCGCCGCTTATGCTCTGGCCAACCGTCGAGCTGCCCCGCAGCGAATGGGAAAAGACGCTCTCCAGGCAGGTATCGGATCACGGTCGTCGGTGTGAAGGCGATGCCAGTGTCTAGCTAGGGGGTAAGCACTGCAACGGTGCAGCATCGCCTAGCGCCACGTCTGCTCACGGGCACGGGCCAAGATGTTTTGAACGACCGAGATGGGCGCCCAGCCGAACGTCCGGTTCTGCGCGCGCCGCCGTATTGGCGTGACGGAGTCTGTCCGTAAGCGGCCTGTCTGCTTCGGAGATCGTCCGCGGGAACAGCGGCCGGCCTGCTACCGACCCAACCCAGCCGCCTGGATCGCCGCGTGCGTTTCTCCAAAGCGGTCATTCGCCGGACCTCTGGCAACTTCGGCTGCGGGTGGATTGCAGAAATTGGCCTGCCGCCCGGAAGCAGACGCTCCGTCGTGCGCCCTTGAGCTATCCGGACAGCCTCGCAATGCTGCTGGAGCGGGTCTACTACGCGCGACCTAGCATATAGAACTCCTGATTAGGCCGAAGGCTGGTGAAGTTGGCCAGCCGGTTGGACATGCCGAAGAACGCCGAGATGGCGGCCATGTCCCAGATGTCGTCATCGCTGAACCCATGTTCGCGCAGCGCCATGCTGTCGGCCTCACCAATGAGATGCCCCTGCTGCGAGACCTTCATGGCGAACTCGATCATAGCCTTCTGGCGCGGGGTGATGTCCGCCTTGCGGAAGTTCCCGGCTACCTGATCGGCGACCAGAGGGTTCTTGGCACGGATGCGCAGGATCGCGCCGTGTGCCACCACGCAATATTGGCACTGGTTGACGGCGGAGGTAGCGACGATGATCATCTCGCGCTCGGCTTTTGTCAGCCCGCCCTCCTTGTCCATCAGGGCGTCATGGTAGGCCATGAATGCCCGGAACTCGTCAGGCCGATAGGCCAACATCAGGAACACGTTGGGCACGAAGCCGGACTTCTCCTGAACCGCCAGGATGCGCGCTCGGATGTCCTCGGGCATGTCCTCGATCGATGGCACGGGATAGCGGCTGACCGCTGCGTGTTCTGTCTTCGACATCTTGTTCCTCCTGTGATGGTTTTTAGCCGGGATTAGAGCCGCCAACCTCTACGGGCCGTGCGGTGATGATGCGGGATCGCCGTCAGAACTGCACGACCGCGTTGAGGCCGATCAGCATCAGCGGGATCGCGGCCAAGGCGAGGATGGTCTGTGTCGCCGTGATGCCCGCCATCAAGGGAGCATCTCCTCCAAGCTGGCGCGCCAAGATGTAGGCGGACGAGGCGGTCGGCAGAACTTGGAAGAGGAGCGCGGTCGTCAGGGCTGGCCCTTTCAGCCCCGTCAACATGGATACCAGAACGGTCGCGACGGGCATCGCCAGGAACTTCGCGACGGACGACGTGATGACCGGCCTGACCCACTGGCGCGCGGCGCTGAATTCCAGTGCTGCCCCGATGCAGAGCAGGCCGAGCGGTAGTGAGGCTGCGCCCAGGGCCTTCATGGCAGGCTCCAGACCTTGCGGGATGCTGAGGCCAAGTGCCTGGAAAGTGATGCCGCCGAGAGAACCGATGACCAGCGGGTTTGTCGTCACCTGCTTGAGGATGGCGGGGCCGGTCATCTGAGCAGCGCCATGCCGGGCGAACACCATCACGCAGAGGATGTTGACGGTCGGCACGATCGCGGCATTGCAGATCGCCGCCAATGCGATGCCCTTCGCCCCGAACAGACCAGCGGCCAGAGTGACACCGACATAGTTGTTGAAGCGCACGCTCCCCTGGAAGACCGACGTGAAGGCCGGGCCGTCCACCTTCATGAGGGGCCGCAGCCCGACGACGAGAGCCGCGACGAGGATGGTCGAGAGGATCAACGTCAAGGCGAGTTCGCCGACAGGCAGCGCCTCAAGCTGCGCGGTCGCGAGGCCGTCGAAGAAGAGGCATGGAAGCAGGACGAAGTAGCCGAGCCGCTCGGCCTGCGGCCAGAAGCTGCGATCTAGGAAGCGACGCCGCCGTAGCAGCATCCCGAGCGCGATCAGGATGACGATTGGCAGGAGTGCTTGGAGGACAGCGATGGTCATGCGTGGTCCGGGGACGATCGTCTAGTAGTCCACCTACCAGCTTGCTGGATCGAGGAAAAATTCTTAAATCTCTGCAATTCGATGAAAAAAACTCATCGCTTGAGCCGATCATCACGCCATGTCGCTTCGTGCCCTGCGGACCCTGCACGCCATCGCCCGACACGGGTCGTTCGCTCGTGCCGGGGAGGTTGTTGGGCTGACGCAGTCCGCTGTGAGCTTGCAGATCAGGGCGCTGGAGAAGGAGTTCGGCGCGCAGCTTTTCGATCGTTCTCGCCGGTTGCCGCGGCTAACTCCGGCAGGCCAAATCGTGCTGGAGAAGTCGGCTGAAGTTCTGGCGCTCTACGACCAGATCGCATCGGCATTGAGCGACGAGCAGTCCCTCGCCGGACGCCTCAAGCTGGGGGTCATTCACACCGCGCTGTCCGGCGTCGTGCCAGACGCACTGGCTGCGCTCAATCGATCCCACCCCCGTGTTCGCGTTCAGGTGACCGCCGGGATGTCAGTCGGACTTGCCCTACAGGTCGCGGCTGGGGAACTAGACGCAGCAGTCACGACGGAGCCTGTCCGTCCGCACCCACAGAACCTGATCTGGCGGTCGCTCTATGAGGATCACTTCTGGCTCGTCGCGCCTCCTGGTCACGAGGATCGAAGCCTGCGTGAACTCCTGACGGCGCTGCCCTTCATTCGCTTCGACAGCCAAGCTTGGGCCGGTCGGGTGATCGACCGGGAGTTGCGGCGCATGCGGCTGGAGGTGCAGGACGAGATGGTTCTGGATAGCCAAGAGGTGATCCTGAAGATGGTCGAGAAGGGGTTGGGAGTCGCGGTCATCCCGCTCTCCGACGACGCTCGCGCGAACCTTGATCTGACCTGCCTGATGTTCGGCGAGCCGCAACTCACGCGGCAGGTTGTGCTTCTGGAACGTCAGGACAGACCTGTTGAACGCTTGACCGCGGCGTTCTCTGATGCGGTTACAAGGACGGCAAGGACCTCCGGCAGCTTGGCGTCGCGCTGAAATTCCGCGGGCGGGCAACCTTAAAGCCGACGTTCTGAACGTCCGAGAAGGATCGTGAACCGGCACGGAGGCGATGTCCGCTTCCACCGATTGCTCCTCGAAAGCTGACCGGCGGAAAACCACCCCGAGCGGTCATACGGCTAGCGACCCGCCCGTGATTACTGGGTCGAGCATGGCCGCAAGTCGTTCATGCCCACGGGTGGCTCCCTCATTCGGTTTGGTTCGGCGACGCCCTAGGTGAGCTGGAAAGGGAAGCCGACCACGTGGAGCAGGACAGCGGCGAGGACGACGGGCAGCCTGCCGCTCAGGTGCGGAAGCCCATCTTTAGACCTCTCGACCTCCTGAATTTCCTGCTGATCGATGTGAACGGGGCGATCAAGCCCTACCTCAACGTCTACCTCTACGTGCATCGCGGTTGGGACGACGCCTCGGTCGGGCTTGTCGGCACGGTGTCGGGCATCGTCGGCATCGTGGCGCAGACGCCCATCGGGACAGCCATCGATGCGGTGCGCGACAAGCGCGTGATCCTGCTCGGCGCCTTGGTCGCGCTCTCTCTTGCCACGCTCCTCGTCGCGCTCTTCCCGCAATTCTGGCCCGTGCTCGCAGCCTCCTGTGTGCTGGCCGCCGTTGGGGGCATGCTGAGCCCGGCCATCGCGACGCTCACGCTCGGCCTATTCACGGCCGACAAGCTCGCCCGGCGCTTCGGCCGCAACGCCGCGCTGGAGCGGACCGGGAACGTCGCCATCGCCATTCTGATCGGGCTGGTCGGCTGGCTGTTCCCGGACCGGGCGGTCTTCCTCCTGGTCCCGGCCTCCGCCATCGTCTCGGCCGCGGCGCTCTACTCCATCCCGCGGGGTGCAATCGATGCGCGCCGGGCCCGCGGCGGCGGCGAGGACGACGGGGAGCAAGCCCCGGCCGGGTGGCGGACCCTGCTGACCTGCCGGCCGCTCATGATCTTCGCGGCCTGCGTGGGGCTTTTCCATTTCGCCAACGCGCCGCTGCTGACCCTCGTCGCGCAGGAGATCGGGCAAGCGCGCCCTGACTGGTCGTCGGTCATCGTCTCCGTCTGCATCGTCGGAGCGCAGACGGTGATGGTGCCGATGGGGCTCATCGTCGGCCGCCGGGCCGAGCGCTGGGGCCGCAAGCCCCTCCTCGTGATCGGCTTCGCCGCGCTGCCCGCCCGGGCCCTGCTCTACCTCGTCTGGCGCGACCCGTACTGGCTGATCGCGGTCCAGTGCCTCGACGGCGTCGGTGCCGGGCTGCTCAGTGCGGTGAAGCCCCTGGTGATGGCCGACATCACCCGCGGGACCGGCCGCTACAACGCCGCCCACGGCCTGATCGGGACGGTGCAGGGCGCGGGCGCTTCCCTGTCATTCGTCATCGCCGGAACCTTGGTCCAGCAGGCGGGGTTCGATGCGGCCTATCTCGCGTGCGCTGCCGTCGCGGCGGTCGCGCTGGGGGTGCTCGTGGTGCTGCTGCCGGAGACCGCCCCCGGGAAGCGTTGGGTCGGCCCGGCGGCGTGGCTGCGGGCGTTGCGACCCGGCAATGCATGAGGTGGGACGGTGAAACATCTGGTGGCCATTGGGGGGCGTAAGCGGTTCACCGCGACGCTGGCCGTGCTCCTGTCCCTCGCCCTGCCCGCCGCCGCCGGGACGCTGCACAGCACCTACATCGACCCGGCGGCGATGACGCTCCAGCGCGTCCTGCCGCCCCCGCCTGAGGCCGGCACGGAAGCGGCCAAGGTGGACATGCAGGCCGTGGAAACTGCCGTCCGCGCTCGTACGCCCGACGACGAGCGCCGCATCACCGCGAACCTGCCGTGCACCCTCGACCGCTTCACCGGGGTTCTCGGACCGACCTTCACCACGGAGACGATGCCGGACACCGCGGCGCTTATCGAGCATGTGTTCCAAGACGGCGAACTCGCCGTGCTGGCGGCCAAGGCCGCCATCGCCCGGCCGCGGCCCTACACGGTGAAGCCGGACCTCGCCACGTTCGGGCATCGCTCCGACAGCACGTCCTACCCGAGCGGCCACGCCACGTTCGGGTATCTCGCGGCCACAGTGCTGTCGCGCCTCGTGCCCAGGAAACGTCAGGCGCTGTTCGCGTTCGCGGCCTCCTACGGGGAGAACCGGATGATTGCCGGCACCCATTTCCCATCCGACCTCGAAGCCGGGAAGATCGCTGCGCCCGCCATCGCGGAGGTGCTGTTCCGCGACCCTCGCTTCAAACGGGATCTCGACCGGGCGACCGCGGAAATCGCGGCCCAGGGAGTCTCCGGTCGTTAAGACGAACGCCGCTTCGGTCAGGATCACGAAGGCGGGAGCCGGGTTGCGAGGTCAGCCCACGTGTCCATCTGCGATTCCAGGCACCCCGGGCGTCCGCGCGCCCTTCGTCGCCGCATGCACTTACCCCGGAGACAGGCCGCTCGACGTCCGAGCCCCGAACGACAGGAGACCGACCATGCACTACGTCACCAAGGAGAAGGCGGCCGAAGGGCACTTCATGGTCAAGGTCGCCGGTCGGCCCGTCATCGAGACCTGCGAGAAGCGTCAGGCCAAGAAGCTCGTCCGCGCGATCAGAGGCCTGCGCCACTTGAAGAAGGCCAAGAAGCAGGCTGGAGCCTGGCGGCTGTACTGAGTACCGGGTGGTAGGGCCGGGGGCTGGCTCGTCAGACGAGCCGCATCTCGCCCGGCTTGAGACCCAGGCTCCGTGTCAGGTCCCGCGAGAGGGCACCGACAACCTCGGTCTCCATGCCGTCCTCGGTCAGTACGTCCACGTGCGCAAGCGCGGCCTCAGCCGAGGTCGCGACCACGGCGTAAACGCGTATCGCCTCGCGCTTCCGGCGCACGGCAACCAGATACGCCGTGCGCTTTCCCTTCTTGCCGCCGCCGACCTCAGCGGTGGCGAATTGCCCGGCCTTGCCCATCAGTCCTTATCGGGCTTTTCCTTGGTGATGGCGCCCGTCTTGGGATCGACGTGGAACTCCATCTTCACGCCGTTCTTCATGCCCTCGCCTTCCCAGTGGCCGTCGTCAGCCTCCAGTTCGGTGATGCTGGAGTAGCCCGCATCCATCAGCTTCTGCTTGACCTGCTCGGCGGGCATCCAGTCGGCCCCGGGCTTGTCGCTCTTGGCGATGGCAGGGCCTGCCAAGCACATGGCCATGGCCAAGGCGATCGGGGCAAGGGTCCGGGATTTCATTAGCCGCCTCCATTCCAGCAATGCCCGTCAACGGACAGCGCGAAGGACGGTTGCCCCACGTCGGCCGTGAAGCCAGAGCAGGCATGCCCGTCGGAATGACCGGGATGTCCCGCCCGGTCTGGCCACGCCGCGGCGAGCGAGGGTAACAGCCTGCGATAGGAAAGCAGGCTGGGATATGCTGATAGAGTCCATCATCGGAATGACGCGCCGCCGCTGGCAGGCCGAGCGGCCGTTCGAGGGCCATACGAAGGAAAGCCTTCATCGCAAGCTTCGGAGCCCGGCCGTACGAGATGCCGTGAAGGAGCAGCTGCGTCGAGAATTGGCGCTTCGAGAGCGGGATCCGATCTCGACCTAGGACGTCTAAAGCCTACCGACCCTAGTTCTTGGTATTGTCGGCTAGGCGATATCGCGGCAACGAGCGACCCGTCCCGGACGCCACACATCTGAACAACGTGTTTCCATGCGTTGACGGATGGACGCATCGCAGCCTAGCTTGAGCGGGACGGTTCCCCTCGGGGATCAAAAGGGAACGCGGTGAGGCCACGCCCGTGAGGGCTCGACCGATGCCGCGGCTGCCCCCGCAACTGTAAGCGGCGAGTCCTTCATCACGACGTCACTGGGCGGCCTCGCCCGGGAAGACGATGAGAGGGCGACGACCCGCGAGCCAGGAGACCTGCCGTCAGCCGTGGTCACACGCGGAGCTTGCCGGGCGGGGTGTCCTGGGAGGTGTCGCGGCGGCGTGGTTCCTTGGAGGACGCGACCGCCGAGGCCTCGTTCGCGGTGACGTGCCACAGCCGTCCCCCGAGGCCGTCCCGTGTCCTGTTCCGTTCCCTCCGCGCTTCGGCGTAGCTTGGCGCTGTCATGCGCCGCATCCGCGCTGCTCGTCTCCATTCCCGCCCTCGCGCAGCAGGTCGCCGCGCCGTTCGCCGATGCCCAGGGAGGCGCACAGGCGTCGGTCTCCCTGTCCGAGATCTCGGTCTCGGCCACGGGCGTGCCGACGCCGATTGCCAACACAGGATCAAGTGTCACCGTGCTCACCGACCGCCTGCTTCAGGAGCAGCAGCGCCGGACGGTGCCGGATGCCCTCCAGCAGGTGCCCGGCCTCAACGTCGTGCAGACCGGCGGCGCCGGCGGCCAGACCTCGGTCTTCATCCGCGGCACCAACTCGAACCACGTGAAGGTCCAGATCGACGGCATCGACGTCAACGACCCGTCGACCCCGAACCGTGCCTTCGACTTCAGCCAGTTGCAGACCTACGACCTCTCGCGGATCGAGATCCTGCGCGGGCCCCAGAGCGGCCTCTATGGCGCAGACGCCATCGGCGGCGTCATCTCCGTCGTGACCAAGCGCGGCGAGGGACCGGCCCGGGCGACGGCGACCGTCGAGGGCGGCTCGTTCGGCACGTTCAACCAGTTCGGCAACATCTCCGGCTCGGAGGGCATCTTCGACTACTCGGTGTCGGTCGGCCACATCCGGCAATCCGCCGTCCAGGTCACGCCGTTCGAATTGCTGCCTCGCGGGGTGCCGTTGCGGACCGCCTTCACCGACATCAAGACGGTCTCGACCAAGCTCGGGGCGCAACTCACCGACGAGTTCCGCCTCAACTACGTGCTGCGCTTCTCCGACAGCACCTATCTCGACCAGGCCGACGGCGGCTTCCCGTACGTGCCACTGCCCTACCGGAACCTCAACGACCAGCAGCAACTGATCATGAGGGGCGAGGCCGAGTGGACGCCGGTGCCCGGCTTCCACAACGTCTTCGGGGCGAACTACTCGAAGTTCGACCGCCTGTTCGCCGGCCCGCTCGACCCGCTCGCGCCGCCGACGCCCACCACCTACCTCGGGGAGCGGACCCGGTTCGATTACCGCGGCGACTGGCAGGTCTCACCCGGCAACCTCGTCCTGTTCGGGGCACAGCGCGAGGACGAGCGCTTCGAGACGACCGGCATCGACCGATCCAACGGCAACACCGCCGGCTTCGCCGAGCTTCAGACGACACCCTTCGCGGGAGCCGCGCTGGTCGCCAACATCCGCCACGACGCGAACGACCAGTTCGGCGGCGCGACCACCTTCCGGGTGGCGCCGAGCTACATCGTGCCCGGCACCGAGACCCGCCTGAAGGGCAGCGTCGGCACCGGCTTCAAGCCGCCGACCCTGAGCCAGCTCTATCAGGACTATCCGGGCTTCCGCTTCTTCGGGAACCCGAACCTACGGCCGGAGGAAAGCTTCGGGTTCGACGGCGGCTTCGAGCAGCCGCTGTTCGACGGCTTCATGACCGTGGGTGCGATCTACTATCAGACCGACTTCAAGAACCTGATCCAGACGGCCTACTACCCGACCTTCTCCACCAACGTGAACGTCGGCCGTGCGACCGCCTTTGGCACCGAGAGCTTCGTAGCCCTGCGCTTCAACGAGTTCTGGAGCGGGCGGCTGGACTGGACCACCACGGTGACGAAGGACGAGATCGCCCACCAAGAGCTGCTGCGTCGGCCACGCAACAAGGTCAGCGCGACCGCGATCTGGAACCTGATGCCGGGCTTGACCATGACCGGCACGCTAATCGTGTTGGGGTCGTTCGTGGACGGCAATCGGGACTTTTCCGTACCCCGCCTGAAGGCCCCCGGCTTCACGCTGGTGAACCTCTCGGTCAACTACGCCTGGAGCGAGACCCTGACGGTGTTCGGGCGGATCGATAACCTGTTCGACCAGCGCTACCAGAACCCGACCGGCTTCCAGGGTCCGGGGCTCGCCGTCTACGGCGGCGTCCGCGTGACGTCGTTCTGAGGTCGCCGATGCCTTCGCGCCTCGTGATCACCTTCGCGGCCATGATGTCCGCCGTACCCATGGGCGCGGCGGCGGCACCCGTGCGGGTAGTCTCGATGAACCTGTGCGCCGACGAGCTCGTCCTGCGGCTGGCCGACCGTGACCAGGTTCTGGCCGTCACCTACCTCGCCCGCGACCCGCGCGGGTCGACGGTCGCGACCGAGGCGGTCGGGCTGCCGGTGACGCGGGGGCTCACCGAGGAGGTCGTGGCCCTGAAGCCCGATCTCGTCATCGCCGGTGCCTTCACGACACGCTCCACGGTGGGCATGCTCAAACGCGTCGGCGCCCCCGTGCTCGAACTCGGCGTGCCGGCCGACCTCGACGGCGTCCGCGCGCAGATCCGGCAGGTCGCGGCGGCGCTCGGCCATCCCGAACGGGGCGAGGCGATGGTGGCGACGCTTGATGCGCGTCTTGCCGCCATCGTGCCGGCTAGGCGGCCTCTCCGCGCCCTGGTGATGCGCCCGAACGCCTTCACGGTGGCACCCGGCGGGCTCGGGGACGCGCTGATCCGCGCCGCCGGCCTCGTCAACGTCTCGGCCGAAATCGGGCGTGACCGTTTCGGGCAGGTGCCCCTCGAAGCGGCGGCGCTGGCGAACCCGGACCTGATCGTCGTCGACGAGGGCGCACCGGGCTCGCCTTCGCTCGCCGACACACTCCTGCACCATCCGGTCTTTCGGGCTCTCGCGCGGGCACACCGGACGGTCGACATCCCGAACCGTTTCTGGACCTGTCCGGGGCCGCAGGTCGCGGAGGTGGTGGCGCGCCTCGCCGACGCAGTGAATACGCAGGCACCTCGGCCATGAATGCGCCGGTCACCTCGCTCCGTCCAACGGACTCCCGTCGCCTCGGAACGCCGCGCGCCCGGCGAACCGTCATCGCCGTCTTGGGGCTCACCACCCTCGCGCTGACGCTCGCCTCCATCGCCATCGGCTACGCACCCTTCGACGTGCCCGCCGCCTTCGCGGACCTCGTTACCGGTCGCACGACGCTTCCGGCCCTGGTCCTGTGGGAGCTTCGCATCCCGCGCGCCCTGCTCGGAGTGCTGGTTGGCTTCAGCCTCGGCCTGACCGGCGCAGCGCTGCAGGGCTACCTGCGCAACCCGCTCGCGGACCCGGGCATCCTCGGCATCTCCTCCGCGGCGGCGCTTGGCGCGGTGGTCGTGTTCTATGGTGGCTTCGCCGCTACCGTGAGCCTTGCCCTACCGCTCGGCGGCATCGCGGGCGCCGGCGTGGCCGCGCTTCTCCTCAACGCGCTCGCCGCCCGCGGCAGCAGTACCCTCGGGCTGATCCTCGCGGGAGTCGGGCTGTCGAGCTTGGCCGGGGCACTGACCGCGCTGGCACTGAACCTCTCGCCGAACCCCTACGCGGCCCTGGAGATCGTGTTCTGGCTGATGGGCTCTCTCAGCGACCGTAGTCTGGACCACGTGCTCCTGTGCCTTCCGCTGATGGCTGTCGGCTGGGCTCTCATGCTGTCGACAGGCTCCGCCCTCGACGCCCTGACGCTTGGCGAGGACACCGCCGCGAGCCTCGGGGTCGGCTTGGTGTCCGTGCGCCTGCGTCTCGTCACCGGTGCGGCCCTGGCTGTCGGCAGCGGGGTCGCGGTTTCGGGTGCTATCGGCTTCGTCGGCCTCGTCGTGCCGAATCTGATGCGGCCCCTTGTTGGTGCTCGCCCCGGCGCGTGCCTGCTGCCGAGCGGCCTCGCGGGGGCGGTCCTGGTCCTCGCGGCGGATATCGGCGTGCGCCTGCTCGCCACCCGGCCGGAACTCAAGCTCGGCGTGGTGACCGCTCTGGTCGGGGCGCCATTCCTGATCGTGCTGCTCCTGCGCAGCCGCGGGAGGCGGGCATGAGCTTCGGCCTGCACGACACCCAGGTGACGCTGGATGGACGGACCATCCTCTCAGACATCGGTCTCACCCTGGAGCCCGGCCGCTTCGTCGGGCTGGTTGGCCCAAACGGAGCCGGCAAGACCACACTCCTTCGTGTTCTGGCGGGGCTCATTGTCCCGACGCAGGGTCAGGTCACCCTCGACGGCCGTTCGTTGTCCGGCTTGGCCCGCGAGGAGCGTGCCCGCCGCATCGCCGCCCTGTTCCAGGGGACCGGCGTCGGCTGGCCGATGACGGTTCGTGAGATTGTGGCGCTCGGCCGGCTGCCGCACCGTCGTGCGTTCGCATCCCTGGCCGAGGCCGACGAGATTGCGGTGGCGCGGGCTATGGCGCGGACAGACATCGCCCATCTCGCAGCCCGAGCCGAGCCGACCCTTTCCTCGGGAGAGCGCATGCGCGCGTTGCTCGCCCGGGCGCTCGCGGTCGCGGCGCCGTGGCTTCTCGTTGACGAACCGGTCACGGCCCTCGACCCCGCACACCAACTCGACGCGATGGCGCTTCTGCGGGGCGTCTCCCGGGACGGCACCGGCGTCGTCGCAGTGCTCCACGACCTAACGCTCGCGGCCCGGTTCTGCGACCGCATCGTCGTGCTGGCCGGTGGCCGCCTCGTCGCGGACGGCACCCCGGAGGAGGCCCTGACCGACGTCATACTGACCGAGGCGTTCGGGGTCAGGGCCGAGCGGGGCTGGGCTTCGGACGGAACCCGATACATCCTGCCCTGGGCGCGGTCCGGGGCTCAGACGGAGGAACGCGATGACGTCACCACCACGGGCTGACGCGGTCACGACCCTGCTGCGGGACGCACTAGCCGACCCCGGCACCGCCTGGAGCCTCGGCAGCTTCGGGGCCATCGCCGAGTTCATGCGCGATCCCGACGAGGCGGTGTCGCCGCTGCCGGACGGGCGCATGGGTCTGGCGACGGAGCGGGGCGCCATCGCGCTCGCTCCCAGTCCCGACCTGCGTCCGGTGGCCTACGAGACCGCCATCGCGACCGGCTGGAACCACGCCGTCGCCCTTTGCCTGCCTGAGGCGAACTGCGGGATGAACCGGCGCGGCGTGGTTACGGAACTCGGCCCGGACCGGGACGCCGCCCGCGAACGGGACCGCGACGCTATCCTGTTCGATCTGGGCCTCGGCCTTCTGGCGGTCGATGCCTGCGTGCGCACGAGCGACCCGGAGGCCATCGCCTGTCTGCGGTCCGGCGTCGGACTGCCGCTGTTCGACCCTGCGAGCCCCATCGGTCGCCAACTCGTCGCGCTGAGCCCCCACCGGGTGTTCATCGCCCGGGTCGGCCGCATCGAGGTCTATGCCCCGATCCCGGGCCCTGGCGGCACCAGCCCGGAGGGACCTCACACGCACGTCCTGCCCAAGCTCCTGCGCGGCGGCCGCACTCATGCGGCAACCACCCCGATTCTGCCAGGCTGGGTTCCCTGTGCCGGCATTCATCCGGCTCACCCCTACAAGGACATGATGGGCCAGAGGATCGCCTTCGACGTGGCCCGGCACGACGCCTTCCAGACCCTCCTCGACCGGTGGGGTGATCCTGATTTGCTCGCGGCTAAGCGCGGCTGGGGGCTCGGGCCGGACAGCCTTGTGTCCAACCGCCACGCCCAGGCCGCTCGCCGCGTCGCCGAGGTCCAAGCACGCTATCTCCGTGGTGACACCGTCGAGGCCGACCCCGAGATCGATGAGGACGAGGATGTCGCCCACCATGCCTAATCCCGCTCTTCATGGACGATGAGAGATACCCGCGCCGGCAGAGGGTGATCGGGCTGATCGGATGCCCCGGCGCCGGCAAGACTACCTACGCGCGCCGCTACGACCCGCTGCAGGGCTGGGTGCACCTCACCCTCGACGACCTGCGCCAGACATTCTGGCCGCCGGACCGTCACGTCTACTGGCAGGTGCGCCGGAAAGGTTGGGACGACGAGGCGCGCGGGCTCCTTCATAACGTGAAGGTCGCCGCTCTGGATGCGGCCCTGGCGGCAGGGTTCAGCGTGGTGATGGCCGACACCCACCTGACCCGCGAGGTGTTCGAGGCCGAGCTTGAGGTCATCGAGCGATGCAGTCTCTCGGTCGAGTGGAAGGTGTTCGACCTTTCTTGGGAGATGCTCCTCGCCCGCAACGAGGCCCGCGGTGGGATCGCGCCTTCCCACCGTCAGCCGGAAACCGTCCTGCGATTAGCTTACGATGCTTTCCGAGCATCCGACGCCTGGTGGCGCTCGCTACCTCCGGATCAGGTCGAGTTCATCGGACCCTGATGCATGCCGACCTCGCCCAGGGCTGTTCGCTCTCGTTAGCTTCAAGGACAATATTTTTTGTCGTCCTACGTTGGCCAAGGACGCCGTCCCGCGGCCCGAGACCAGGACACCGTCCGTCAGACACCGTCCGGCGTTGTCCATTTCGACGCCCAGGCGGAACATGCCTCCACCAACCCAGGAGGCCTTCATGTACGACGACGAGATCTCCACCTTCCCGACCCCGGTACACGACTTCTTCCCAACGCCGGACCCTGCGCCGGCCGCTCCGCCCGAGCCCGTCCTGTCGGACGCCGAGCGCAAGCGGCGCGACCGGGCCGCCCGCCGCGAGGCCGGCATGCCCGACCCTCGCGTCGTCGACACCATCCTTCTCAACGCCCTCGTCGAGAGCCTCGTGAAGGGCGGCGCGGCCGAGATCATCGTCCGCCGGCGCTCAACGGACCCCGTCCGCATCCATCTCACGCCCATCCTCCGCGACGCCCTGAACGCCCTCGTCCACGAGAAGGGGGTGTCTAAGGCTATGGCGACGCAACTCGTGATGCGACGCTTGAAGCTGGGCTAAGGCGCGGACACCGGCGTCCGGACTTTTCGTTACAGTCCACCCAAGTAACGGGGCGCTAACTGTACTGACGACGAATGCCCTGCGGCGGCGTCCGTTTCCCGCGCCGCCCAGGGATAACTCTTGACGGCGCCTCGACGCTGAGTCCCTCGTCTGGGATCGTGGCCCTCATCCGCACTGAGAGGCCGCCATGACGAAAGCCCACCACATCGCCACGGATCTCGACCGGGTCGGCATGGGCCTCGCCGGTGTCGCGGCTTCCTTCATCCAGGACCGGCGCGCCCTGCAGGCCGAGCTCGACGAGGAGCAGGCGCTCCGGAATGCCACGGCCGCTCAGCGGGCGGTGTTCGCCGTCGAGCGCCAGCGCCAGGCCCTCGTCGCAGCCCAGGCCGAGGTCGCCCGCGTCCGCGCCGAGGCCGCCTCCCTCCGTGCCGAGAACGCGAAGCTCCGGGACGAGCTCGCCCGCATACGGTCGCGCGCCCTCGAAGCCGAGGGCCGGCTGGTTCGCCTCGGGAAGGCCGCCGCCGCTCGCCGCGCGGCCTAACGTCAGCACGCGTGCGCACACCGTCAGCACGTGTGCGCATGACAAAGTGTGCACGCGGCAAGCCACAAGGGTTCTCACGCAGATTGAGCGCGGCAGGCTGACGCAGCAGCGCGCAGGCAAAGAAAAGGCCCGCCCTCGATGAGGAGGCGGGCCTTGTCCGTTCCGGAGACGCTGGCGTCAGGCGGCGACGCGATAGCCGGGGACGCTCGCGGGGTCCCGGGCGAGGTCGGCCTTCACGGCATCGTAGCGCTCGTCACCGGGGACGTCGGCCAGGACGACCGCCGGTGCCCACGAGGGGTACTGCTGGCACCGGCTGAGACCGGGGATGGGGTGCGCGCCCAGCATATGGTCCGAGACGCGCTGAACGCCGAAATCGAGGAGGCGCTGGCACTCCTGGTCGGAGAGCGACCGGAGCCACGATTCGGCGGCCTCATCGAGCGCCCGGAGGTCCGGCTCCGGCTCAGCGGTCAACCGGGAGACCGCGTACGCTCGGGCGAGGCGACCCCACTCCCGGACGGCGTCCGCCGCCGCAGCGAGGGAGGCCTTCCGGACGGTGTCCGCAGCCTGGACGGTGTCCGGCGCGGGCGTCGAGGGAGCCTCCGGCGGGGCGGCCGCGGCGCGGACGGCGTCCATCGCCTGTTCCATCTCCCCGCCCTGCGGCATGGGGGGCGCGAGAACGCTCTTCAGGACCCAACGCCCTGCTTCGAGGACGTACTTGGGTGCGGACAGGATGGCGATGATCATCGCGGCGAGCATCTGACGGAAGGTGCGCATCGGGGTTGGGTGTCCTTCGAAGGGGGTTACGGGTCCATTGTCGCCGGGGCGGCGCAAGCGACCAGGGCGACCAGAGCGGTCAGGCGGCCTTGGCTGTTCGGGAGGCGATGTAGTCGAGGGCCTTCTCCGTCAGGGTGGCGTAGACCCCCCGGCGCTTGCCCTTGCGACCGGCCGAGATCCAGCCGTCCTCGACGGCGTGAATGGCCGCCCATGGCGACCCGTCCAGACCGAATCCGCCGATGTTGACCTGGATCTCCGCGATGGCGGCCGCGCTGCGGTCGGCAGGCTCCCGCAGGCCGAGGCGGTCCAACAGCGAGCGGGCGTTCGCCGGGGAGAGCTCGCCGCCGATGACGGTCATGTTCACCGCCTGGGCGACGCGCTCCGGGGTCGTGAACTCCATGCTCTCGGCGAGGCGCTCCCAGCCGGCATCCGTCGCGAAGTCGAGGGCGTGGTGCCAGAATGCCCCCGACGCGTTCGAGTGCGAGATCGCCTTCAGGCCCGTGACCGCCTCGACGCGCCGGACGTAGGGGAGGTCCGCATAGACGGGTGAGGCCACGAACAGGCGCGGGGTGCCGTCCCGGTCGCGCTTCAGCGTGACCGGGAAGGCGATGCTCCGGGGGGTGTAAGGCACGCTCGTGTCCTGCAGCGCGTACCCCATGCTCAGCGAATAGAAGCACCCCAGCCCGGCCTCGATGAGCGCCTGGTCCATCGGGGTGTACCCGGGACGAGGAGGAGCAGCGCATCAAGCACGAGGAGAACCGGCGCCGGTACGCGGCTTTCCTCGCCGGGGCCCCGCGCTACGACCTCGGCGACGGGCGCTTCGCCCGCTCCGAGCGCCTGCTCGGCCGCCTGTCGAACGGCGCGGAGGCGGACAAGGGTTCGCTGTTCCACGTGCTGCCCGAGGGCGAGACCGTCGCGCTCTGCCGGGCGACGCACGGCCGGCGCTCGGTGGGGTGGAGCGACCCGACGGATGAGCCGGCGACGTGCCCCCGGTGTCTGTCCCGCCTCGCACGGATGGGCGGGCGCCTCATGGAGAAGCCCTCATGACGCCTGACCTGCTCGCCCGCGCCGGGGAGGCGCTCCGCTCCGGGGAGGACTGGCGCCGACCGTTGGCGAGGCTCCTTGGGCCCTACCACCCGGCGGGCCCACGGGACGAGATCGACCCGCGGATGGTGTCGAAATGGGCCTCGGGCGCGATGGACATCCCGGATTGGGTCTCGGCGGCTCTGGCGAAGCTGGCGCGGGAGACCGGGGAGCGCCTCCTCGATGTGGCCGACGAGCTCGACGCCGAGGTCGACCCCCGGCCCCGAATCTAGAAAGGCCCCCCCCGGATAAGCGGGGGGCCTTCGTCATTCCACGATAACCGCATTGATGGTCGCGCCTAAGGGACAGTCTCCCTGCCGCGCGGGACGGTACGGCCCCCAGCCGCCGCAGCCGCGACAGGCGTACTCGCGGATCGACATCGGTCGAGGCCAGTGCCGGAGCGCCTCAGGGTCAATCGCCCGCCACGCGTTGTGCCGGGCGACATGTTCCTCAGCGTGCTCCCGGGTGACCGAATAGGACACCCACCCGCACACCTCGCAGGTGACGGTGTCAGAGGGGATCTCGGTCTCACGCGGCATCGCCATTCTCCTCGCCCTGCTCGCGCGCCCGGCGCATCTCCTCTGGCTCCTCATCGACGGTGGCGAGACGCTCCCGGATCTCGGCCAGCGTCACCGGCTGGAAGTCCCAGGCATCCACGCCGACATCGCAGGATTGGGTGGTCGGGGGCAGGGTATTGTGCGTGTGCCCGTAGAGGTGGAGGCTGCCCCGCCAGACCTGGTTCCATGACCGCATCGCGTAGTGGCAGAGGACCAGCCGGACGCCGCCGACGGTGATCTGCACGAGGTCGTGCTGGGACGCCCACGGCAGTTCGAGGACCCTCTTCCCGTCGTGGTTGCCGCGGACGAGATGCTTGGTGCCGTTCAGGCGGGCGAAGAGCTCGCGGCACCGCTCGGGCGAGCTCCCCATGGCGAAGTCGCCGAGGAACCAGATCGTGTCGACGGGGCGGACGCGAGCGTTCCAGGCGCGGACCAAGGCCTCGTCCATCTCGCGGGCATCGGAGTAGGGGCGGCCGCACATGCGGATGACGCCCTCGTGCCCGAAGTGGTGGTCGGCACTGAAGTAGGTGGTGGTCTTGGTCTTCATGAAGGCAGCCTCCTGAGCAGGGGCTGCCGCACGCGCGGTCACGCCCCGGGGATGGGTCTCGTCCGGTTGGAGGGGGCTATGCGCGGTTTCATGGTGGGCTCTCAGGTGTCGATAGGGCGAGGATCGCAGCTCGCGATTCGTGCGGTCAAGCCGCCGCCCAGGGTCACCGGACGATGTGGTGAAGGTTGTGTAAAGCGAACCGTCAGGCCGCGGCGGCGACGCCCTGGACGCGACCCTTCTGGCGCTGCTTCTCCCGGCTGACGTGCTGGCGGATCTCCTCGACGGAGGGCAACTCGGACGCAGCGGCCGCGGCGTGCTTCTCCACCATCGCCCACCACCGTTCCAAGATCGGGCGCTTGATGTCGAGTTGCTCGTCGTCGCTGTAGTGCGTCTCCGTCACCGAGCCGGCCTTGCCCTCGGCGTGGTCGAGGATCAGGCTGAGCTCCTTCGGCGTGACCTTCAACAGCTTGCGCCCCTGTGTCCGGAGCGCCCGGCGCAGGTCGTGCGGGCTCGCCACGATGCCGGGCATGGCGTCGAACTGGTGCGTGAAGGTGTGTTCCGACATGTGCCCGACGGGCGCGCCCTTCCGCCGGGGACGCAGGCCCGGGAACAGCCAGTGCTCCCCGGGCAGGCCGGCGATGCGCGCCTTCACGACGGACCAGACCGCCGGGGGCAGGGGGATGGCATGTGTCCGCTCCTCGATCTCGTCCTCCTCGGACGCGCCCTTCCGATGCAGCGGCGGGATGCGCCACACGCCCCAGCCGGGCTCCTCGTCGCAGTCCGCGAAGTCGTGAACGCTCGCCGAGGTCGTCGCATGGTTGCGCTGGGCCGCCAGGACGAAGAGCAGGATTGCGACGTCGTAGGCCGGGTCGAAGGCGCCCGTCCGGGCCAGGGCGACGAGACGCCCGAGCTCGGGCATCAACGGGAAATGCTTCCGCTTCGACGGCACCGGTACCGCGCCCGGGACGACGGCCTGGCGGATGCGGTCCGGCTTGTGCAGCCGGGCCATCACCTCGGACGTGATCATCGAACCCTCGCACACGCCCGGGCGGCCGAGCCACTTCCAGAAGGTCTTGATCTTCACCGCCATGCCGACGGCGCTTGCGTGGTGGCCGGCCTTCGCGACGCCGTCGATGATCTTCTGCATCTCGTCGACGGTGATGCGGGAAACCGGCAGGCGCTGGATGGACGCGAACGCCGGGTTGTTCAGGGTCTTCCGGTAGTCGCGGAGGGTCCCGACCCGCTTCGTGTCCGCGACATGCTTCAGGTAGCGCTCGACGGCGTCCCGGTAGGTCCACGCCATGAAGTCGGGGACGCCCTTCCAGGGCTTGGGCTCGGGCGACGGCACGAACGGTTGACCGAGGCCCACGGTCCAGTCCGGAGGCGGGGCTTTCCCGAACCTGGCGCGCTGCGCGGCGAGCCAGGCGGCGTCCGGCAGACCCTTCCGCTCGCGGATCAGCTTCGTCGCCTCGCCGGCGATGGTGCGGGCGTCCTCGATGCTCCACTCGTCGACGTCACCGAGGTCCATGCGGCGCGTCCGGTGGTTGAACTCGAACTTCCATGCCCAGCGGCATCCCCGGGGGCCGACGCGGAGCAGCAGCCCGCGAGCCCTCGTGTCGATGATGTCGTAGGCCTTGGCGCCCGGGACGGCAGCCTTCTTGGCGTCGCGGACGTGGCCGATGTTGAGGTCGTGACGGGGCATGCGAAGGGCTGAAAACTCGGGCGGGTTCGGGCGGGAGCATTGGACCAGCTAACCCGTTGCCCAATCAAGGCTACGCCGAGCGAACCGCACAGGTATCGGAATTGAAAGGGCTTTTACTACGCGTTCGGTGAACGTTCCGTCCCTGGGGAAATGCCCGGACGGGATGACTCTTAATCAGCGGGTCCTAGGTTCGAACCCTAGTGCGCCCACCAAGAACTTCAAAGACTTACCGGTAGCCTAGGGCATCGAGCAGAGGGCTCTGCCCAACCGGTGTAATGCCGAATGGCTGCCTCTCTCTTCCACCATCACAGCAGCAAGACGGAACTGCCGCTTAGCTGGTCTTCGGCCACAGCAGAATGCCTGTGGCGGCCAGCAAGAGCCATCCAGACACACGGGCGATCCCAGCCGCCGGTACTTCCTCTGCGAGCCGATCGTGGGCAGCCTCCGCCAGGATCGCGGAGCACAGCGCAGTCTCAAGGCTCAGGACGGCAGCGAACCACGGCGACATGCTGGATCCGCACGAAAGTAGCCGGAGCCCGCTGGCCCCGGCCTAGCCTGGGAGGAAACGTCCGCCATGGGCGAGATTGCGTCCTGCACGGCCTGGGCCACAGCTGCGGCCGCACCGCTCCGGCATGTTGCCAACGGCGTGGTCTAGGGCCTCTGTACTGCGCGTAATCCCTGATCTTCATACGGCGAGCGCTGAGTAGAGATGCGGCCCGTGGTTGTGGGCATGGGCCTGGATAGGGGCGGTCAGCGCGCCAAGTTCAACGCAGACTTGGATCGTTACGGGGTGCGTAACGATACCATCATGCGGGATGGCAGTGGCCGCGAGCAGGCCATGTCATGCATCCCGCTGCGCCGCTCCCCGATGTGGCTGGCGACCATCAGCCCGGCCAGGATCTTCTGCCGACGGATCGCGTTGTTCGCCCTCTTGCCCATCGCGGCGGTTCAGCTCCGAACGGCTCCCGCTCGCGAGCGCGCCGGCTGCCGTGCCTGCCTGGTACATGGCGGCCGGCGCGTGTCGAGCCCCAGCACCACCCTGGGAAATCCGGACAGCTTACCTGGTGACGTGGGGCTAACCCGTCTCCGGCATCATGCTGTCGGGCCGCGTCGCGTATCGGCCCGCCCGCTGGTGAGATCGGACGCTCCCCCGCCCTGTGAGCAGATCGGGGCTGGGCCGAGCGGCCGATGCTCGGGAGGCACCTATGACGGACGAGCCCGGCCAAAAGCTATCTGACGAGGAGCTCGATCGGCTGGCACGTGAGCTGTTTGCCGAGGTGCGGGGCGAGTACACGGAAGCGAAGGTCGATCGTGCCCTCACGACCGCCGGTGAGGTGGCTGGGGAGGTGCTCCCTGGGATACCCGACTGGCTGCTGGACGGCAGCGACGACGCTGGAGATGCCGACAACGGGGATTGAGCCCCGACATTGCGCCGGCCGATCCGCGTTCGTGCGGCCCAGGCCGTGGATCGCGTTGGCACCGGCGCTGTGCAGGATGGCATCGCGCAGGCCGCCCTGGCGCACGTCGCAGCGCGGCGCGTCAGACCCGTATCTCTTCTGCATGCAGGCCGCCGGCCCGCAGATGGTCCGGTATGTCAGAGTGGTCGTAGTACCCAGCTTCGTGGGCCATGGCGTCAAGGGCTGCGAGCGGGTCCGTCGCTGTGCCGGTCCAGAGGATGGCGCCTGTCGCGCCCTGACGGACCTGAAACACCTTCATCGACCCCTCCCATGCTCGGCTATCGGCCATGCATAGCGCTACTCTGAGCGTTCAGATGCTACCTCAATCGGTGAACAGGCCCTTGACCTGACCGGCTGGCTTTGGGCCGGGCTGATTGAGAGGATCAGCTGGGACCGAGGGAGTCGGACATGCGGCAGGTCAGAAGACGAGTGCGGAGCAGGTCGTGCTGAAGCGGCGCCAGATTGAGGTGCAGACGACCCAGGGCAAGAGCTTGGCGCTGGCGTGCAAGGAGGCGGAGATCTCCGAGCAGAGTTGTTATAGCTGGCGCAAGGAGTACAGCGGGCTCCGAGGCGACCAGGCCAGGAAGATGAAGGACCTGGAGCGCGAGAACGCTCGGTTGCGGCGGCTTGTGGCCGACCTGTCCTTGGAAAAGCAGGTGTTGGCGGACGTCACCTCGGGAAATGTATAGCCCCCGAACGATGCCGGCAGGCGGTGGCTGGCATCCGGGAGAAGTACGGCCTCTCGGAACGTCACGCCCGCCGGATCGTCGGCCAGCATCGGGGCACGCAGCGCTATGTGCCGACCGTGCTGGCCGACGAGGATGGGCTGACCCGCGCCATCGTCGCCCTGGCGTCCGAGTACGGACGCTACGGCTATCGCCGCGTCACCGCGCTGCTGCAGGCAGACGGCTGGCGGGTGGGCAAGGACCGGGTTCAGCGCATCTGGCGTAGCGAGGGGCTCAATGTCCCACAAAGGCACCGACCACGCAGCCGCCTCTGGCTGAACGACGGCTCGTGCGTGCGTCTGCGTCCGCTCTACCGCAACCATGTGTGGAGCTTCGACTTCGTGCAGGCGCAGACCCACGACGGGCGCAGCTTGCGCATCCTGACGCTGATCGACGAGCACAGCCGGGCCTGTCTGGCGCTGAAGGTGTCGCGGCGGATCAACAGCCTCGACGTGATCGAGGCGCTGGCCGACGCCATGTGCCTGCACGGCATCCCGGAGCACATCCGCTGCAATAACGGCCCTGAGATGATCTCGAAGGCACTGCGCAAATGGGTCGCCAAAGCTGGCTCGCAGATCCAGTACATCGCACCGGGCTCGCCGTGGGAGAACGGGTACTGTGAAATCTTCGACGGCAAGCTGCGCGACGAGTGCCTGCGCCAGGAGATCTTCTACTCACTCAAGGAAGCCCAGGCCGTGATTGCCCTCTGGCAGAACACCTACAACTGCATCCGGCCGCACTCGTCCCTTGGCCTTCGGCCACCAGCGCCTGTCAGCTACCCAGATCTGGCCTTCCGGCTACCCATGGCAGCGGCCGTGCAGTAGCCTTTCACTCGGCTCGGTCCAAAATGCTGGTCAGATCACCTCCGACCGAACCGTTTTGCCGAAGCTGGAGGTTGAGCGCCAAGAGTGACGTAGGAACCTGACACGAAGGAATTTTGGCCCTCGGCTGCAGCCTCGGACTGACTGCGCCGGCGATCAATTAACTAAGCAGAAGCCGGCGTCCTCGTGCTCCACACCCCCAACGCGCCTGCCAGCCTCGCAGGGCGGAGCGACCGCGCGGACCTCACGGACGCGCGGCGGCGTTGGAGCTGGGATCGCCGCGGAAGGCACTATCCTCGCCGTTTGATCGGCGCCAGCGGGCGCTTCGCCGGAGATTGCGAGCGGCACCGTGGTCGCGGCGGCTGCGACGGTCGCCTGACCCGGCGTAACAGTGATTGCAGGCTGGTAGCCGATCCGCCCGGCGGAGCCGGGCTGAGCTGCGGCAACGGCGGGAGCCGGCGCTACGGGCCGTATGGGCGCCGCTGTACGCCCAAAAGACAAGCGCATCCGTCCGCGTGCCTCGGCCACGTTGATGCTCCCGATCAAGGTCAGAAATGCCACGCCTGCCGTCACCCACGTCCGCATAGTCTACCTCCACCTCATTCGAACAGAATGCGCGCGATGCCCTTCGAAAGAGCTGTGCTGATCACTCGCTTTCGACGAATTGAGTCATGGCCGAGCTGGCCAGCAACATCCGCTCTCATGCGTTTGCCGCCCAGGAGCAGACCGTCTCGAGATCACCCTGAGCGGACCTCGGCAACCTCGGCAACGCGTTGCGCATAGGCGGGTGGGTGACGTCCGGTTCCATGCGGTGCCGCTCGAGAGCGAGTCGTCGCATACCGCCTTGAGTGATCGAGCGGCCGGATCATCCACAAGCCAGTGTCAGAGGACGATTGGGAACCGCCGACAGTTGGTTAATTTAACCTGAGTAAGAAATGCGTAGGACCGTCGGTATGAGCTTTACTGTCGTGAAGGGCAGAGACGACCACGCACTCGATGACGCGGTACGTCGTGGCGTCGCTGACGGGTTGGCCCGGTTGCTGGGGGTACCCAAACACCCTGACAGCGTTCAGGCAATGCTCGATAACGACGGCGGCGCAGAGGGCGACGGCCCTAAACCTCTTCGCGCCCCTGTGCGCGCGGATCAAAGTGGCCGTTGAGCTGCCGGGTCCGCTTCAACGCATCGTCGTCCGTGAGCGGACCTTCTCGAAACCACCCGAAACGGTCGCCTGCGTACTGAGGTGACGCCTCAAGCATACGCCACCGGCAGCTCGCTGACCTGCGTCGTGTAGCGGGGCGTTCGCATCTCGAACTTCGAGTTCCAGTCGCGCCGGCTCACCAGCCCCGCCCGCGCCGGCACCACCGCGCCCCGGCCCCAGCGCGCGTTGCACGCGTCCATCGCCGCCATCAGCGGGCTCGACTGCGCCCGGTCCAGCGCGCCGATCAGCGCCCGCGGGCTGTGCGACAGCGGCACGAGGTCGTTCGTGACGATCCCGGCCTTCGAGTACCGCCACGGTCGCGCGCCCGGATCGCGCCACGTCCGCGCCACCCCGTGCCGCGCCGCCTTGATCAGCGCCAGCGTGTCCGAGCTGTGCTCCGGCAGCTGCACCGTCGTCGAGACCGAGCGCATCGGCTCCCCCCAGTCGTGCTCGCTCGTGTGGTAGAAGACCGTGACGTGGTCGGTGCCCAGCCCCTCGCGCCGCAGCTTCTCGCCGAGCCGCGTCGCGTGCGCCGCCACCGCCTCCTCCAGCACCGCCCGTTCGGTGATCCGGCTCGAGAACGAGCGCGTCACCGCGCAGCCCTTCCGCCGCGCCGGCACCATCTCCAGCGACAGGCAGGCCGCGCCGCGCAGCTCGTAGATGATGCGCTCGCCGACCACGGTCAGGCCCTTGCGCACCGGCCGCGGGTCGAGGTCGCGCAGGTCCGCCACGCTGTCCACGCCCATCGCCCGGAGCTTGGCGAGCGAGGCCCGGCCGATGCCCCAGACCTCGGCGACGTCGATCCGGCACAGCCAGTGCGCGTAGGCCGCCGGGTCGGTCAGGTCGCACACGCCTCCCAGCACCGGCACGCTCTTGGCGATGTGGTTGGCGAGCTTGGCCAGCGTCTTGGTCGGGCCGATGCCGACACAGGTCGGGATCCCGGTCCAGGCCTGGACCGTGGCGCGCAGGTCCCGCGCGAGCTCGACCCGCAAGGCCGGCGCCACGTCCGACAGGTTCAGGAAGCTCTCGTCGATGGAGTAGATCTCCACCTGCGGGCTGAACTGCCGGTAGACCGCGTTGGTCCGCCCCGACATGTCGCCGTAGAGGGTGTAGTTCGACGAGAACACCCGCACGCCTCGGCGACGGCACATCTCGCGGATCTTGAAGTACGGGTCGCCCATCCTGATGCCGAGCGCCTTGGCCTCGCTGGTGCGGGCGATGGCGCAGCCGTCGTTGTTCGAGAGCACGATCACCGGGACAGTGGCGAGCTTCGGATCGAACACGCGCTCGCACGCGCAGTAGAAGCTGTTGCCGTCGATCAGCGCCACGGCGCGGCCGCCGCCGATCCGGTCGCGCAGCCGGGCCTCGGGGGTGCTCACGAGAGCTGCCCGCGGGCGACGTGCCAGCGGATCGAGAAGCGGACCACGCCCCAGATCACACCCTCGCCGAGGTCGTCGACCGCGAAGGCGGGCAGGTCCGGGTTGCAGAAGGCGAGCCGGGCGACGTTGCCGTCGATCAAGAGGCGCTTGCAGCTCATCTGGCCGTCGATTGCCGCGACGACGATGCTGCCGTGGCCCGCCTTGAGGCTGCGGTCGACGCAGGCGAGGTCGCGGTCGTAGATGCCGGCGCCCTCCATGGACGAGCCACTGATCCGCCACAGGAAGGTGGCGGGCGGATTCGGCACGAGCCAGCGGGGCAGCTCGAGCGCGCCCTCGAGGAAGTCATCGGCGGGCGACGGGAAGCCGGCGCACAGGCCCTGCCCGATCAGCGGCACCCAAACGGCGTCGGGGCTGTGGACCAGCAGCGCGTCGATGCGGTGAACTGACATGAATTTCAGGCTGCGCAGATGCAGCCGCGCGCGTACCCGTGCGAGACCAGCCGGCCATGGTCATCAACCTGCCGCTCCGCAGCGTCGATGCCGGCAAGGGCGTCGGCGGTCGCCTGCACCGGAGCAGCCCAGCCGTCCCGATGTGCGGCTTGGTAGTCGTGAAGCGTGATTGCCTCGGCTTCCGTGAGACGAAACTCCACAGGTGGCTCGTGCGGGAGAGCGTGCATCGCGTTCCGATTCCCTTCTGGAACAGAGTAAGAACAAAGTGCAGGGATGATCGCGGTTCAATGGCCGGTTTGGCGGCACTTCGGATTGCGGTGGATCTCTGTGGAGGGCTTCTAGAAACGGCAATGCCGATCGGGCCTTGGCGCTACCGACGTCGCTCGGAGGAGAAAGCGACGAGGGCGATGAAGACGGCGTGCGTCGTGCAGCCCTTCGCGCTGCACCGGAAGCGGCTGCGACCGGCTCGGCAGGAGCCGGCGCAGATCGAGGGCGGCGCGGTGAAGAAGGCGGAGAACCTGGCGAGGCGGATGCCGGGCGCGGCGGCGCTGAAGGTGGTGGCCGACGACGAGACCGGCGAACTGGAGGGCGTCACGATCCTCGGCCAGTCGGGCGAGATTCCCGACGACTTCGCCGAGAGCCTGCAGGGCGGCTGATAATCAGCGACGTCAGAGCCATGCAGGCTCAAGAGGATGCCGCCGCCGACCTCGATCTGCTGATCGCCACGAAGAAGCGGCATGCGGGAAAGGATGAAATGGAACGGCGTCGCGGCAAGTCTGCGGCTGGGGCCGATGGGCTCCGGGGAATCCTTGCATCCCGGTAAGGTGTCATCCCATGGTCAAAGGCAGCACCGAAGCCAGGAGGCACCATGCAGCAGGCCGCAAACGATGAACGGCTCTCCCTCGACTCCGTGTCGGTCGAGGACCTCAATGCCGCACTCCGCGTCGTTTGCCGGCTGCCGCTGGAACTGCTGGGCTTCCTCATCCTGTTGCCGATCGTGTGCATCGGCTTCTCGTGGCTCAGTACGGCCATCGCACCTCCCTACGGCGTGTACATCTTCGGGGAGGGCCTCGTGACCTGGGGCCTGATTCTGATGCTCGCCCTGCTGTTCGGGCTCTTCTGGTGGCGAGGGCGGCAGATCGGGCTCCACCTGCACGACCCGGACATCGTGGCTTCGCCGGTGATGAGCCTGCTGTCGGTGCCCGGCATCTTGGCCGAGCGAGCGCAGGCTGTGGGCATGGAATGGAGCGGCTTCTACGGACCGCTCCGGCCACGTCGGAAGTAAGTCAGCGCCCAGCTCCCCCGCGTCCCTTCGCCGTGAGCTCCCAGACCGACAATCCCCCAGGTCTGACCTGGCTTCGTATCGCGATCGGCCTCGTGTGGCTTAACGAGAGTGCGGTCCGAAGGGCACGATCGCCGCGATAGACCGAACGATACCGGTAGATTCAACCCTAGCTGGTCGACCAAATGTGTCGGCCCAATTCAATCGAATGACGCGCGCGCTCGTCACTTCAATGGTCGGTCTGCGAGCCAGCTCCAAAGTTCGGCGTTTCGCGAAGCCGATCCAGCGCACGACCGAATGTCCACACATGTTGCGTGAATTAGGTGATTGCTTGATGTTATATCGCTGCCGGGTTTGGCACCTGCACTTCTGCCGAGCGATACGCATGGAATGCTACTCCCGCTGGGTGCAGTGATAGGCCACTGCAGATTGGAATCGGACGGGATCGATTTATTGCCCCCTACAATGATACTCGATGTCGGCAAGATGATAATTCGGTAATAATTTATCAGAGGCAATGAAATAATATTGTCGTCGGACGACCGATTGCGTTCCATCTGTCTGCGCACAACTATATTGGGCCCACCGAGCAGGCCGCCTGCGCTCGGATTGGCGCCTGCATTCACCTGTGTCAGAAGCCGGCCGCCTAAGGTCCGCACCGCCAAACCGAGCGGGGAACGCCTGATCTCACCGACGAGGAGCCTGAGCCCTATCGACCCATAATGTCGATGCCGGCCCGCGCCTGCATCACGAGCTTGCCATCTTCGTCGTCGGCTCGGGCGCCGCAATCAGTCGCCCCATCGATCGCGCCTTCGTCGTGCAGGATCGCCGTCAGGGTATGCCGGACTACATTGCGCAGAGGGTCGCAGTTCGGCACCTCGACGCCTTCGTCGTCCTCGACCACGTGGCCGTTGGCCGTGCTGATGAAGGAGCGTGACACTCACGCCTCCGGGATCAGCCCCCCCCAGTGGCGCAAACCCGAGGTGCCTCAGACGGTTCGCTGATTGCTGCCGGGACGCCGCGCACGAAGAAGCCCGCGCCGGCGGACCGGGCGGGCTTTCTGAGATGCAAGCTTCGGGAACGAGAAGCTGATCTGCGGGACAGCGTGCCGTGACCTACCGGCCGGCGGAACGTAACGTCGGGTCAGCGTCTGCGAACAGTCGGCAGCTACCTGCTGCTGCCGCCACCGCCGCCGCCTTGTGGCGCCGGGCGCTCCGGCTGGTTCGCGTTGCCCGCTGCCGAGGAGCTGTTGGACCGTGTATCAGCGGGCTGCCCGGTCGGTGACCCTGTCACGGCACCTGGTGTGCCGGTCGAGCCCGATTGTGGCGCAACAACGCCCGACGAACTCGGCGGCGCGCTCGGTGCCGTGGTCGGCGCCTGCGCGTGGGCTGGGCCTGAGAGCAGGGCAGCCAGCGGCACAGAGGCGATGAGAGTGCGGTAGCGCATTGAGACCTCAATCATGGGTTGAGACAATCAACGCACCTTCCGGAACGAAGGTTCAGATTGAACGAAGGGCCGCCTTCGCTGGGATCATGCCAAGATACAAGCGCCCCGCGCGCCGGTGCCGGCGGGGCTGAGTGGATCCCTGGGAGGAACGCCGGGAGCAGCGAGTCGCGGGCCAGCAGGCTTGCCGATATGACAAGGCCCGCCGCGGCAAAGTACCGGGCCGGCCGACCTCGAACCGGACTTTCGGCAGGCCAGTCATGACCGGGGCAGCTCGCGCGTCAGTACCGTGACGAGCTCGTCCTGCCATGCACTAACCTGTGGCATCAGTAGGATCTGGCCGGAAATTGCCACCGCGGCTGCACATGCTGCCAAAGTGACGACTTCGGCGACATGCTTCATCGAGTGCATGATGATGCTTCCTCAAAACCGTGTCTGTCCTCACGGCATGATGGATCCTTGCACTGAAGACGCTATGCGGAATGTGCTGGATATCACTCAATTATATTCCGCGAGAGAAACCGCGTTCTCACACGCGTGAAAAAGCCCGCACCGACGAACCGGGCGGGCTATGGGCTGATCTTTGGGATAATGCCCAAACACATGTGTTGTCGCGCGAGCCGCTTAGCCGCCACCGCCGTTGCCTGTGCCACCCCCGCTGCCGCCTATCGACCGTGATCCGCGAGAAGGCTGACCTGCATTACCGCCTGCGGCGGAGCTCGACGAGCCGCGGCCGCCGGTGTTGTTCGTGATGGGGACGCCGGTCCGCTTGGCCGATTTCATATGGCGCGCTCGCGCGTCGGCGGTCGTGGTCGCCTGCGCCATAACGAAGGATGACAGAGCTACGGCGCACGCGCCAAGCAGGAGCTTCTTCACGGCAGTTCTCCGATGTACTCGTTGCCGGACAACCCGTGGCGGAAGCAATATATCCGCATCGCAACACCCATCGTCCGGTCCTCGCATACCGTCATCGCCAGCCCGTGACGCCGGACCGCTTGTCCAGCGCGGCCTTCGCCTGCGAGAACCCTGAGAACGCACCGACGCCGTCGCCGAACAGGAGCGGCCGGCCGGCGATCGGCTGGACCTTAACGGGCAGATCGAGGGCAGGGCGGGACAGCGGGATGTCAGACGGCAGGCTGTTCTTGGTCCGCTCGCCCGGTCGCCGCCAGATGCCGTTCGCGAGATCGAGCTCGGCCCAGTTAGTGCCCGCCGCTCCCTCGCGGCGCTGACCGGTGAGCAGGAGCAGGCGGACAATGCGGCCGGAGTCGTCGTCCCGGCAGGCCTTCAACACCGCCTCGATCTTGATCTTGTCGGGCGTCAGCACCCCGCGGCGCTTCTCCTCCTGGCCCGTCCTGATCGTACCGACCATCGGGTTGGTCTCGGCCATGCTGTTCCCGATCAGCCACGCGTAGAAGGCCGAGAGCGTGGCTCGCGACCGACACGCCGCGTAGGGGCCGCTCTCTTTCGAGATCACACCGATGCGCTCCGCCACCTTCGCTCGGGTCACGGCGTGCAGCGGCTCCTTGTGCAGCGGCTTCCAAGCGACGCGCATGTAGCGCGTGGCGTCTCGCGGAGCGCTCTCGCGCAGCTGCGATCCAGCGGCCTCCAGGTACGGATCGACCTTCGAGCCGACGGTCCCGGTGGTGCGGGCCCTGGCGAGCCGATTCTCGACATGCCGATCCTCGCCGAGCTTGGCCCACGCCAGCCGCTCACTCGCCGCGTGCCTGGCGTCGGTGGCCGTGAGCAGTCCGACCCGGCCGAGGATCTCCCGCTTGGTCTGACCCTTGGCATTGCGGTATTGGACTATTCACTGCCGCGAGCCGCCCATGCTGACCCGCAGGCCGAAACCCGGGAGATCATCGTCGAAGACGATGAGGCGATCCTTCTCGGCCGGGAGCTGCGCGGCGGCGGTCCGGTTTGTGAGGCGCGTTCCGGTAAGCACCCGGTAAGCAGGCGGAGCGATTTCAGCGGTGCCCGAAGTTCGACAATCAGAGGGTACATCAATTTCCGAGAGCGCAACCAAGCTTTCGGCAGTGCCGGCAAGCAGAAAATGCGCGTCCTGGTGCCCGGAGCCGAGTCGTCTTAATCAACGGGTCCCAGGCTCGAACCCCGGTGCGCCCACCGAGATGCACAGGCACGCTGCCGAACTTCTCGGCACCATACCCGTCAGACCTTTCACGCAGCCGGCGCGTCGGATGACGGCGGTGCGCATCTCCCGATCTCGACTTGTCGGCGTCGTCCCGGTTAGCTGGTGTGGTGTGGATCGACGGTGCGGGAGGGAGCGGTGACGGGAGTTCGGCTGCGCGTGCCCCTCACATGGTGTCGTGCCCGCATCGATCGCGCCGGCGAAGCGCTCTGGCCCTCTCGCGGGCACAGCGGTGAGGAGGCGGCATGACGTCCACCGCTCTCGCCGTCATGATGGCCGGCGTGCTGGGTGCCTTCTGCACGATCGTCTTCGCGGTCGACTGGGTGCCGGGCTCCGTCGTCGGATTGCCGAACCTGCCCAGCCGGCGCGTGATCGGGCTGTGGCTCTACAATGGCGCCCTGTGCCTCGCCCTGGCCGCCTGGCTGGTGTGCACGTACTTCTGCACCGTCGACGGCTACGACGACATCCCCGCGGTGCGCGACAGCTACTGCAGGCCGCACGCGACCATCGGCGCGTGACCGCCACTGCTCCGGGTGCGGCGGGACGCCGTGCCCCATACCGGCGGGCTACTCAGGGAGCCCCGCCGGAGCCGTTGCCAATGACGTTGCACTAAGTTGTAACGACGGTCCCTCCGTTCGGGACAGTCGCGCCTTGCTCCCGCTCCCGCACGGGAGACGGGACGCTAGCGCCAATCCCCAAGGGCCCGGCGATCGTTCCCGTCTCAGCCCGATCGGGAGCAGCTCTAGCTGAGCTTGTCGTCGGGCTCGGTGGGCTCCACGCTCGTGCCCAGCGCACCGCCCGCGGGCGCCTCGCTGCGACCGTGCTGGTCCCGGCTCGAGGCCCCGCCGGCCTCGGCCGCGCGCCTGTCGTGCGGGTGCATCGCGCGACGGTCGGCGCGGGCCATCTCTTTGTGGGTCGGGATGTACCGCCAGGGCGCCGGAGCAGCACCCAGGCGGAGAACCGAAGGGGATCGCGTGAGAAACACCGCGAGCAGGACCCAGGGAATGACGAACACGGCGAATGCGGTGAGGCCCATGGCAATCCTCCAGAAAATTCAGCAGTAATGGCTGAAACTCCGCCGGATCAGTACTGATCCCACCAACGTCGCCTTAATCGATACTGCATTGCAGCGCGTTCTTCGGCTCTCCGGACGCCGGGCACCATCGAACCGGCCAGGGAGAAGGACCGCTGCGAGCGCACGGCGCGCTTCCAGCGGCCCTCTGCGAGCTACGGTCGACAGACGTCAGTCCATCGGTCGCGCCGCATTGCCGACGATCGCGAGTTCCTCGCGCAGATACGGGGCCGTGCGGCTGGCCGCGGCCGCGGCGACCACCTCGGGCCGGCCCGCGACGACGACGGTGCCGCCCCGGTCGCCACCGCCAGGGCCCATGTCGATGACGTGGTCGGCCCGGGCGACGACGCGCATGTCGTGCTCGACCATGACGACGGTGTTGCCCGCGTCGACCAGACCGTTGAGCTGGACCATGAGCCTGTCGACGTCGGTCGGATGCAGGCCCGTCGTCGGCTCGTCGAGGACGTAGAGCGTGCCGCCGCGCTGCCCGCGCTGCAGCTCGGTGGCGAGCTTGATGCGCTGGGCCTCTCCACCGGAGAGTTCGGTCGCGGGCTGGCCCAACCGCAGGTAGCCGAGGCCGAGATCGCGCAGCACGGTGAGCGGCCGCAGGACGGACGGCTCGTCGGCGAAGGCCGCGCAGGCCCAGTCGACGGTCAGGGCGAGCACGTCCGCGATGCTCATCCCGTTCCAAGTGACCTCCAGCGTCTCCGGCGCGTAGCGCGTGCCGTGACAGGTCGGGCAGGGGGCGTAGACGCTCGGCATGAACAGCAGCTCGACGCTGACGAAGCCCTCGCCCTCGCAGGCCGGGCAGCGCCCCTTGGCCACGTTGAAGGAGAAGCGGCCCGCGTCGTAGCGGCGTTTCCGGGCCTCCGGCGTCGAGGCGAACAGCTTGCGGACGGCGTCGAACAGGCCCGTGTAGGTGGCGAGGTTCGAGCGCGGTGTCCGCCCGATGGGCTTCTGGTCGACCCGCACCAGGCGCCCGATCCCGTCCATGCCGCCGGCGATGCGGCCCTCCGAGGGGCCCGGCGTCGCGTCCAGCGGATCGTCCGGCTCGTCCTCGGTCTTGAGGGGCCGGCCGAGGTGCTCGCCGACGAGCTCGAGCAATGCCTGGCTGACCAAGCTCGACTTCCCGGAGCCCGAGACGCCGGTGACGGCGGTGAGACACCCGATCGGGAAGGGGACCGAGACGCCCCTCAGGTTGTTGCGGACGATGCCTTCGAGGCGCAGCCACCCGGCGGGCTCCCGCAACGGCCGCGAGGGCGCCTCCGCGAGCCCGAACAGGTAGAGCCGCGTCCGAGACGCCGCGACGTCTTGCAGGCCCTCCGGCGGCCCGCTGTAGAGGATCGTGCCGCCGTTCTCGCCCGCCGCCGGCCCCACATCGACGAGCCAGTCGGCGCGGCGCATCGTGCCGATGTCGTGCTCGACGACGAAGAGCGAACTGCCCGCGGCCAGCAGCCCGGCCAGCGCGTCGTGCATGGCGTCCCCGTCGGCGGGGTGCAGTCCGGCCGTGGGCTCGTCGAGCACGTAGACGACGCCGAAGAGCTGCGAGCGCAGCTGGGTCGCGAGGCGGAGGCGCTGCAGCTCCCCCGACGACAGCGTCGTGGTGACCCGGTCGAGCGAGAGGTAGCCCAGGCCCAGATCCGCGAGCGTCCCGATGCGCGCGATGAGGTCCGAGGCCAGGCGCTGGGCGGCGAGGCGCTTCTCGATCGACAGGTTCGGCGTGACGCGCACGTCGGGAGCGCCCGCGTGGGCCGAGCCGCCGGAAGCGGCCCGCTCGGCGCGATCCCGCCGGCCGACCGCGCGGTCGAGGGTGGCGGGCGCGACCGCGTCGTCGGGCTGCCGGTCCTCGGCCGCGGGCCGCAGGGCCTCGGCGAGCGCGGCGAGCGGCATGCGCGACAGCGCGCCGATATCCAGCCCCGCGAACGTGACCGAGAGCGCCTCGGGTTTCAGGCGCTTGCCGTGGCAGGCCGGGCAATACGCGCTCACGAGGTAGCTCGCGGCGCGGCGGCGCATCAGCGCGCTCTGCGAGTTGGTGAAGGTGCCGAGCACGTGGCGGCGGGCGCTGGTGAACGTGCCCAAGTAGCTCGGCTCCAGGCCCCGGCGGCGCGCGAGCCGCGTCTGCTCCGGGGACAGGCCGGCGTAGACCGGCTCCTGCGGCTGCTCGTCCGTGAACAGGATCCAGTCCCGGAGCGTCCGGGGCAGATCCTTCCAGGGCATGTCGACGTCGACGCCCCGGCTCACGAGGATGTCCCGCAGGTTCTGGCCGCCCCAGGCCTGCGGCCAGGCGGCGACGGCCCGCTCGCGGATCGTCAGGGACGGGTCCGGCACCATCGAGGCTTCCGTGGCCTCGTAGACCCGCCCGAGGCCGCCGCAGGACGGGCAGGCGCCCTGCGGGGTGTTGGGCGAGAAGTCCTCCGCGTAGAGCATGGGCTGGCCGGGCGGGTAGGTGCCGGCCCGCGAGTACATCAGGCGCACGAGGCTCGACAGGGTCGTGACGCTGCCGACCGAGGAGCGCGCGCTGGGGGTGCCGCGCTGCTGCTGGAGGGCGACCGCCGGCGGGAGGCCCTCGATGGAATCGACGTTGGGGACGCCGACTTGGTCGATCATCCGCCGCGCGTAGGGCGCGACCGATTCGAAGTAGCGGCGCTGAGCCTCCGCGTAGAGGGTGCCGAAGGCCAGCGAGGACTTGCCGGATCCGGAGACGCCCGTGAACACGACGAGGGCATCGCGCGGCATCTCCACGTCGACGTCGCGCAGATTGTGCTCTCGCGCGCCCCTGACGGTGACGTAGCCCGTCCGCCCCGCCCCCGCCCGCGCGATCGTCGTCTCGCGCCGGGGCTTCGCCTGATCCATGAGCAGCCTTCTCGCGGGATTCCGGCGCCCCCCGCAGATCGTGTCTTCGGAAGAGCGGAGGCCGGCGCGGCCGACGGAGCCGTCACCGCGCGGGCCGCCGCGGCGACCCGTATACCGTCCGGCCCGCAAACCGAAGCCGGCGAGTCGGCAATCGTCAGACCACCTGGCTTCCCGGCGGCGCGACCGGCCCGGCCCGGTCGTAGGCGAGGACCATCGCCGGGGCACTGCCGCACCTGATCAGGTCACGGGCCTCCTCCTCGCTCGCGGCGGCGGGCGGCGAGCCCCACATGGTCGAACCGTTGGGCTCGCGGATCGCGCGGATCGACACCAGCCCGATCCGTACTCTCCGCCCGTGGAGAAGCCCTGCAGCAGCCGGGCGAGCAGCAGCAGCAGCGGCGCGGCGATGCCCAGGGTGTCCTGACTGGGGATGCAGCCGATCGCGAAGGTCCCGATCGCCATCAGGATCATCGTGGCCGCCAGGACCCTGTTGCGCCCGATGCGATCCGCGAGGAAGCCGAAGAACACGCCGCCGACCGGCCGGATCAGGAACGAGACCGCGAACAACCCGAACGTGGCGATCTCGCCCATCGTGTGGGACAGGTTCGAGAAGAAGACTTTCTGGATCGTCGGCTCGAAGTAGGCGTAAACGCCGAAATCATACCACTCGGTGATGTTTCCGACCGAGGCCGCTGTGATGGCGCGCTTGATCGTGGAGGGCTCGGTGACGACGCATTCCGAGGGCTTCCAGTCCCTGCCCGGCTCGACATGCGTCGACAGCATCTGATCCTCCCCTCCGCATGACGATCGCGGTCTTCGACAGCGTCAGCCCCGCTATGATCTCTTATTTTATATCTATGACTGTGACGCGTATTATAAATTCGACACTAACAACGAACGTCGAGCAAAATCGGAGTTGCGAGCAGAACTTCAGATCCCAGAGCGGTGCGCGTCAGGTACTTTGGTTCAGATGAACGTCCGGACTTGTCGGGAAGCGACACCAGCTATCCTATTTCGGCCGATCTCTTCTTTTTGCAGAGCAACATCGATCGTGTCTGAAAGTCTTCGAAGCACGGAGAACGGTCCCGAGTCATGAGCGACTCCGAACGTCGGACCCGCATCGGTCGGCCGCGCGGTCGAGGGCAGCCGGCCGATGCCGCGCGGTCGCACGGTGCGACGATGACGGGGACGTCGGCGAGGCGAGCGGCGCGGCCGGAAACGTCCGATCGTGCGCCGAGGGTCCAGGACGTGCGGGCGCGCTCGACGGGCTGGCGGTTTTCCGCGCGCGGTCGCAGAACGGGCGGGCGCTCAGTCGAGGAACCCACCATGGCCAACGAGCCCGTCGCGATCCGGACCAAGGACGGCGTCTGCACGACCCACGTCGTCGCGCCGGGCGGCGCGGGGCCCTGGCCGGCCGTGATCCTCTACATGGACGCAGGCGGTATCCGGCCGGCCCTCGTCGACATGGCGCGGCAGCTCGCGACCGGCGGCTACCTCGTGCTGTTGCCGGATCTCTTCTACCGCTACGGGCCGTACGGCCCGTTCGTCCCCGCAGAGGTGTTCAAGGGCGATTTCCGCGCGATCCTCGGTCCGTTGATGGCGACGACCGACAACCTCAAGGCCGCGGACGATACCGCGGCGCTCCTCGCCTATCTCGATACGCGCGACGACGTCGCGGGCCCCGCGGTCGGGGCGGTGGGGTTCTGCATGGGCGGCCGCATGGCCCTCACGGCGGCCGGCACGTTCCCCGACCGGTTCGCAGCCGTCGCCAGCTTTCACGGCGGCAATCTCGCGACGGAGGAACCCGCGAGCCCGCATCGTCTGGCGCCGAAGCTGAGGGCGGAGGTGTACATCGCGGCCGCCGAGAATGACGGAAGCTACCCGCCCGAGATGGCCGAGCGGCTGGAGACGGCGCTGTCGCGAGCGGCTGTCCGGTACGCGGCGGAGACCTACCCCGCCGCGCACGGCTGGATGATGCCGGATTTCCCCATCCACGATCGAGCGGCCGCGGAGCGCGGCTGTACGGCGATGCGCGCCTTGTTCGACCGCGCCCTGCGCCGCGGCTGAGCGAAGTCGCGATACGGCGCTAAGCGGCGACCGGCAGCCGCAGCACGTCGTCCATGGTGATCGGCCGGCCGGCCTCGCAGCAGAGATGCAGCAGGGTGGACTGGCGGAACCGCAGGTCGCCGGTCACCTCCTCGCCGAGCCAGGCGGGCTTGCTGAAGGTCTGGTCGGCCCGCGCAAGCTCGACCTCGGCCAGGACCATCCCGGCCAGCGAGCCCTGGAAGACGTCGACCTCCCAGGTCAGGCCGTCATGCGGCACGCAGTACCGGATCTTCTCGATCACGTTGCCGGTACAGACCTGATCGACCATGGCGGCGCCGTCGGCATGCGGGATCTCGTACTCGAACTCGGCGCGCGCGATGCCGTCGCGGGCGCCCTTAACGGTCAGCCAGGCACGCTCGCCGTCGAGGCGCACGCGGACCTTCCCCCGCGCGAAATGACCGACCAAACCGTCCTTCAACTGCCGAATGGATGTGGCCGCGGCACGCCAGCCATCGCCTGCCACGAGGAACTTCCGCTCGATCTCTAACCGCATCCACGCGCCCATTGCTTCGGCCGGACGCCTCGTAGCCCATCGCGGCCGCCGAGTCAGGCGCACCGTGGAATCCGGCGCGGACGCTCGGGAACGGCACGCAGCCTCGACACGGATGAGCCCCTCACCGCTGCGGCAACAATCGGCAGCGTCTCGGATCGTCCTGGGGCCGGCGGCGTCGTGCCCGGGCGCGGCCCGTCCCGTCTCCGTGACCGAGTCGATGCCCGCCGGACCAGGCAGGACATGGCGCGACGCCCCGGGCACAGTGCTGCGAAGGAACGCGCCTGTTCCTGCACAATAAGTTCTCATCCGTGTCTAAATCGGTGCCAATGCTGCAGTGCATCGTGAATTCATGACGGTAAAATTCCGGACGTGTCGTCTTCCAGCCAGAAAGCGTCGCGGAAAGGCAAGCCCGCGAGAGGCCCGCCGGTAGCTTTTCATTGTCATTGATAAAAGGCTCGTCCAGCCGAGGGCAACAAGCGACCATTCAAAAATGCAATAGATCGTAGAGGTCGTAACCACATGGGTCGTATTACCTTAGCGGGAGTGAGCAAGATCTTCGGCGCCAATCATGTCGAAGCCACCACGCTGATCTCCCAAGGGAAACGGAAGGCCGACATCGCCCAGACATGTGGCGCGGTCGTCGGGCTCTGCGACATCTCTTTCGACGTCGTCGAGGGCGAAATACTGGTCCTCATGGGACTGTCCGGGTCGGGGAAATCGACCCTGCTGCGCTGCATGAACCGGCTCGTGGAACCGACCTGCGGCCGCATCCTGGTCGACGACGTCGACGTCACGCGCCTCGGCCGGAAGGATCTGCTGGCGTTCCGGCAGAAGACCTTCGGCATGGTCTTCCAGCATTTCGCCCTGCTGCCGAACCGCACCATCCTGTCGAACGTCGCGTTCGGCCTGGAGATCAAGAAGATCCCCCTCCGGCAGCGCAACGACCGCGCGATGGAGGCCATCGCCCTCGTCGGCCTGAAGGGCTGGGAGCACAAGTATCCGCACGAGCTCTCCGGCGGGATGCAGCAGCGGGCGGGCCTCGCCCGCGCCCTCGCGGCGGATGCCGACATCCTGCTGATGGACGAGGCCTTCAGCGCCCTCGACCCGCTGATCCGCCGGGACATGCAGGCCGAGCTGAAGGACCTCCAGCGCACGCTCAGGAAGACGATCGTCTTCGTCTCCCACGACCTCGACGAGGCCGTCGCCCTCGGCGGGCGCATCGTCCTGATGAAGGACGGCGAGGTGGTCCAGATCGGCCAGCCCGAGGAGATCGTGGCACGCCCTGCGACGGACTACGTCGAGCGCTTCGTGGAGCATATCGACCTGTCCGCGGTCATGCGGACCGAGCACGTTGCGAACCGGGCCGCCGTCGTCCTGGCGCCGACGCTCACCGTGGCCGAGGCGCGGGCGGCCGTCGCGGCGGATGCCGCCGAGACGTGGTTCGTCGCCGATCCGGACGGGCGCTTCGTGGGCCGCATCCGGCGCGACGGGCTCGCTTCCGCCCGTGCCGGCGAGACCGTGTCGGGCCTCCTCGATCTGGATCCGGTCACCGTGCCGGCGGGAACCCGTCTCGACGCGGTGATGAGCCGGGTCGCCGACGAGGGCGCCGTGGCGGTCGTCGCCGAGGACGGGCGCCTGATCGGCACGCTCACGAGCCGGGACATCGTCCGCGCACTGGCGGCGCGCCCGGGCACGCACGGCCGGCCGGCCGTGAGCGCCGCCCCCCTTCACAAGCCCACAGGAGCGGAAGGATGGACTGGAACGTCCCGAAATTTCCCCTCGACACGCTCAGCGACGACGGGCTCGATTGGCTCACCGACCATGGCGCTTGGCTGACCCGCGCCGTCAGCCGCTCGGTCTCGAACTGGATCGACACGCTGACCACGGCCATCGTCTCGATGCCGCCCTGGGCGGTCATCGCGGTGGCGGCGCTGGCGACCTACAAGATCGGGGGGCGGAAGGTCGGGCTCCTGACGCTCGCCGGCCTCCTGTTCCTCTGGGATCTCCGGCTCTGGCAATCCACGATCGAGACCCTGGTCCTCGTGAGCCTCGCAACCGTGATGGCGCTCCTGATCGGGATCCCGGTGGGCATCTGGTTCGCCCTCAGCCGGTGGGCCTGGAAGGTGTTCTCGCCCATTCTGGACATGATGCAGACGCTGCCGAGCTTCGTCTATCTCATCCCGGCGCTGCCCTTCTTCGGACTCGGCGCGGTCTCGGCCTGCTTCGCGACCATCATCTTCTCCGTCCCGCCCGTGATCCGTCTGACGACGCTCGGCATCCGCAACGTGCCGACGGAACTGGTCGAGGCGTCCGACGCCTTCGGCGGGTCGGCGACGCAGAAGCTCCTCAAGGTGCAACTGCCGCTCGCGCTGCCGACCATCATGGCCGGCGTCAACCAGACGATGATGCTCGCCCTCTCCATGGTCGTCATCGCGGCGATGATCGGGGCCGGCGGCCTCGGGCGCGAGGTGTGGCAGTCGATCCAGCGCCTCGAGGCGGGCGCCGGGTTCGAGGCGGGGCTCGGCATCGTGATCCTCGCCGTCATCCTCGATCGCTTCACCCAGGCGCTCGCCGCCCGCGCCCGCCCTCACGGCTCGGCCTGACCGGCGCACGCCGCCGAAGCCGCCGCGTGCCTTGCTCGCGGCGCCCGGACCGGCCGGGCGTCACCCTGTCGCGCGCCGATTTTCGCAGCTCCGTCCCGCCCCGAAAGGTCCAGTGATGCGCGTCCGAACCCTCAGCGCTCTCCTCTGCCTCGCGCTGACCCAGAGCCCCGCCGAGGCCGCCGGCAAGCAGGTCCGGCTCGCCTACGTGGAATGGGCCGACGCCGTCGCCGCGACGACGATCCTCAAGCAGGTGCTGGAAGAGAAGGGCTACGCGGTGAAGGCGGTCCCGCTCGCGGCCGCCGCGATGTGGCAGGCGGTGGCCACGGGCGACGCCGATGCCAGCGTCGCCGCGTGGCTCCCGGTAACCCAGGCCGCCTACTACGAGAAGCTCAAGGACCGCCTGGAGCTGCTCGGGCCGAACGTGACCGGGGCGAAGATCGGCTGGGTGGTCCCGGCCTTCTCGCCGCTCAACTCCATCGAGGATCTCAAGACCCGGGCCGCCGAGGTGGACGGCAAGGTGATCGGTATCGACCCCGGGGCCGGGGTGATGAAGAGTTCGGAGGCCGCGATCAAGGCCTACGGCCTGCCGGTCAAGCTCGTGGACGGCAGCGACGCCACGATGACCAGCGCCCTCAAGACCGCGGTCCGGCAGAAGAAGGACGTCGTCGTCACCGGCTGGACGCCGCACTGGATGTTCGCCCGCTACGAGCTGAAATACCTCGCCGACCCCAGGAAGGTCTTCGGCGAGGACGAGAGCGTCAACACCATCGTCCGCAAAGGCCTGAAGGACGACCTCCCGGAGGTCTACGCCATCCTCGAGAAGTTCAAGCTCGGCATCGAGGACGAGGAAGCCATGATGGCGCAGAACGAGGAGCGCGGCGCCAAGCCGGACCAGACCGCCGCCAAGTGGATCGCGGAACACCGAGCCACCGTCGACGGCTGGCTGAGATAAAAGCCGGCCTAAAAACGATAAAAATCAAAAATAACGCACCCGCCAGGGGCTCCACGGCGACCTAGTACTTGGGGGCACGACGATGAAAGGATTCAGCGCAATCCTGGCTGCCTGTACGGCTGCCACGATGCTGTGCGGTACGTCGGCCCGCGCGCAGGGGCAGAGCGGGCAGGGACAGAGCAGTCAGCCTCAGGGCGCGCAGGAGATCGACGCCGAGCCGACACGGCTCAATCGGGAGCAGCCGGTGGCGGTGCCCGATCCGACGCCCGTGCTGGCCGCGAGGCCGTCCGAGACGTTCACCTTCGGCGGCGCGATCCGCGCCCGCTACGACTGGCGGTTCGACGACGTCAACCGGGCCGGGGCGCCGAAGGCCTCGGAGCATCTCGACTTCGACACCCTGGCGCTGAAGGCGGCCTACGATTCCGACACGATCTTCGGCGCCGCCCAGTACCGCTTCTACGGCGGCAGCTCGATCTACGGGCCGCGCAACGGCTACCGCGGCTTCCCGGGCGAGGTCAGCTTCCCGCTCTACGCCTATCTCGGCTACAAGTTCACCAAGGAAGACAGCATCACCGCGGGCATGAACCAAGTGCCCTTCGGCCTCGTGCCGTATTTCGGGTCGAGCTTCATCGAGACCCTCGGCTTCACCATGGGCCTGGAGGAGGTCTACAACCTCGGCGTGAAATACGCGCACGTGGAACCGGACTTCAACTACCAGCTCGCCTACTATCCGGGCGCCAATCCCAACGCGATCGGCGCCAGCGTCGACAGCGCCCGCTACTCGACCAACATCGTCAAGGCCGACAGCTACGTGCTGGGCGGCAGCCGCAACGCCGAGGAGAACATGTTCATCGGCCGCGCCGAGTACTTCCTCATCAAGAACGACGTCACCTCGTTCGCGATCGGCGGCTCGCTCTGGCACTCCGACGTCCACAATTTCGACACGCGATCGACCGGGTCGAAGCAGCTCGAGG
The DNA here is from genome assembly GCF_028583545.1 of Methylobacterium sp. NMS14P. NCBI lineage: Bacteria > Pseudomonadati > Pseudomonadota > Alphaproteobacteria > Hyphomicrobiales > Methylobacteriaceae > Methylobacterium > Methylobacterium sp. NMS14P. The sequence goes on along the minus strand of NZ_CP087106.1, from coordinate 2,886,994 downwards.
GCGTGCACGTGCTCGGCACCTACGGGCCCTGGGGCTTCAAGGCAATCTACGTCCGCCAGGACATCAACCCGAAGAACCCGACCCGGAACGACCAGATCACCGTCGGCGGCTTCGACTTCTCCTACAACATGGCGACCCACGGCAACTTCGTCTCGGCCGAGGTGACCTACAAGATCGCGGACCCGATCGGCCCGTTCACGGCGGTCCCGTACTTCGGCTACAGCGCCTATTACAAGGACAGGGCGAACTTCAAGGCGAGCGAGCGGTTCATCCTCGGCAGCGCCTGGACCCTGACCGCGGACCCAAACCTCGTGATCTACACGGAGGGTGTGTTCGGTCGGAACGATCCCTACGTCGGCGCCGGCCAGTTCAACAGCGGCCTCGCCATGGGCGGCGACAACCGCTGGAAGTCCCGCTTCATCATGAGCATCGGCTACTATTTCTGACAGCACCCGGCGCGCGCCACAGCTTGAACGAGCCCGCGATTGGCTGACTCCTCGGGATTCGGGACCAGATCGCGTGCACGGACTTTCGAACGGTCGTCGCCTGAAGAATTGGGCGTTTTCCAGTCTCCGGGATCCGATCACTCTGCATCACCGGTCGAGAGATGTGTTCGAGGCGCGGTGATCGACGGATACGCCCGGTTCGCGACGCCGGGCGCATTCAGTCGCCCATGGCCTAGGCCCCCGCCTTCGCCAGCACGGGCTGTGCCTCGCCGACACCGCGCCCGACCGCACCGCCCGTGAGCTTGCGCTCCGCGCTCGGCGGGCGCCCGAAATGGTCGACATAGGCCTTCGAGAAGTGCGACGCCGAGGCGAACCCGCACTCGATGGCGATGCTGAGCAGCGGCATCGCCGTCTGGCGGATCAGGTGCCGGGCGTGCTCGAGGCGGATGCGCAGGTAGTGCTTCGCGGGCGAGCGACCGAGATACTTCAGGAACAGCCGCTCCAGCTGGCGCTTCGACAGGCGCACGGAATCCGCGAGCTCCTGGCTGCCGAGGGGCTCGGCGAAGGTCTCCTCCATCAGCCCGACCACGTGCAGGAGCTTCGGATGCGCCACGCCGAGGCGCATCCGCAGGTCCATCCGCTGGCGCTCGCCGGCCTCGCGGATGCGGTGGTGGATGAGCTGCTCGGCGACGTTCGATGCCAAGTCCGGCCCGTGCTCGCGCACGATGAGCGAGAGCATCATGTCGGCCGCCGCCGTGCCGCCCGCGCAGGTGAAGCGGTTGCGGTCGATCTCGAACAGGTCCGAGCCGATCTCCAGGGCATCGTGCTCGGAGGCGAGGCTCGCGAGATTCTCCCAGTGGATCGTCGCCCGGTACCCGTCGAGGAGACCGGCCTTCGCCAGCACGTAGGTCCCGGTGCAGACGGCGCCGATCGCCGCGCCGCGGGTGCTGCTGCGGCGCAGGCTCGCGTTCAGCGCCCGGTGGTCGTGCCGGTGGATGTCGATGCCGCCGCAGACGATCAGCATGTCGAGGCTCTGCGCGTCACCGAACGCGCCGGACACCTTGACCTCGACGCCGTTCGAGGCGGTGCAACCGTCCCCGCGCTCCGACCAGAGCGAGTAGCGGTAGAGCTCCCGGCCCGCGGCCCGGTTGGCGAGACGCAGGGGCTCGATGGCCGACGAGAAGGCGATCATCGAGAACTGGGCGACGAGCATGAAGCCGACCGATGTCGTCTCCGACGCCCGACATGCGGTGCTGATCTGGTCCATCGACGTCCCCCGGGGACAGATTAGCCGAGAACCATTCAAAGGTAAGTCCGCGCCGATCACAACCGCCTGAGGCGTGAAACGCCCGCGGAATCCGGATCCCGCAGAGCGGCGGGACCGGGCGTCGCAAATCTCAAACTCGCGGTCGCCGTCGAGAAAGCCGGGGCCGGTCGGCGCGTCGATGATCGATCATCCAAGGGGGCCCACCGATGCGCCGCTTCTCCCTCACATCGCTGCTCTCGGAATCGCTCCGGGGCCATCAGGGCTGGGGTCGCCAGTGGCGCGATCCGCAGCCGAAGGCGGCCTACGACGTCGTCATCGTCGGCGGCGGCGGCCACGGCCTGGCGACGGCCTACTATCTCGCGACCGTCCACGGCATCACCAACGTGGCCGTTCTGGAGAAGGGCTGGATCGGCGGCGGCAACACGGGCCGCAACACCACGATCATCCGCTCCAACTACCTCTACGACGAGAGCGCGGCCCTCTACGAGCACGCCCTCAAGCTCTGGGAAGGCCTCGCGCAGGAGCTGAACTACAACGTGATGTTCTCGCAGCGCGGCGTGCTGATGCTCGCGCACAACATCCACGACGTTCAGAGCTTCAAGCGGCACGTCTACGCGAACCGGCTCAACGGCATCGACAACGAATGGCTGTCGAAGGAAGCGTGCAAGGACTTCTGCCCGCCCCTCGAGATCGGCGGACATCTCCGCTACCCGGTGCTCGGCGGCGCCCTGCAGCGCCGGGCCGGCACCGCCCGTCACGACGCGGTCGCCTGGGGCTACGCCCGCGGCGCCGACGCCCGCGGCGTCGACATCATCCAGAACTGCGAGGTCACGGGCATCCGCCGGGACGCCGCTGGGGCGGCGATCGGTGTCGAGACGACCCGCGGCTTCATCGGCGCCGGCCGGATCGGCGTCGTCGCGGCCGGGCACACCTCGACGGTCATGGCGATGGCCGACGTGCGCATGCCCCTGGAGAGCTACCCGCTCCAGGCCCTGGTCTCGGAGCCGGTCAAGCCGGTCTTCCCCTGCGTGGTGATGTCGAACGCGGTCCACGCGTACATCTCGCAGTCGGACAAGGGCGAGCTCGTCATCGGGGCCGGGACCGACCAGTACACGTCCTACAGCCAGCAGGGCGGGCTCCACATCACCACCCACACCCTCGACGCGATCTGCGAGCTCTTCCCGCAATTCACGCGGATGCGGATGCTGCGCTCCTGGGGCGGCATCGTCGACGTCACGCCCGACCGCTCGCCGATCATCGGCAAGACCCCGGTGCGGAACCTGTTCGTCAATTGCGGGTGGGGGACCGGCGGCTTCAAGGCCACTCCGGGCTCGGGCCACGTCTTCGCCCACACCCTGGCGACCGGCGCGCCGCACGCGATCAACGCGCCCTTCACCCTCGACCGCTTCCGCACCGGGCGGCTCATCGACGAGGCCGCCGCCGCGGCCGTCGCGCACTGACCGGCGACCACCCGTCCCAGCGAGGAGACGCCCGATGCTGTTGATCGCCTGTCCGTGTTGCGGGAACCGACCCGAGACCGAGTTCCGCTGCGGCGGCCAGGCGCACGTCGCCCGGCCGGCCGACCCCGCCGCCCTCGACGACGCGGCCTGGGCCGAGCACCTGTTCGTGCGGGCGAACCCGCGGGGCGTCCACGCCGAGCGGTGGAACCACGCCCACGGCTGCGGCCGCTGGTTCAACGCCCTGCGCGACACGGTGAGCGACCGATTCCTCGAGACCTACCCCGCGGGCGCCGCGCCCTCCCGTTCCACCGACACCGAGGCGAGGGCGTGATGGCACAGCCGTTCAGACTGGCCCGGGGCGGCCGCATCGACCGCGCGCGCCCAGTCCGCTTCAGCTTCAACGGCCGCACGGTCGAGGGCTACCAGGGCGACACCGTCGCCTCGGCCCTGCTCGCCGGCGGCATCCACCTCGTCGGGCGCTCGTTCAAGTACCACCGGCCCCGCGGCATCCTGAGCCACGGCCCCGACGAGCCGAGCGCCCTGCTGTCGGTGGATCGCGGACCCGGACGGGTCGACCCGAACAACCGCGCCTCGGTTGTGGAGCTGCGCGAAGGCCTCAGGACCCAGTCGCAGAATCACTGGCCGTCCCTGCGCTACGACGTGGGCGCGGTGAACGACCTCCTGTCGCCGGTCTTCGTCGCGGGGTTCTACTACAAGACCTTCATGTGGCCGCGGAAGTTCTGGGACCGGGTCTACGAGCCGTTCATCCGCGCCGCCGCCGGTCTCGGCAAGGCGCCGACCGAGGCCGACCCGGACCGCTACGCCAACCGCCACGCCCACTGCGACGTCCTGATCGTCGGCGCAGGGCCGGCCGGCCTCGCGGCGGCGCTGGCGGCGGCGAGGACCGGCAAGCGGGTGATCCTCGCCGACGAGGGCGCCGAGCCCGGCGGCAGCCTCCTGCACGACGTGACCTCCGAGATCGACGGTCGCCCGGCCGCGGAGTGGCTGAAGGCCGCCCTCGCCGACCTCGACGGGCGGGAGAACGTCATCCTGCTGCCGCGCACGACGGCCTTCGGCTACTACAACCACAACCACGTCGCGCTGGCCGAGCGGGTCACCGACCACCTGCAAGCCGGGTCCGCGAAGGCGCCGCGCGAGCGGCTCTGGCAGGTGCGCGCCGGCGAGGTCGTGCTCGCCGGCGGGTCGCACGAGCGGCCCTTGGTCTTCGCCGACAACGACCGCCCGGGCATCCTGCTCGCCGAGAGCGTGCGGGTCTTCATCAACCGCTACGGCGTCCTGCCGGGACGGCGCATCGTCTTCGCGACCAGCGGCGCCTCAGCCTACGTGGCGGCCCTCGACGCCAAGCGGGCTGGGGCCGACGTGACCGTAGTCGACCTGCGCCTCGAGGCCGATTGCGGGTCCGAGCCGGCGCGCCTGCGGGCGGCCGGGATCACCGTCCTGACCGGCCACACGGTGGTCGGGTCCAGGGGCCGCTCGCGCGTCACGGGACTCCTCGTGGCGCCGATCGGGAGCGACGGGCGGGTCGGCGCCCGTCGCCGTCTCGCCTGCGACTGCGTGGGCATGTCGGGCGGCTGGACGCCGGCGGTCCACCTGTTCTCGCAGTCCCGCGGCAAGCTCGCCTACGATCCGGCCCTCGACGCCTTCCTACCCGCGACGTCGGCCCAGGCCGAGCGCTCGGCCGGGGCGGCCAGGGGAATCTACGACCTCGCGGCCTGCCTCGCCGAGGGCGACGTGGCGGGCGCGGCGGCGGCCGGCTCCGCGACGCGGCGCGCCTTCACGGCGACGCCGACGCCGACGGGCTTCCAGCCGGTCCGGATCATGCCGACCGACGCCAACCCCACCAAGGTCCGCGCCTTCGTGGACTTCCAGAACGACGTCACCGCGAAGGACATCAAGCTCGCGGTGCGCGAGGGCTTCCACTCCATCGAGCACGTCAAGCGGTACACCACGACCGGCATGGCGACCGACCAGGGCAAGACCTCCAACATGAACGCCCTCGGCATCGTGGCCGGGCAGCTCGACAAGGCGCTGCCCGGGGTCGGGACCACGACCTTCCGGCCGCCCTACACCCCGGTCACCTTCGGCACCCTCGTCGGCCCGGCGCGCCACGCCCTGTTCGACCCGATCCGCACCACGCCGATCCACGGCTGGGCGGAGGCCCACGGCGCCCTGTTCGAGAACGTCGCCCTGTGGCGGCGCGCTTGGTACTTCCCGAAGCCGGGCGAGGACCTTCACGCGGCCATCGCCCGCGAGTGCAAGGCCGTGCGCGAGGGCGTCGGCATCTTCGACGCCTCGACCCTCGGCAAGATCGAGATCGTCGGCCCGGACGCGGCCGAGTTCATGAACCGCCTCTACATCAACCCCTGGGCGAAGCTCGAGCCGGGCCGCTGCCGCTACGGCCTGATGCTGAAGGAGGACGGGTACATCCTCGACGACGGCGTCGTGGCGCGCGTGTCGCGCGAGTGCTTCCACGTCACGACGACCACGGGCGGCGCCGCCCGAGTCCTGGCCCACATGGAGGATTACCTCCAGACCGAGTGGCCGGACCTCCGGGTGTTCCTCACCTCGACCACGGAGCAGTGGGCGGTGATCGCCCTCCAGGGCCCGAAGGCGCGGGACGTGATCGCGCCGCTCGTCGAGGGCACCGACCTGTCGCCGCAGGCGTTCCCGCACATGGCGATGCGCTCCGGCACGATCTGCGGCGTGCCGACCCGCCTGTTCCGGGTCTCGTTCACCGGCGAGCTCGGCTTCGAGATCAACGTCCCGTCCGACCACGCGCTGGCGGTCTGGGAGGCGCTGGTGGCGGCGGGACGGCCCCACGGCATCACCCCCTACGGGACCGAGACGATGCACGTGCTCCGGGCCGAAAAGGGCTACATCATCGTCGGTCAGGAGACGGACGGGACCGTTACCCCGGACGATGTCGGGCTGGCCGGCATGATCGCCAAGGCGAAGACGGACTTCGTCGGCAAGCGCTCGCTCGCCCGACCCGACGCGGTCGCCTCCGGCCGCAAGCAGCTCGTCGGGCTGGTCACCGACGACCCGAGATGCGTCCTCGACGAGGGCGCGCAGGTCGTCGCCGACCCGAACCAGCCGATCCCGATGCGGATGCTCGGCCACGTCACCTCGAGCTACTGGAGCGCGAACTGCGACCGCTCCATCGCGCTGGCGCTCGTGGCGGGCGGGCGCGACCTGCTCGGCCGGACCCTCCACGTCACGACCCCGGACGGCTTCACCACCGCGACCGTGACCGAGCCGGTGTTCTTCGATCCCAAGGGGGAGCGCATCCATGCTTGAGGCCCGCTACCGCACCGCCCGGGCGCTCCCGCTCGGCCGCACCGACGCGCCGGCCGGCGCCGGCCTGCTGATCCGGCCGGCCGAAGCCGAGTCGCGCTTCGCCCTGCGGCTGCGCAGTCCGCTCGTGTCGGCGGCCGGTCTCCCCCTCGACCGCCCGATCAACACCCTGTCGGGCGACGCGACGCGCTGGATCGCCCGCCTCGGTCCCGACGAGTGGCTGATCGGCGCGCCCGAGACGGATGCCGACATCCTGGCCGCCGCCGTGAGCGCCGACCTCGCCGGCCGGGCGCACGCCCTCGTGGACGTGTCGCACCGCAACGTCGGCATCGACGTCCGCGGGGACGCGGCCGCGATCGCCCTCAACGCCGGCTGCCCCCTCGACCTCGGCGACGCCGCCTTCCCGGCGGGCAGCGCGACCCGCACGCTCCTCGGCAAGGCCGAGATCGTGCTGATCCGTCGCCCCGGTCCGGTCCCGACATACCGGGTGGAGTGCTGGCGGTCCTTCGCGACCTACGTGTATGGCTTGCTGCAGGAGGCCGCCTTCGGGGCCGGCCCGCTGCAGAGAGCCGCCGCGCAATGATCAGCGCCTTCGATCTGTTCAAGATCGGGATCGGCCCGTCGAGTTCGCACACGATCGGGCCCATGGTGGCCGCGCGCCGCTTCCGCGACCGCGTCGCCGGCCGGCCCGGCGTCGCGCGGGTGAGCGCGGAGATCTTCGGCTCCCTCGCCTGGACCGGGCGCGGCCACGGCACCGACGTGGCGATCTTCCTCGGCCTGCTCGGCCACGAGCCCGCGACCGTCGATCCGGACGCCGTGGCGGGCTACACGCGGGCGCTGGCCGAGACCGGCGCCATCGGACTGCCGGGCGTCGCCTTCGACACGACGAAGGACCTGCTGTTCAACTTCACCGAGGTCCTGCCCCGCCACACCAACGGCATGCGCTTCCGCGCCCACGACGCCGACGGTTCCGTGCTGGACGAGGTGGTCTGCTACTCGGTCGGCGGCGGCTTCGTCGAGGAGGAGGGGGCGGCGGAGACCGGCGGCCCCGGCGCCGTCGCGGTGCCCCACCCGTTCGAGAGCGGCGCCGACCTGCTGCGGATCTGCGCCGAGACCGGCCTCACGATCCCGCAGGTCCAGATGGCCAACGAGCGCGCCCTGCGCAGCGAGGCCGAGATCGAGTCCGGGCTCGACGCCGTCCGCGACGCCATGCTGGCCTGCATCAGTCGCGGCCTGCGCATCGACGGCGAGCTGCCCGGCGGCCTCAGGGTCCGGCGGCGCGCGAAGCGCCTGCACGAGACCCTCGAGGCGAACCGCCTCACGAACAGCCGGCCGGCCCACGAGATTATGGACTGGATCAGCCTGTTCGCCCTGGCGGTGAACGAGGAGAACGCGTCCGGCGGCCGGATCGTCACGGCGCCGACCAACGGCGCGGCCGGGATCGTGCCGGCGGTGCTGCGCTACATCGTCGACTTCTATCCCGGCTGGAACGAGGCGCGCGGTCGCGACTACCTCCTCGCCGCCGCGGCGATCGGCGGCCTGATCAAGCGCCGGGCCTCGATCTCGGGCGCCGAGGTCGGCTGCCAGGGCGAGGTCGGCTCCGCGGCGGCCATGGCTGCGGCCGGGCTCGCGTCCGTCCTCGGGGGCGACGCGCGGCAGGTCGCCAACGCCGCCGAGATCGCCATGGAGCACCATCTGGGCATGACCTGCGACCCGATCGGCGGGCTCGTCCAGATCCCCTGCATCGAGCGCAACGCCTTCGGCGCCAACAAGGCGGTGGCGGCCGCCTCCCTCGCCCTCCACGGCGACGGGGTGCATTTCGTGAGCCTCGATCAGGTCATCGAGACGATGCGCCAGACCGGCCACGACATGCAGGCCAAGTACAAGGAAACCTCCCTCGGCGGCCTCGCGGTCAACGTCGCCGCCTGCTGAGCGCGACGTCCCGCGGGGGCCTCGCAGGGGCCGCGTCAGGCCGCCTGCGCCGCCTCCGGCAGCGCGAACGGCTCCGGCGCGTGACCCTCCGCGCGGAGCGCGGCCAGCAGGTCGTCCGGCGTGAGGTTGAGAGTGCGCGTGCTCACCAGGGGATGGACGTTGATCCGCGCCTCCGTGAGTAGGCTGTCCTGGACGAAGATCCGCACGCTGCCCGGCGCGGCGTTGAGGGCGGCGAGCGGCGAGACCGCGCCGCTCGCGACGCCGAGCTGCTCGCCGAGCGCTTCGGCACTGGCGAAGGACAGGCCGCCCCGCGCGCCGAGGACGGCCCGGAACGCCTTCAGGTCCACCTGGGCGTCGTGACGGAGCGTGACCAGGAAGTACGTCTTCTTGCCGTCGCGCAGGAACAGGTTCTTGGTGTGCGCGCCGACGATGTCGCCGCAGGCCGCCATCATCGCCTCGACGGTCAGGACAGGCGCGTGCTCGTAGAGCTTGTAGGCGACCCCGCGCTCGCGCAGCCGGGCCAGGAGGTCGTCGGAGGTCATAGGCATCGGGTTCCTCATCGGGGTTCGCGGGCCGGCGGCGCGAGGACGCCGATCCGGCGCAGGTGAGCCAGAATCTCCCGGGCGGCCGCGTCGGGCTCGGGCCGGACGAGGAGGCGCCCGCCGCCGGACGCGGCCTCGCCGGTCGCCGCCCTGAGCCGATCCGCCGCCGAGCTGCCGGACGGCGCACCTTTCACGAGTTTCGGCCGGCGGCGATAGGGGCGTTCCTCGAAGGCCGGGACGGGGGCAGACGCCGCGGTCGGGTCCCCCACCACGGTCTCGATCACGCCGCGCCGCGCCTGCCCGTAGGCGAAGGGGAGCGGCGTGGGCGCGTCGGGATGGATCGTGGCCAGGACCGGCCCGCGCAGGGTCACGCGGCGGCGCGCGCCGCGGCCGAGGGTCTGGTCGAGGGACCAAGCGCCCGCGTCGCCGGCCGCCAGGGCGACGATATCGGGGATCAGGAGGCAGCCGAGGGCCTCCGCGACCGCGTAGGGGACCGTCCCGGTCTCGTCGCCCCCCTGGCCGCGACGACCGGCGAGGATCAGGCCGGGCGCCATCGCCGCGAGGCGCGCGGAGAGGGCCGGCACCGGATCCGCCCCCGCCGGCACGGGGACGTGCACGATCCGGGACAGACCGTGGCCTAGGGCGTCCGCGACGGCGTCCGCGTCCGGCCCGGCATGGAGGCCGACGGCCTCGCCGAGGCCCGTCGCGACGCGGATCGCCTGGGCCTCCAGCCGCGGCAGGACCGTCGCGCCCGAGACCGGATGCCGTCCGGCGGAGAGGAGCACGACGCTGGTCACGGGCTGACCTCCGGGCGCGCGGCCTCCTCGGCCAGGAGCCGCAGCAGGGCGGGCATGACCGCCTGCGCGTCCTGCACGACGGCGAGGCCCGCCCGCTCGATCATCGCCGCGTGCAGGTCGGTGTTGACCGCCACGACGTGCTCGCAGCCCGCGACACCCTGCAGGTGCTGCGGCGCGCCGGAGATGCCGAGGGCGAGGTAGCAGGTCGCCGCCAGGACGATGCCGGAGGCGCCGACCTGGGTCCGGCGCGGCATCAGCCCGGAATCGCACAGGACCCGGCTCGCGCCCGGCGTCGCGCGGAGTGCCGCGACGAGCTGCCGGAAGGCGTCGAGGTCGGTGACGCCGTTGCCCGCGGCGGTGACGAACTCGGCGAGCGCGAGCGGCACGGTGGCCGGGTCGGCCGGGACGCGCTGCGCCGAGAGGATCGCCGTCCCGGCGGGCGCGGGCTCCGCCATGGCGACCGTCAGCGGCCGCGCCTCGCGGGGCGGGCCGGCATACTCGGCCACCGCGTCGGGCGCGACGGTGGCGAGCAGGCCCGGCGCGGCCCGCTGCTCGACGCTGCGGCCCCGCGCCGGGCGGATCAGCCCGGAGGCGGAGACGCCCTCGGCCTGGGTGAACACCGGCGCGCCGAGCCGCACCGCGACCCGGCGGGCGACGTCGCCGCCGTCGAGGGATTCCGGGAACAGGACGTGCCGCGGATCGAGCGCCGTCAGGGCCGCGGCGATCCGGGCGGCGCGGCCGGCCGGATCGTAGGCCCGGTCACCGTCTCCGTGCGCGACGAGACGGTCCGCGCCCGCCGCGCCGCATCCGGCGCAGTCGCCGGTGGCGAGCAGCACGACCGCGCCGTCGCGGCCCGCGAGAACGCGCGCGGCGCCGAGGAGCTGCCGGTCGTGGGTCGAGAGCCGGCCGCCGGCGCAATCTGGCACCGCGACCACGAGGAAGGCCGGGTCTTCCACCGTCACGACGGCGGGGGCCGCCTGGGCCGGGCGGGCCGCCTGGACCGCCACCGGTGCCTCCGCGCGGTCCTGCTGGCTCACGTCGAAGCGCGGGCGGGCGAAGCCGGCGACGCGCCGGCCCTCGCGCTCGGCGCGCGGGTCGCGGCGCGGCCGTCCGCCTGCCCGGGGCGCGGTGCGGTCGTAGCGCGGCCGGCCTCCGGCGTCGCGGGGAGCGACGCGCAGGGCGGCCCGCTCGGCGCGCGGGTCGCGGCGCGGCCGGGTCATCGTCCCGCCTCGACCGCCTCGAGGAGCAGCTCCGCGACGTCGCGGATCTCGGCCCTCCGGTCGGTCACGCCCTCGAGCATCGCCGTGCAGGACGGGCAGGCGACCGCGACGGTTCCGGCGCCGGTCTCGGCCGCCTGGGCCATCCGCAGGTCGGGGATGCGCCGCTCGCCGGGGACGTCGCTCACCGGGGCGCCGCCACCGCCGCCGCAGCACATGGCGCGGCGCCCGGAGCGGGCCATCTCGATCCGGGTCAGCCCGATCGCGTCGAGCAGGGCGCGGGGCGCCTCCGTCTCCCCGTTGTAGCGGGCGAGGTAGCAGGGGTCGTGATAGGTCACGGCCCGGTCCGGCAGGCGCCCCGGGTTCAGGCGCCCGTCCCGGACCAGCTCCAGGAGGAACGCGGTGTGGTGCACCACCGGGTAGCAGGCGCCGAAGGCCGGGTACTCGTTGCGCAGGGCGTGCAGGGCGTGCGGATCCGCCGTGACGATGCGCCGGAAGCGGTGGCGGGCGAGCGTCGCGGCGTTCGTGCGGGCGAGGTCCTGGAAGGTCGCCTCGTCCCCGAGCCGCCGGGCGAGGTCGCCGGTGTCGCGCTCCTCCGGGCCGAGGACGGCGAAGTCCACGCCCGCCTCCCGCAGGAGCCGCACCAGCGCCCGGAGCGTGCGGCCGTAGCGGAGATCGTAGGCGCCCTCGCCGAGCCAGAGCAGCACGTCGGCGCTCTCCCGGTCGGCGATCAGCGGCAGGTCGAGGCCGGCGGCGAAGTCGGTGCGGGCCCGGAGCGGCCGGCCACCGGGATCGCCGGCCTGGCGCAGCTCCGTCACCGGGGCGACCGCCTTCTCGGGGAGGGCACCGCGCTCCAGGGTCTCGTGGCGGCGGAGCGCCACCACCGCGTCGACGTGCTCGATCATCATCGGGCATTCCTCGACGCAGGCGCGGCAGGTGGTGCAGGACCACAGCGTGTCGGGATGGATCCGGGCATCCGGCCCGATCAGGCGGGCGAGGGGTCCGCGCGCGCCCGCGGCCTCGCGGCCGCCCGGGTAGGGCGTGCCGGCGTAGGCGGGCTCCGCCGGCGACAGGCCGGCGACGAGGTCCTGGATGAGCCGCTTCGGGTTGAGCGGCTGGCCGGCCGCGAAGGCCGGGCAGGCGCTCTCGCAGCGCCCGCAGCTGACGCAGGCGTCGTAGGAGAGGAGCCGGTTCCAGGTGAAGTCGGCCGGTATCGCGGCGCCGAGGCGCGGCGCCGCGAGGTCGAGGGGCTGGAGCGCGGTGTCGGGCCGCCCCTCGAAGCGGCCGGGCCTCGGATGGGCGACGAGGTGGAGGGCGCCCGCCGCCGCGTGGCGCATCGGGCCGTGGCGCACCTCGAAGGCGAGGCCGAGCCCGCCGGCCGCCGCGAGCGCCAGGGCGAGCGGGGCGAGGAGGCAGCCGCCGCCGGCGGCCAGCGCGAGGGACGTCACCGCGCCGCCGAGGGCGTAGGCGACGAGCAGGACCGGCAGGATCTGGAACCGTCCGGACGAGAGGCGCGGCGTACGGCGCGGGTAGCGGCGGGCGCCGACGAGCAGCGACCCGGCGGCCGTGACGCCGAAGGCCAGGGCGACGAGGATCCAGTAGGGCGCGGAGCCGCCGAGCGGCGGCAGGATCGCCAGGGCCGTCAGGACCGAGGCGGCGAGCAGGCCGCCCGCCACCACCGCGTGCATCCGCGACGCGTAGGCATCCCGTGCAACGACGTGGTGCACGTCCACGAGGTAGCGCCGGGGCAGCTTGGCGAGGCCGTCGAGCCACGCCACCGGGGCCGTCGCGCCGGCCCGCCAGAGGGTCGCCCGGCGCGCGACCTGAACGAGGGCCAGCGCCGCCATGGCCCAGACGAGGCCGGGAAACACGGTGGCCAGAGAGACGGGACCAGCCATGGCTCGGCTCAGATGTCCTTGCACAGCCGCAGGGCGTCGTAGATCGCCGCGTGGATGTTGCGTCCGGCCACGGCATCGCCGATCCGGTGGAGGGCGTAGCCCCCGGACAGGTCGAAGGGCTGCGGATCGCCGCGGAGCAGGGCCCCCTGGTCGGTCTGGCCGCGGTTCACCGAGCCAGCCTTGAGGCCGTGGTAGAGCCTGTCCACCGGGAGCGTCCCGTGATCCACCACGATGCGGTCGACGAGGCGCTCCTCCTCGGCGTCGGTCATGGTGTTGCGCAGGGCCGCCACGTAGCGGTTGCCCTCGGGATAGATCTCGATCAGCTCCATGTTCGGCGTCATCACCACGCCGAGCCTGTAGAGTTCGCGCAGGTGGATCGGCTGGTTGGTGGTGCCGACCTCCTCGGCCACCATCCGGTCGTGGGTGGCGATCTCCACGAGGCAGCCGCGCTTGGCCAGGAGCTCGGCGACCGAGGCCGCGTTGTGCTGGCCCATCTCGTCGTAGAGCAGGACCGAGCCGGTCGGCTCGACCGCGCCGGAGAGCACCTCGGCCGTGGTCACGGCGTGCGCCTCCGCCCCCTTGGCGTGGCCGCGGGACGGGCTGCCGCCGGTGGCGACGATCACCAATTCGGGCTTCTCGGCGCGGATCGCCTCTTCGGTGGCGGCCGTGTTCAGGCGCAGGTCGACGCCGAGCTTCGTGACCTGGCCGACGAGCCACCGGGTGATGCCCGACATCGCCTCGCGCCAGCCGGCCTTCGCCGCCAGGGTGATCTGTCCGCCGGGCTGGGCGCCCTTCTCGAACAGCACGACCGCGTGACCGCGCTCGGCGCAGACGCGGGCCGCCTCGAGCCCGGCGGGCCCCGCGCCGACGACTACGACGCGGCGGCGCACATCCGCCCTGCGGATCTCGTGCGGCATCGTGGCCTCGCGGCCGGTGGCGGCGTTCTGGATGCAGAGGGCGTCGCCGCCGACGTAGATCCGGTCGATGCAGTAGCCCGCGCCGACGCACTGGCGGATGTCGTCGGCCCGGCCCTCGGAGAGCTTGCGCACGAGGTGCGGGTCGGCGATGTGCGCCCGGGTCATCGCCACCATGTCCACGTGGCCCTCCGCCACCGCGCGGGCGGCGGTCGCGAGGTCGGTGACGCGCTGGGCGTGGAAGACCGGCACGTCGACCTCGCGCTTGATCGCGCTCGGCAGGAACAGGAACGGCGCCACCGGGAAGGACATGTTGGGCAGGGAGATCGCGTGGGCGATGTGGTCCCGCGCCTGCCCGCCCAGGACGTTGAGGAAGTCCACGAGGCCGCGCCGGGCGTATCCCGACGCGATGGCGAGACAATCCTCCTGCGAGAGGCCGTCGGCGATCATCTCGTCGCCGGACATGCGGATGCCGATGACGTAAGCGTCGCCGACCTCGGCGCGCATCGCCTCCAGGACCTCGATGCCGAAGCGCATCCGGTTCTCCAGGCTGCCGCCATACTTGTCGGTGCGCCGGTTGACCGCGGGCGACCAGAACTGGTCGATCAGGTGGCCGTGGGCGGCCGAGACCTCGCAGCCGTCGAGGCCGCCCTCGCGGCAGCGTCGCGCGGCCGCCGCGAAGCTCCGCACGACGCGAGCGATGTCCTCGGCCTCCATCTCCTTCGGGAGGGTGCGGGAGGCGGGCTCCCGGCGCGGCGAGGGCGCGAGCGTCGGCAGCCAGTGCTCGGTGTCCCACTTGGTGCGCCGGCCCATATGGGTGAGCTGGATCATCAGCTTGCCGCCGTGGGCGTGGACCCGGTCGGCGAACTGCCGGAAGTACGGGATCACCGCGTCGTCGGCGACGGAGATCTGGTTCCAGGGGGCGGCCGGGCTGTCGGGGGCGACCGACGAGGAGCCGCCGAACATGGTCAGCCCGATCCCGCCCCTGGCCTTCTCGGCGTGGTAGAGCTGGTAGCGCTCCTGGGGCTTGCCGTCGCGGCCGTAGCCCGGCGCGTGACTGGTGGACATCACCCGGTTGCGGATGGTCAGCCCCTTGATGGTCAGGGGCTTCAGCAGCGCGTCGGCGTTGGCGATCACGGGAGCACTCCCGAAGGCGAGGGGGTGTGCGATGCGGGGAGGGGCCGGGCGCGGCCCGGTCCTCACCGCTCGATGACGAGGTCGCTCGTCGGCCTGGAGCAGCACAGCAGGGCCATGCCGGCATCGATCTCGCGCTGGCGGATGCCGCCCGCGTGGGTCATCGCCACGGTGCCGGAGGCCAGCTTCGACTTGCAGGTGCCGCACAAGCCCTTGGCGCAGGAGGAGGGGAGGCGGATCCCGGCCCTGCGGGCCGCGTCCAGCACCGTCACGTCCTCCGGGCAGTCGAGCACCCGGCGGGTCTTGGCGAACTCGACCCGGAAGCTGCGCAGGCCGGCGGCCGGGGCGTCGTCGAGGGCCTGCTCCGCCTCGCGCGCGGCCTCCTGCTCGGCCTCCGGCAGGGCGCCGAAATCGAAGCTCTCCGCGTGGTGCCGCGCCATGTCGAAGCCGGCCTCGGCCAGCATCGCCCGCACGGCGTCCATGTAGGGCTTGGGGCCGCAGACGAAGACCGTGCGCTCCAGGAAATCGGGCACCAGGTCGCGCAGGAGCGCCGGGGTCAGCCGGCCCCGCGGACCCGTCCAGGCCTCGCCCGGGGTGTCGGCCTCGCAGATCGCGTGGACGCGCAGCGCTAGGTCGCGGCGGGCCATCAGGGCGAGCTCGTCCCGGAAGACGATGTCGGCCGGGCTGCGCGCCGAATGGACGAAGGCCACGTCGCGGCCCGCCCCGAGGTCGTGGAGGGTGCGCGCCATCGCCATCATCGGCGTGACGCCGCTGCCGCCCGACAGGAGCAGGTACTTCGCCCCGGGATGGGCGAAGCACGAGAACTCGCCCATGGGACCGAGCGCCCGGACGGTATCGCCGGGCTTCAGGTTGTCGTGCAGCCAGTTCGAGACCGGGCCGCCGGCCACGCGCTTGACGGTGATCGCCAGGGTGTGCGGCCGGGTCGGTGCCGAGGCGATCGTGTAGCAGCGGTGGAGCGTCTCGCCGCCGATCTCGAAGGCGAAGGTGAGGAACTGGCCGGGCAGGTAGCGGAACGTCCGCGGCTCGCGGGCGGCGAGCACGAAGGTCTTCACGTCGTGCGTCTCGGGCCGCACCGCGACGCAGGTGAGGACGTCGTCCGTCTCGGCGTCCCAGGGCGCGGTGGCCGCGAGCGTCGCGGCGGCCGGCTCTGCCGATCCGGGGACCCTGGCGAAGGCCGGGGCCACGATCAGCGCCCCAGATGCGCGGCCATGCGGCCGACGTACCAGTTGCAGAACTTCTCCACGAGCATCTCGGTGTGGGGCGAGTACGGGCCGGGCTCGTAGGCCGGGCTGCGCACGCCCTGCTGGCAGATGCCGACGAGCTCGCTGTCCTGGTCGTTGGTGGCCTCCCAGACGCCGGTCAGGTTGGCGAGGTCGTAGTCGACGCCCTCGATCGCGTCCTTGTGGACGAGCCACTTCGTGCGCAAGAGCGAGCGCTCGGCGTCGAGCGGCAGCACCGCGAAGGTGACGACGTGGTCGCCGAGGAAGTGGTGCCAGGAATTGGGCTGGGTCCAGACCGAGAGGCCGCCGAGCTTGGCGTTGGTCAGGCTGCCGAGGAGCTTCCGGCAGGCGGCCTTGGTGTCGATCGTGTGGGATTCACCCTCGCCGTCGAGCGGCAGCCGCTCGGTGCGGAAGCCCGTGATCATGGTGTCGAGCTCGTCGATCTCCTTCGACGGCAGCCCCTCCGCCTCCCACTCGCCGTGGTGCGTCCGGAGCAGGCAGCCGTAGCGCTCGGCCTGGGCGCGGTCGTGCTCGTCCATCTCCTCGGGCGCGAAGCCGAAGCCGTAGGCGAAGAGCGGCACGGTCAGCTCGGGATGGTTCGCGCCGCAATGGTAGCACTCGCGGTTGTTCTCCATCGTGAGCTTCCAGTTGCCCGGCTCGATGATGTCCTTCTGGAAGGCGACCTTGGTGTCGCGGATGTTGTGGGGCGCGATGTAGGGGCCGAGCCGGGCCGCCATCGCGTCGAAATCGGCGGGCGGATCGTCCGAGAGGCAGACGAAGAGCAGGCCCTCGAGCGAGCGGATGTGGACCGGCTTGAGCCCGTGGCAGCCGCGCCTGAAATCCGGCCCCATGTGGTCGGCGTGGATGAGGGCGCCGGTGAGGTCGTAGGTCCAGGAATGGTAGCGGCAGACGAGGTTGCCGACGGTGGACTTCTCCTCGTGGACGAGCCGGGCGCCGCGGTGGCGGCAGACGTTGTGGAAGGCCCGGACGGCGCCGTCGTCGTCCCGGACGATCGCCACCGAGGTCTTGCCGATGTCGACGACCATGACGTCGCCCGCCTCCGGCACGTCGGGCTCGACGCCGACGTAGATCCAGTGGCGGCCGAAGATGACCGCCATGTCGGCCTCGAAGACTTCGGGGCTCAGGTAGAACTCGGCCGGCAGGCTGTAGCCGCGACGGCGCTCGCGCAGGAGACGCTGCAGAGGGGTCGGCGTCACGTCGAGCATGGGACCTCCGGAGCCATTCAGGCCCCGGAACTATCGCCGCCGGACCGACCGCCCGCTGCCACGCCAGCGACACTCGCTTGGTCAACCGCGACGTGGCGCGGACCGGCCCGTGCGGGGAGCCGGAGCGGCGCTACTCGGCGGCCGACCGGGTGACGATCTCCGCCCCGTCGTCCACGCCGAAGCGCGCGATGCTGTCCTCCAGCCGCAGCGCGGCGTTGATCAGGGCCATGTGGGAGAATCCCTGCGGCGTGTTCCCGCGCTGCGCCCCGGTGGCCGGGTCGATCTCCTCGGCGAGCAGCCCGACATCGTTGCACCGGGCGATCAGCCGCTCGAAGGCGGCCCTGGCCTCGCCGGTCCGCCCGTCGAGGGCGAGGCAGCCGACACGCCAGAAGGCGCAGGCCGTGAACGTGCCCTCGTCGCCCGCCAGCCCGTCCTCCATGCGGTAGCGGTAGATCAGGTCGCCGACGCCCAGCTCGCGCTCGACCGCCGCCAGGGTGGCGCGCATCCGCGGCTCCCGCGGGTCGAGGGCGCCGAACAGGGCCACGCGCAGGACCGCGGCGTCGAGATGATGCGAGTCGTAGGCGCCGACATAGGCCTGCTTCTCGGCGCTCCAACCGTTCTCCAGATATTCCGACCGGATCTCGGCGGCGACCCGCTCCCATTCGGCGATCTTCGTCTCCGGCACCCCCGCGATGTTGCGGGCGATCCGGGCCGCGTCCCGCAGTGCGACCCAGAGCATCGCCTTGGTGTGGACCTGCTGGCGCGGTCCGGTGCGCAGCTCCCAGATGCCGCTATCCGCGTCGTGGCGGTGGCGGATGGCCCGGGCGGTGAGGTTGTCCAGCACCTCCGGCAGCCGGTCGTTGACCTTCTCGGGCGGGTCGTAATCCACCGCCTCGAGGAAGATGCACAGCGCCCGGAGCAGCTCGCCGTAGATGTCGTGCTGGTCCTGGTGCTCGGCGAGGTTGCCGATCACCACCGGCCCCACGCCGTTCCAGCCGGCGAGGTGGCTCAACTCCTCCTCCGGCGGCATGTCGCCGGCGATGCCGTACATCAGCCGCGTCTCCCGTCCGAACGTGCCGTCCCGTTCGCGCAGGAAGCGCAGGAACTCGGACGCCTCGCGGATGTAGCCCAGCATCACGAAGGCGGTGACCGTGAAGGAGGCGTCCCGCATCCACGTGAAGCGGTAATCGTAGTTGCGGTTGCCCGGCACCGCCTCGGGCAGGCCGGCGGTGGCCGCCGCCACGATCCCGCCCGAGGGCGAGTAGGTCAGCAGCTTCAGGCACAGGGCGGACCGCATCACCGCGTCCCGGTAGGCGCCGCGATAGGTGCTGCGGGCGCTCCAGCGGCGCCAGTAATCGGCGGTCGTCTCCAGGCGCCGCCGGGCGCCGGCGAAATCGTCGATGCAGGCGTCGTCCTGATCCTCGCCGTGGGTCAGGACCAGGTAGGCGGTCTCGCCTTCCGCCAGGTCGAACCGGATCTCGGCCGCGTCGCCCGCGAGGGTCGGGCAAGCTTGCGCGTTGACCCGCACGCGCCAGTCCCCGGCCTCGAACAGGACCGACCGGCCCTCGACCAGAGGGGTGCAGGGGCGGCGGGCGTAGTCGAAGGTCGGGCGGACCCGGAACGTGCCGGCGACCCGGCCCCGCTCGCAGGTCAGCAGCCGGATCAAGCGGCTCTCGCCCTCGCCGTCCGGCCCCTCGTCGGGCTCCGGGCTCGGCGGGTTGACCGGCATCAGGTCGACGAGGCGCGCCCGGCCGGTCTCGGTCGTGAAGGTCGTCTCCAGGATGTTCGTGTCGGGCAGGTAGCGGCGCGCGCTCCCGGTCGGACCGTCGAAGGCGACGCTGCACGCGCCGCCCGCGTCGTCGTCGAGGAGCTTCACGAACAGAGCCGGCGAATCGTGGCGCGGCCAGCACAGCCAGTCGATCGAGCCGTCGCGGGCGATCAGCGCGCAGGAATGGGTGTCGCCGATGAGGGCGTAGTCGCTGATGGGCTTCGACACGGGGCTTCCGGTGGCGGCACCCGGTCCGCCGGGCAGGACAGAGTCGTGAGGTAGCCGGGCGACGCCGGGCGGGGAGTCCCGCTCGACGATTCGCCGCACGGTCGATCGCGGGCGATCAGGCCCCGGGTCGCGGCAGCATCCGGTCGCTGATGATCCGGCGCTGGATCTCGCTCGTGCCCTCGAAGATCGTCGTCAGCCGCGCGTCGCGCCAGTAGCGCTCGACCCGGCGCTCGGTGGTGTAGCCGTTGCCGCCGTGGAGCTGCATCGCCTGGTTGGTGACCCGCACCGCCATCTCGGTGGCCAAGAGCTTCACCATGGCCGATTCGCTCTCGGCGGGCTCGCCCTGGTCGAGGAGGTGGGCGACCTGGTGCCAGAAGGCCCGCGCCTGCGCGACCTCGGCCGCCATGTCGGCGAGCGCGAAGCGCAGCGCCTGGAAGTCGCCGATCGGGTGGCCGAACTGCACCCGCTCCTGAAGGTAGCTCTGGCAATCCTCGACCGCCGCGCGGGCGACGCCGACGGCCCGCGCCGCCGTGTGGACCCGGGCGATGTTGAGGCCGCGCTGGACGGCGGCGAACCCGCCGGAATCCGCGTCCGCCCCCTGGTCGCCGTACAGCCCGGTGAGCCGGTCGCTCTCGGGCACGCACACGTCCTCCAGGGTCAGCTCGAAAGTCTGGAAGCCGTGATAGCCGATCTTGTCGATCACCCGGCCGGTCACGCCGGCGGGGAAGCTGTCGCGCTCCTTGAGCACGAGGAACGGTTCCAGGCCGGCGGAGCGCGACTCCCCCGGCTCCGGGTCGCGGGTCCGGGCGAGGACCTCGATGAAGTCGGCGCCCTTGGCGAAGCCGGCCCAGCGCTTGGTACCGGTGATCCGCCACCGGTCGCCGTCGCGCACCGCCCGGGTCTGCACGCCGGCGAGGTCGGAGCCGGCATCGGGTTCCGACAGGGAGATCGAGCCGATCCAGTGCCCCCGGGCCGAGCGCCGGAGCAGCTCCGCCCGGCGCTCCGGGTCGAGGGTCTGGGTGCCGAGGCCCTGGCCGCGCGCCAGGATGCTGCCCACCGAGAGCCAGGCCCGGGCCAGTTCCTCCGAGACGAGGCAGTACTCGAACACGCCGAGGCCCAGGCCGCCGTGCTCCGCCGGGATCGTGATGCCGAACCAGCCCTTCTCGGCCATGGCGTCGATGAGCGCGCGCGGCATCTCGGCCTTGTGGCGGTCGAGCTCGTCGGCGAGCGGCAGGACCGTGTCGCGGGCGAAGGCGCGGGCCTCGGCCTGCAGCGCCGCCCGCGCCTCGGTGCGCCAGGGCGAGGCGAGTTCCGGCGGCCGCGGCGCGATCAGGTCCTTCCGATCCTCGGTTCCGGTCATCGTTCCCCCCTGTGATGTGACGCCGTGCGGCAACTCAGTTCAGGTCCGTGCGGGAAACACGCGCTTACAAAATGGTTCCGTGCCCCATCTTCGAATAATCGGCGGACGGGGTCATAATAGCCTGATGATGCAGGCCGACCCGCAGACCGACTCCTTCGCGATGAGCGCACCGGCAACACCCCACATCCTCGTCGTCGAGGACGATCGGGAGATCTCGGCGCTGATCGCGCGCTACCTGCGCGGCAACGATTGCCGCGTCACGCTGGCCGGTGACGGCGCCGACATGGACCGGGTCCTGGCGGAGGCGCGCATCGACCTCATCGTGCTCGACCTGATGCTTCCCGGCGAGGACGGTCTGAGCCTGTGCAAGCGCCTGCGCGGCACCTCGCAGATCCCGATCCTGATCCTGACCGCGAAGTCCGAGGACGTGGACCGGATCCTCGGCCTCGAACTCGGCGCCGACGACTACCTCGCCAAGCCGTTCAACCCGCGGGAGCTGCTCGCCCGGATCCGCGCGATCCTGCGCCGGGTCGCCGCCGAGGCGCCGGACGCCGACGAGCGGCGGCGGCTGCATTTCTCGGGCTGGACCCTGGACGTCTCCCTGCGGCAGGTCCTGTCGCCTGAGGGCGCCCGCATCTCGATCACCGGGGCGGAGTTCGACCTGCTCCACGCCTTGTGTCTCCGGCCGGGGCGGGTGCTGTCGCGGGACCAGCTCCTCGACCTGACCCAGGGCCGGGCCGCGGGCCCGTTCGAGCGGAGCATCGACGTGCTGATCTCCCGCATCCGCCAGAAGATCGAGCGCGACACCCGCAACCCCGAGTTCATCCGCACGATCCGGTCCGGGGGCTACCTGTTCACGCCCGAGGTCACGCGGTCATGAGCGGCCTGGGCCGGCTCCGCGCGCGGCTGCGTCCGAAGACGATCGCGGGACAGATCGCGCTGCTGGTGGTCGCCGGCATCGCGGTCGCCCACGTGGTCGCCACCGCGGCGTTCCTGATCCTGCACGAGTCGCAGAATCCCGACACGCTGCCGGGCGTGGCCGCGAGCCGCCTCGGGGTCCTGGTGAGGCTCATGGACGCCGCCGACCCGGCGGCGCGACCGGCGCTGCTGGCGAGCGGTCGCAGCCTGCCGCTGATCCACGTCGAGCCCTGGGACGGGACAGTGCCGTCCGGGGCGACGTCGCCGCCCGACCTGCCGGTGATCCGGAAGCTGCGCAACGGCGCCGGCCGGCCGGTGACGATCACCGACCTCGCCGTGGCCGATCCCGAGGGCGACCGGTCGGACGCACGCCTGCATGTCGGCATCGTCACGCCGACAGGGGCACGACTCCAGGCGACGCTGCCGAACGATCCCCTCCGGGGGCCCCGCCAGGGGGCGCTGATCTTCACCGTGGTGTTCCTGGCGCTGACGCTGGCGCTGCTCTGCGTCTGGGCCACCCGCGCCCTCACGGCGCCGCTGAAGCGGCTCGCGGGCGCCGCCGAGGCGTTCGGCGCCCGCGACGACCACGTGGCGCTGCCGGAGGCGGGCCCGCGCGAGGTGCTCGCCGTGTCCCGGGCGCTGGACCGGATGCGGTCGCGCGTCCGCCGCCTGATCGACGACCGGACCCAGATGCTGGCGGCGATCAGCCACGACCTGCGCACGCCGATCACCCGGCTCCGCCTGCGCGCCGAGTTCATCGAGGACGACAATGCCCGGGCCTCGACCCTGCGCGACCTCGACCAGATGAACGGCCTCGTCGAGGCGGCGCTCTCCTTCGTGCGCGACGGCCAGATCCGCGACACGAACAGCCACAGCCTCGTGGATCTCGCCTCGGTGGTGCAGACGGTCTGCGACGACTTCTCGGATTTCGGCGCCCCGGTCAGCGTCAGCCGCAGCCGGCACGTCCTGGTCCAGGGCCGGCCCGAGGAACTCCAGCGGGCGGTGACCAACCTCGTGGACAACGCCGTGAAGTACGGCGGCCGGGCCGACGTGCAGATGGAGGCCTCCGAGCGCGGTGTCCGGGTCTGCATCCTGGATAACGGCCCGGGGATCCCCGAGGCGGAGCGCGAGGCGATGCTCCAGCCCTTCGTGCGCGGCGACCGGGCCCGCAATCTCAACGAGGCCAGCGGCTTCGGCCTCGGCCTCTCGATCGTGCAGGCCATCGTGGAGGCCCATAACGGGCGCCTGCGGCTGGAGAACCGCCCCGAGGGCGGCCTCTGCGCGGCGATCGAGCTGCCCCTGGCCGCCCAGGCCTTCGCGGGGCGCGGGGCGCAGAAGCCCGCGCCGCTCCCGGCCGAGGCGGCCTGAGGCCGCCACGGGTCCCGTCCGGTCTACGCCGCCCGCACGTTGCGCAGGAACTGCGCCACCTCGGCGCGGAGCTGCTCCGAGCGCGTCGCCAGGGAGTCGGACGCCAGCGCGACCGAGTCCGCGGCCTCGCCGGCATCGCCCGCGACCCGGGCGACCTCGGCGATCTCCAGGGTCATCGTGCCGGTGCCGGCCGACGCCTGCCCCATGCTGCGGACGATGTCCTGCGTGGTGACGCCCTGCTGATCCACCGCGGCCGCGATGCTGGTCGACACCTGGTTCATCGCCTCGATCTGGGCCGTGATGCCCTGGATCGCCCCGGCCGCGTCGCCCGTGACCGTCTGGATCGAGGCGACCTGACGGCTGATCTCCTCGGTGGCGCGGGTGGTCTGGGCGGCGAGTTCCTTGACCTCGGCGGCGACCACCGCGAAGCCGCGGCCGGCCTCGCCGGCGCGGGCGGCCTCGATCGTGGCGTTGAGCGCCAGCAGGTTCGTCTGCCCGGCGATCGTCGAGACCATGCCGACGACGTCGCCGATGCGCGTCGCGGCCGCGGCGAGGTCGGTCATGGTCTGCTCGGCCCGGCGGGCCTCGCCGACGGCGGTGGCGGACATCCCGGCCGCCTGCTCGACCTGACGGCCGATCTCCTGAACGGTCGCGCCGAGTTCCTCGGCCGCGGCCGCCACGGTGTTGACGTTGTCGGAGGTCTGGTGCGCGGCCCCGGCGACGCTGGTCGAGCGCTCGGAGGTGCTGGAGACCGCGGCGCGCATGGTGTCCGAGGCGCCCTGAAGCTCCGTGACGGCGCCGGTCAGGCCCTCGACGATGCCGCCGACCGAGTGCTCGAAGCCGTCGGCCAGCTGCTTCAGCATGGCGCGCCGGCTCTGCTCCTCGCGCAGGCGCGCGGCCTCGGTGGTCTGGAGCTGCTGGGCAGCCTCCTCCAGCGACATGTCGCGGATCGTGACCACGGCGCGGGCGATGTCGCCGATCTCGTCCCGCCGCTCGCTGCCGGGCACGTCGGTCAGCGCTTGGCGGTCGGCGAGGGCCTTGAGCGCGCGGGTCAACGCACCGAGCGGCGCCACGATCGAGCGGGCGAGCAGCAGGCCGAGCAGGGCCGTGCCGGCTAGGACGAACAGACCGGTCAGGATCAGCGTGCGCGACAGGGCCTGGACCGCGTCGATCGACTCGGCCTGCGTCTGCTCCGCCACCACCGTCCAGGGCGCGCCCAGGACGGTCACCGGCGAGGCGGCCGCCATGTGGGCGCCGTTCTCGTAGCTGAAGTCGACGGGACCGCCGGCCTTGACCCGGTCGGCGGCCAGGCCGATCCCGGTGAGGCTTGCGCCGGCGTGGACGGCGGGGTTCAGCGGCGGGTTGCTGCGCAGGAGGCCGTCCGCGCCGACCGCCAGGATCTGCCCCGTGTCGCCGAGGCCGGTCCGCTTCGACAGCGTCTGGTCGAACAGGGCCGGCGTGACCCGCATGACGATGAAGCCGATCCGCTCGGCCGCCTGCGCCGTGCCCATGGCGACGTTGGCCCGCTTGGTCATGGCGCGGCCGATGAAGGCGGCCGGGACCCCGTCCACCGGGTAGGCGGCGAAATCCTCGTAGAGGACCGCGCCCGGGTCGGCGGACTTCAGGCGCTCGATGAGGCGCGCGAGCGCCGTGCCCGCCAAACCGTCATCCGTGACCGATTTACCGAAATCGGCGCCCTTGGTCGCGGTGTAGTCGATCCGGCCGTTGTCATCGAGGAACATCAGGTCGGCGTAGCCCGGCTGCGCGACGAGCTTGCGCGCCACCTCCTGAACCTTGACGTGGCGGCGTGCATACATCGACGGCATGCCGCTGCCGTCGAGGGCGACCCGCGCCTCGGAGGTCTGCGGCGCGCGGAACGCCTCGATGACGCTCGCGGTGTCGGGCTTCGCCGGGTCGAGGTTCTCGAGCAGGTCGGGGAAGTTCGAGACGATCTGCGGGTGCGCCGCCACCGCCAGGAAGTCGGCCTGCGCCCGGTCCGCCACCAGCTCGATCGCGTCCCGGCGCGCCGCCGCGGCGAGCTCGAGCCGCTCGTGGGCCGCCGTCATCAGGCCTGCCCGCGCCGAGTACCAGCTGAAGCCCCCCATGGCGGTGGCGCTCAGGAGCGCCAGGCCGACGGTGGTCGCGGGAAGGCGCGTGCTCAGCCGCGATAGCGTGATCATGATGCCCCTGATTTTTTTGAGTGATTGGTTTGAGGCGAACCAATCGCGCAATTCTTATAAAAATCTCGTAAACACCAATACACCGACAGAAACTTCCCCAGATCCGGAACATACAACTTAGAAGGCAGTCGGCTTGCCCAGAGCCCAAGTTGTGAATGGTCGATCACCCGTTCCGACAAGGTTCCGCCGCGCGGATCGTCATCGTATTCCTGCGCGATCGAGGCACTCTGAGGTCGAGCGAGACCGCGGCCGACGTTCGAAGCTCCTGAGATAATCCATCGGACACGAACAGCGCGCGCCGGTAGCCCGTCACGCCGCATCGGCGGCCCGGGCGTCGGGGGCGACGCACCGGACGCTGTTCGGCACGGCGCGGCCGCGCTCCTCGTCCAGCTGCTGCTCTGAGCGCGTCTCCGGCCGCGATGCAGGGAGGCCGGCCCGGACACACCGTCACGGATCTTGCTGGCCGATCGCGGCTCGCGGTCACCGTCATCGGCCGGTTATGAGTCCGGATGGTAGAGCGTCCGCGGAGCACGGTGCTTCGGGACGGCGATGGAGGTGGGATGAGCGGCGAAGCCCAGCCGGATCCGGCACGCAGCATCGCGCTGATCGGAGCGCCGATCGAGGTCGGAACCAGCGAGCCCGGCGCGCTCATGGGACCGGCGGCCCTGCGCACGGCCGGGCTGGTTCGGGCGCTCGGCGAACTCGGCCACGCGATCACGGATCGCGGCGACGTCGCCCCGGACGGGCCGGCCGGGACCCGCGGGCTCGACGGTGTCGCCGCCTGGACGCGGGCGCTGTCGAGAGCCGTGGAGGATGCCCTCGACGCGGGGACGCTGCCGCTGACCGCCGGCGGCGATCACAGCCTGTCCCTGGGCTCCGTCGACGGGGTGATGCGGCACTGCGCGCGGCGCGGCCAGCCCGTCTTCGTGCTCTGGCTCGACGCCCACGCCGACTTCAACACGCCGGCGACCTCGCCCTCCGGGAACGTCCACGGCATGCCGCTCGCCGCCCTGTGCGGGGAGCCGGGCTTCCCGCGCCTGTTCGCCGAGCCGGCGCCGAGCCCGCTGCCGCCCGCCCACGTCCACCTGTTCGGCCTCCGGTCGATCGACGCCGGCGAGCGCGCCCTCGTGACGGCGCGCCGGGTCGGCGTCACCGACATGCGCACGATCGACGAGTTCGGGGTCGTGGCGCCCCTGCGGCGGGTGCTCGACCGCGTCGCCGCGCAGGGCGCGCATCTGCACGTCAGCCTCGACATCGACTTCCTCGATCCGTCGATCGCCCCGGCGGTAGGCACCACCGTGCCGGGCGGCGCGACCTTCCGGGAGGCGCACCTGATCATGGAGATGCTCCACGATTCCGGTCTGGTCCGCTCCCTCGACGTGGTGGAACTCAACCCCTTCCTGGACGAGCGCGGCCGCAGCGCCCGGGTTCTGGTCGAGCTGGTGGCCAGCCTGTTCGGCCGGCGCATCCTCGACCGGCCGACCGTGCCGCTCGAGGCTGTGCCGGCTGAGCCGACCGGGCGCGCCTGATGCACGGCCCTCTCGCTCCCGCCTCCGCACCCGGGACGGCCGGTGCCGCGCCGGCGCGCCAGCGCTCGGACGGGCGCGTCCGGCTGCGCGTCGGGCCGGCCCGTCCGGGCGGCGAGACCCGCATCCTGGATCTCGCCGAATCCGGGCCGTCGCGGCTGCGCTTCCCCCGGGGAACCGGCGCGCTGGAGGCGGTTCTCGTCAACACGGCGGGCGGCGTGGCCTGCGGCGACACCTTCGCCATCGACCTCGCCCTGGAACCGGGGGCCGACCTGGTGCTGACCACCACGGCGGCCGAGAAGATCTACCGCTCGGACGGCCCTGTGAGCCGCATCGCCAACACCCTGACCCTGGGGGAGGGGGCCGGCCTCGCCTGGCTGCCGCAAGAGACGATCCTGTTCGATCGGTCCCGGGTGCGGCGGCGCTTCGAGGCCGATCTCGCCGACGGGGCCGCGCTGATCGCCGTGGAGGTCGTCGCGTTCGGCCGCGCCGCCCGGGGCGAGCGGATCGCCGACGGGCTGTTCGCGGATTCCTGGCGGATCCGCCGGGGCGGGCGGCTCGCCTACGCCGACGACCTCTTGCTGGAGGGGCCGATCAGCGACCACCTCGCCCGCCCAGCGATCGGCGGTGGCGCCCGGGCCTGCGCGACGATCCTCGACGTCTCGCCCGGCGCGGAGGCGCGCCTCGAGGAGGCGCGGGTCCGTCTGGCCGAGGCCGCGTCGCCCGGAACGACGGCGGCGGCGAGCGCCTGGAACGGCCATCTGGCGGTCCGCGCGCTGGGGGACGCGGTCGGGCCCCTGCGCGGGCTCGTCGCCCGGTTCCTCGCGGGCTACCGGGGCCTGCCGGTGCCCCGGGTCTGGCAGAGCTGACGCGGTCCGCACGATCGGGGCCTCGGGGCCGTTGCCTGCGACCGCCGACCTCTGCTAGAGACGCGCACCCGGGGCTGTCCGCCAAGCTCCGGACGGGACGGCAGCGCCGTTCAGGAAGGCCTCGTGGCGGAGTGGTTACGCAGAGGACTGCAAATCCTTGCACCCCGGTTCGATTCCGGGCGAGGCCTCCATCCTTCCCCGACAGACTGAGCCGGCCGTGACGTGCCGGTGCGCCCCCCCGTCAGGCGCCGTGGACCTCCACCATGAAGGTCTCGATCGCCCGCTGCAGGCTGTGCGTCCCGGCATTGACCCGGGCGGCGCTGCCGCGCACCTGCCCGGCCTGCGCCTCGTTAGACGCCGCCGCGGCCTGAACGCCCGCCACGCTCTCCGAGACCTGCCGGGCCTCCGCGGCCGCGCCGAAGATCGCCCGCGCGATCTCCTGGCTGGCCCGGCCCTGCTGGTCGGTGGCGTCCGCCACCTCGGAGGCGATCAGGCTCATCCGGGCGATGGTCTCGCCGATCGTGCCGATGGCGCCGACCGTGCGCCCCGCGGCCCCCTGGATCGACCCGACCTGCCCGGTGATGCGGTCGGTGGCGAGCGCCGTCTGGCCGGCCAGCGCCTTCACCTCGGCGGCGACCACCGCGAAGCCCCGCCCGGCGGCTCCCGCGCGGGCCGCCTCGATCGTCGCGTTGAGCGCGAGGAGGTTCGTCTGCTCGGCCACCTCGCGGATGAGCGTGACCACGGCGCCGATCTCCTCGGCCGCCCGCGAGAGGCTCATCACCGTCCCCTTCAGACCCTGCGTGTCGGAGAGGGCGGAGGTGGCGATCGCGCTGGTGTGCCGGACACGCGCCTCGATCTCCCGCGCCGAGGTCGAGAGTTCCTCGGCGGCGCTCGCGATGCTGTCGACGAGGCCCGCGCTCTGCTCCGACGCTCCGGCGACGACGGCCGCCTCGGCCGCCATCGCGCCCGCGTTGCCCGAGAGGGTGTCGGCCGCCGCCTGCATCGCCTCGGCCGAGTCGGCGAGATCGGTCACGGCGCGATGGGTCTCGGCCTCGAAGGTGCGGGTCGCCGCGGCCAGGGCCTCCGCCCGCGTGCGGTCGCGGTCGCGGCGCGCCTGCGCCTCCGCGTCGAGGTCGCGCTTCTCGATCAAGGCCGTCTGGAAGGCCGCGATGGCGGCGGCCATCTCGCCGATCTCGTCGCGGCGATGCGTGAACGGGATCGCGCGGCCGAGATCGTTGGCGGCGAGCGCCGTCATCCCGTCCTTGAGCCGATGCAGCGGTCGCCGCACCTGACTCACGATGATCCAGATCGCCGCGAGCAGGCCGAGCGCCAGCGCCGCGGCCGGCACGACCAACAGGGTGATCCGCGCCCGGCGGCGGTCGGCCGCGTCCGCGGCGCGGCGCGCGTTCAGGCGGCTCAGCACCTCCCGCCCGAGGATGCCGATCTCGGCAACCATGCGCTCGCGGTTCTTCAAGGTCGCCTCGTCGGTCGCCTGGATCAGGGCGGCCTTGGGCGAGACCGTGAGGCCGAGCTCGGCGGTATCGGTCTGGTAGGCGATGAACTCCTTGACGAAGAGATCGAACCGCCGCCGACGGTCGGCGGGAAGCTGATCCTCCATGGCCTCCAGGAACGGCCCCCGCACCTGCTCCACCGTGGCGAGGGCGTCGTGGAGCGCCGACAGGCGCGTGCGCGCCTCGGTCGTGTCGTCGGCGGTGTAGAGGGCCGTGGCCTGCACCACCGCGTGCTCGATCGCCTGCCCCAGGGTGCCGGCCTGCAGGCCGGCGTTCCAGATCCGGTCCGTGGCGGCCGCGCGCTCCTGCTCCCAGTTCGATTGGCGAACCGCGAAGGCGGCGATGCCGATCGCCACCAGGGCGAGCAGCCCGATCACCGCGGAGAGCTTCAGGCCGAGTGAGATGCGCATGGCAGACGAGCCGCTTTGGCCGGAGAATCGTGCGGCCGCAGCTTTACAGAAGCAAATCTTTTCGAACAAATAAATATAGCCGGCAAATCCACATCGTTTGTACTTTGGTTATGCAGATACATTGCCAACAAAAAGCCGGATCGATTTGAGAACTGGCGAAAGTTGGACACAGGTCTTTTCCAGATGTCGTCCCCTACAGGGCAGTCACTGCAGTCTCGCGCGCGCCCTCGTCAGGCTCCGGGACGGGCGCGCGATTGAGTTAGCCCCGACCCCGCCGGAACGCCGCGCCGCCGAGCGCCGGCGGGACATCCGCTCGGCGATCACGGCAATCGGATCTCGGTCCGGCCGGGGATGCGCGACTCCGGAAGGAGGAGGGCGGCGACGATCTCGCGACAGAGATCGTCGCGCTGCGCCTCGACGAGGTCGGGCAGGATATCGGCCTCGTACTCGTCCAGGGCCGCGATCAGACGGGGATGGTCGGCGGTCCACTCGAAGGCGACGCGCACCTCGCGCTCGGCGTAGGGGTCCTGCGGGTCGAGGCAGCGATGGGTCGGCATGGTCTGCAGGGTCATCACACCGGCGGTCCGGCGAGGTGGCCCGCGTAGGAGCGTGTCACGACAGACGGATGACTTTCGACGAACGCCGACGAGGAGATCGGGAAGGGGATCGGGTGACACCGGCGAGTGGGGCCGACCGAGATGTTGCGGATCGGTCACAGTTCGGGCGTCATGGCCGCCCCGGGAGGGTTCTTGCGCTGTGTCGCGGGGCGCCGCGCGCCGGTTTGGACGCGGATCCTGCAACGAGGCCCTTGCGTCCCGCGATCCCGGTGTGTAGAGACCCCCTCGTGATCCCCGATAGCTCAGTTGGTAGAGCAGGCGACTGTTAATCGCCTTGTCGCAGGTTCGAGTCCTGCTCGGGGAGCCATCACTTCTCCCAATACAATCAGGCGCTTAGAGCAGTCGGGGCAATAGCTTCGCGTTACCGCGGATCGGACCCCTGTTACCGAGGCTTGTTTCAGCCCTGTTCGCGTCCCTTCCGCCGGGCGGCTCGAAGCTCTGCCACGCGGCTCGATTGGACCACCCCTCCGCGGTTGTAGATCATCGTCGTGGACATCTGCGTGTGCGTGGCCGTGCGCATCACGTCGGTCGCGTCCGCCCCCGCCTCAAAGGCCTCCGACACGGCTCCAGCTCGGCTGTCCATGTTCCAGAGGTCATCCGGCCAGCCGGCGGCCCGAGCGATCTTGCGGAACGTGTGCGAAAAGTGGGTCGCCTTCCAGGGCAGCTTCGACCGCTCGTCGATCACCACCGGACCGACCCCGCGCGCCGGCAGTTCGGCGAGGATCTCGGGGTGCAGCCGCAGATCGTGCGCCGCGACCTCCCGGCCGTTCGATTTCGACGTCGGCTTCTCGAGGAGGTGCTCGGCCGTGATGTGATTCCAGGTCAGCCCCCATTGCCAGACCCAGCCGCCATCGGTGATCGCACCAGTGATCGCCGCCCGCTGGGCCGGCGTCGGTCGCACCCATTCCCCGATCACGTCCTTCTGACGGAGGCCGAGCTCGAACTGGAGCGCCACGGCGAGCGCGATGCTCGGTCGGTCCGCCGCATGGGCGGCTCTGCGGAGCGCGACGATCTGCTCGAAGGTCGGCCGGTGCTTGCGCTTCCGCGGCATCGGAAACTCGGTCCGCTCCAGCACCGCCGCCAGTTCGATCGCGTCGGCGTTCCGCAGTTCGCAGCCGTAGCTCACGACCCGCCGCAGGGTCTGGATGCAGGCATAGGCGCTCCGCTCACCCGTCGAGGCGCTCCAGTCCTTGTGCCAGCGGCGCACGTCCCGCCCGAGAATGTCGGCGAGGTGCATGTGGCCCGCCGTGTCGACAAGCGTGCGGATGTATTTCGAGTAGAAGACGCGGGTCGCCTGGCGCCTATCGTGATACGGCGAGTCCGTGTCGGTTTCGAACGCGCGGCACACCCATTCCAGGGTTCCCGGCACGGCTGAGTTCTTGGACGGTGCGAAGCCGCCCGCCCACTCCAGCATCTCCTGCTGCAGGATCTGGCACCGAGCGGCGATGCCTTCAGGCGGCATGTCGCTCGGAATCCGGACCGTCTTGGTCGGGTAGCCCTTCGCGACGAGCTTCTCGTCGGCCACCCAATAGAGATCAATGCGCCCGTTGTGGCGCTTCATGCGCTTCAGCCCTGGGCTGTAGAGCGCATCCTCGGCTGTCATGATGTGGATCTCCTATTCCCGGCGCGGCCGCCGAGCGCCGGCATCGTCGCCGACATGATTCCGCCGGTCCAGAAAGGCTTTCACGGCCGGCCAGTAGCGACCGCCAAACTGCGGATCGATCCGCGGAAAGCCCCCGCGCTCCAGCACCACAGCAAGCCCGGTCCAGCCCTTCGACCGGGCCGGCCCCATGATAATCTCGGCGAGTTCCTTTTCATCCGGATAGAGGCAGGTCGGCTCTGCTCGCTCGACCGCCCGAACGCTACGCGGCACTGCTCCCTCCTGGCGTTCCGGCCTTCCACAGCACCGGCTGAGCGTGATCAGGGATGCGCGAGCGGCCCCGCGCCATCGGATGGATCGGCGAGCCGTCGGCCGTCAGCCCGAAGCAGTGCACGTCGGGCCAGGGCGCCTCGCCGTTGGTGATTTCCTCGAGCACGTGGTCGACGAACTCGGGATCCCACGCGCCGGCGCCCCAGCAGGCGACGACGAGCGCGGCCGACTTCGCCTCGCGCACGAGGACCGGCAGGTTGCTGAAGCGAATCACGTCTCGCGCGTGCCAGTCCGGGCCGTTGTCCATGAACTGCGCCCATGTGCGGCACTCGGCCGGCGATGATGTGCGCAGCGGATAGAGGTTGACCGCGGTGAACCCGCCGTAGCCCCAAGACCGGGCGAAGTGGATCCAGCGTCGAACCGTCGGGTCGTCCTGTCGGTGGTCGGCCGCGCTTGGGTTGAGGCCGATGAAGCAGACGTGGCCGCCCTCGCTCGACCAGGTGCGGGTCAGCGTGAAGCGGTAGGCGCTGCAGCAGGACAGGTTGGCCGAGCGCGCTATGGTGTCGGTGAACGGCACGCCGAACAGGTCAGCGGAGGCGAGGGCGGTCGCGTTCATGCCGCCGCTCCCAGGCTTGAACACGAGGCCGGCGCACTTGGTCGCACGTCGCGAATTCGTGTTTTTTGGGCCTGTTCGTTGCCTCCTAAGCTTCGGAAACGCCGCCCGGAACATTGTTTATGGCCCGCGACTATACGGACGTACCGGAAGGCGATCCCGGAGATGAGGAGGAGCTGGCCCGCGGCCTCATCACTCGAAAACAGCGAGGCGAGCAGGTCGACGACGACATCCTGATCCTGCTCGACGACCTGGAGCGGGTCGGGCTGACCCAGACGGAGGCCTACAGGGCGCTCTATGCGCACAGGCCTAGCTCGCGGCCATGAGCCGACCGAAGCAACAATCGAAGCAATCCGCTGGACACCGAGCTTGACCATAAGGCCGCTGAAACGGAGCCGATCGTCGGCCACCGGATCGAGGGGGCACTCGATGACCAAGCCAGTTACCCTGACCAACCGCTTCGTGGATGCCGTGGTGACGGCCGCCATGGCGTTCAGCCTGATCGTGCACGCGCAGTGCATGATCCTGCCCCCGCACTTCGTTTGAGATTGGCCAGTGCTGGAATGGCCGCAGGTGAGTAGCGCGTTCATGCCGCCACTCCTTCGCCGTTCGCCGGGGCACGCCGCTTCGCTGTTGCCCCCAAGATAGGCTTAGCAGCGCAGCGTCCTGATGATTGTCCTATGTTAAATCTCCAGCCACACAGCGGCTGAGAACCGATCCGCGGAGACTTGTCGAATGCTGTATTTACAATCCTAATCGGCTGACATATAGACTCTGCGTTCTGGGGAGCGTGTTTTGTAGGGAACACGCCATGACTGATATGACTCCGATCGCGGATGAAGCCGCGACACGTTTGGCCTTCGGTCTCATGCGCAGTGCCTATCTCGATCTCGCGCGGACGTTGCGCAGCATCGAAATGGAGCCCGCAAACGAATTGCTGCGCGCTGTAGAGCACCGAATTGCATATAGGCTTGGCTCTTCTGCTGGGCAGGATTGCCCAGACGGTTCCACGCAGGAGGGTGCGCTCGCCTTGGCTGCTGGTCGCGTTCGAAGCGTGCTGCGTGAAGCGCAAGAGGCCTGAGCCCCGCTTCAGAATGGGTGGGCGGTTCCCCGCCTCGCGTACGAACCGCCCCACCACCGCGCACCCGCAAACGGCCAGTGGCTTCAGCACGCCACTTTCGACTTCGTCGTAGAGGCAGTCGAGAATGTGCGCTGGCGCATGCCGAGCGATCACCACCCGACCCAGATACGCGACAGCAATGATGCTGGAGGCGGTCATGGATCGGTCAGACAACGTCGTGCAGCTTCGCCCCCCGAGCGCACCGAGCCGTGCTGTCGCTCGGAGCCGGCCTGAGCGCGGCCTCGCCGATGTGCTCGTGGTCGGCGGGGCGCTGGCCGGTCTAATGCTCACCGCGCAGCAACTGGTGCTCGGATTGAGCGCGGGTTGAGAGCGCTTCATACCGCGACGCCTTCCTCGCTAACCGGGGCGGAGGTGCGCCGCTCGGCCGCGATACGCGCCCAGTGCTCCAGCGCGTTCTGGACGCGCCCAGCGTCTATCTCGTCGGCCAGCCGGCGCAGTCCCGCGGCAGAGATGCCGACCGCGCCGCACAGAGGTTTGCCGGGCAGCGCCGGGCCGAACTTCGGACGCTCAACCAGCAGACCGGCGGCAACCAGCCCGCGCTCGACCTTGCCGGGCGTGAGCATCAGCATGGTCGGCGATGCCACCGACAACAGGGATTCGAGCTGCTTCTGCCCTAGCCGGCCGGCGCGCGGACGCGGGCCCTCAGACATCGAACATATCCGCGATGTCGCGATCGCCGGGCAGGCCCATGGCCCGGTTGAGCTGCGCCTCGATCACGAGGTCGGCCATGCTGGGGTCGCGGTCGTGGCCCTGGCGCCGCGCGCGGCGCTCAGCCTCGCGGACAAAGACGGGATGCTCCGGCACGCAGGCGCGGGCCGCCTTGAGCCCGTGCTTCGCCTTCACGTGCGAGAACAGCGCCTCGGTGCTGGCGAGCGTGCGGGTGCAGTGGGGGCAGCGGTGCGCGCTCATATCCGCGCCTCCACCACCGGCAGCCCGGCGGCGCGCGCCTTGCGCACCATGTCCGCCGTGCCCTTGCCGCCCGGGAACGCGATCACCGCGTCCGGCCGGCCCTCGGCGAGCATCTGGGTGTTCCGAAGCGGCCCGGCCTGCCGGCCGTAGCGGTCCCAGTCGGCCGGGAAGGACGTCACTGGGATCTCGCTCGCGCGGGCCCAGTCCGCCGCGCCGGAATCGGCGCCAGTCGCGCCGCCCTGGATCACGTGCGAGATCAGCACATGCTGGGCGCGGCCGAGCGCGTCGGCGCATTCCTCGGTCGCGTGCGCCTCGAGCCAGTTCCACACTAGCGCCGGGTTGAGGTTGCGGCCCCCACAGATCAGGACCCTCACCGGATGTCCTCCCAACGGATCGTGTCGATCATCTCGCGGTAGGCGGGACGGGTGGTGACCTCGGCCGTGTAGGAGGCGATGCCGATGCGATGCATGATCCGCATGAGGTCTTCCGGTCGGCAGACCACGATCCGGAGGAGTCCGCCGCTGCCGGCGACGCGGAAGGTCTGAGGCGCGCTCATCGGGCCGCCTCCGCCTGCTGGTCATCGGCGGCGGCCGCGAGCATGGCGTCCTCCGCGCGGAGATCTCGGACGCTGGACGCGAAGGTCCATGCGAGCAGCCCGATGAGCGAGGCGCCGCCGAATCCGGCGATGAAGAGGAGGGCGCCCGTCATCGCGCCACCACCGTGAGCGCGGGCCGCTCGTCCCTGCTGGCGCGCACCGGCGCGGCTTCCTCGACGGCGACGACCGAGCCTTCCTGGAGCGCCAGGAACACCGGCAGCAGGGTCTCGTAGTGCTCGGCCACGAAGCCCATCAGCCGGGCGAGGCTGACCAGCGCCTGGCCGTGCTCGATCACCCGGACGGTGGCCTGCATGGTCGAGCGCTCGGAGCAGGCGCCAAGGATCCCGGCGGCCGCGAGGTTGACCCGGGCCGCGGTCTCGGCCGCGTGGGCGAGTTGCGCCGGATCGATCGTTGAGAGGTCGAGGGTCTCCCTCGCGCCGGCGGCCATCAGGCGGCCTGCTCGGATGCGGCGGTGAAGCCGGGGAAGCCGTCGTTTTCGTCGGCGTGGGCGTCGGCAGCTTCGGCCACGGTCGCGAGCTCGTCCCGGATCTCCTCCAGGATCACCCGGGCGCGCTCCGGCAGACCGGCGAGCCACTCGGCGAGGGCGAAGGACCCGCGGGCCGCCTGCGCGCGGGCATCCGCCAGCAGATCAGCCTTCGTCCGGCGCGGGGCCTGCGCGCCGCCGCGCGCCCAGGCCGCGAGCTGCTGCCCGCACGCCTCGTCGATGGCCTTGCGCTCCGGGAAGAAGCCGCGGTGCTGCTCCTGGACCTTGTGCGGCAGGTCGAACCGCGGGATTCCGGGCGAGTCCGGCGAGAGCGTGAAGCTCGCCGTCATCTCGTACATGAACCGCTTCTCGCAGATCGGCATCCAGCCGAGCGGGCGGACCTGCGTGCGGCCGCCCTCACGCACGATCTCGATCTTCTCGTCCGCGCGCAGGCAGAAGATCAGCGTCGCCCGGCACTGGAGCAGCGCGTTCATCATCCGCTTGTGGGCGAGCTTCGGCTCCTTCCAGTTGCCGGGCGCCTTGGTGCCGCTCTCGGCCAGCGCGTCGGCCCAGTCGATGATCCCGCCCTCGCCGTCATATTCGTGGCTGAAGCTGTCGAGGATCACGACCTCGGCGCCTGCGGCCTTCGCCGCGGCGATCGCCTCGACGAAGCGGATCGGCTTGAAGGGCGGCCGCATGTCGGCGTGCAGGAAGCGGTGCTGGTCGGCGTAGTGCAGGCCGCGGCGGGCCTCGGTGTCGACGAAGGCAATCTTGCCCGCCGGCGAGATGCCTTCGGCCAGCCGCAGGGCCGACTTCGTCTTGCCGGACCCGGAGGCGCCGGCCAGCGCGATGAGGAGCGAGACCTGCTCGCGAACGGCGGGTGCGAAGGTGAAGCTCACGCGGCGCTCCCCATGTTGAGAGGACGGAAGGGGCTCTGCGCGACGTCGTAGGAGACGCCGGCGAGCCGCGGATCGAGGGACTCGCGTTCGGACCAGCGCCGCTCTGCCCAATCCGGGTAGTCGGCGCGCACGATCTCGGCGGGGTAGCCCGGCCAGTCGTCGGCGGCCCGGCAGCGGTTCCA
This sequence comes from Methylobacterium sp. NMS14P, assembly GCF_028583545.1. Lineage (NCBI taxonomy): Bacteria > Pseudomonadati > Pseudomonadota > Alphaproteobacteria > Hyphomicrobiales > Methylobacteriaceae > Methylobacterium > Methylobacterium sp. NMS14P. The sequence continues at coordinate 2,850,157 of NZ_CP087106.1, read as the reverse complement.
GAGGTGGAGCGCGGCCGCGACCTTTCGGGCGCCGACTTCCATGGCGACGCCGTCCGCCTCGGCCACGCAGAGGCCGTTGGGCTCCTCGGATTCCACGAAGATCCAGCGGAAGCGGATCCGCCCGGCGAGGTGCGGCAGCAGGGTGGCCAGCACGCGCACGTAGAGCGCGGCCTGGACCTCCATGCTCATCTGTTCGAGGCGCCGACCCAGGCCCTGCGGCGCCGCCGCTTGGCTCGACGTCTTCACGTCCCAGATGATCGCATGCGTCGGGTGAAGCTCGACGCGATCCATCATGGTCCGCAGCCAGGCGCCGGACCGGTCCTGCACGACGGCCACGACCTCGGCCGGTGCCGACGTGAACCCCTCGCATCCCGGAATCTGAGGCAACCGGGCGAGCACCCGGTCGGCGATCCGCTCGGCCGTCACGAGGTCAGGCATCAGGATCGGGGCCCGCCCTGCCGCGTAGGCGGCGGCGCGCGCAGCCTTGGCGTCGGCCTTCTTGTAGTCGTCGAAGTCGATCGCCACGACCTCGGCGCCCTGGCCGAGGATGAGCTTGTGCGCGACGGTGCCGATCTCCTGCGGCCGGGTGGCCTCGCGCTCATCCGGCTTCTCGGCCCGCAGGCGCGGGTGCGCCAGCGCCGCGTGTTCGGGGCTCTGCTCCAGAAGCACCTTCGCGATCGACGACGACAGCGACGGCTCTGGCGCACAGTCGGCGTGGTAGGTGTCCGCCGGCATCCGGTAGAGCCCGGGGCCCGGCACGAAGCCGGCGAGGTGAGGGACGATCTTCACTGGCGCCTCCCGCCGGCCTGCCGCGCGAACCGCGCGGACTCGGCCTTCACGGCTTCGATGTGCTCGGGGTCGTAGGGGGCGGCGATCGCGGCGGCGCAGATGCGCTGCAGGTGGTAGCGGACCGCCTGCATGGCCGCGGAGCTGTTCAGCCCGTCGCCGTATCGGACGTCCGTGCCCTTGAAGGCCCGGGCGATCATGATGGCGACCCGCGTGTCGGTCGTGCCGAGCGCGATCACCCGGCAGCCCGTGTCGTAGAGCTGCTGCGCCGCGCGCTCGGGCGTGCCGCCGTCGACCTGTGGGAGGCGAGCGGCGGCCCTCATTGCAGGCGCGCTCCGGTTGCACGGATAGCGCCGGCCTCGCGCGAGACGCGGTCGAGCATGCGCCCGACAGTGGCGGCATCGAGGGCCGCCCACTCGGACAGGTGCTCCTTAGGCACCACCGCCGCGGCGATCGGGAACGGCATGTCCTTGCCGATCTGCTCGGCGGAGATTTCGAACGAGCCTGGGCCAGCGTCGGGACCAAGAACAGCCGGGTCGCCACGGACGAGGAAGACGATCCGCTCGCCCTCGCCAACGTCGACCGTGCAGGTGAGGCCCAGCCCGTCGAAGACCGTGACGTTGACCTTGAACGGGTTGCCGGCGGCCTTCATCGCGCACCGTCCCGGCGCTCGCGCGCGGCTTCCAGGGAGGCCACGTCTGCCGGCAGGTCCGCCAGCTTCATCCGGTGCGCGGCGGCCCGGAGCTCGGGCAGCATGGCGAAGACGGCCAGCGCTGCCTCGTCCTGCTGGCCCTTGGCGAGCAGCGCCTGGAGCGCGAGCACGTCCTGGAGGACGACCATCAGCGCGATCCGCAGGCGCCAGTTCTCGGCGCGGACCAGACCGACGGCGCGCTCGTGCACGGCGGCCTCGAAGCCGCTGGTGTGCAGGGCGTTCTCGGCGACGAGGGCCGAATAGGTCGGCAGGCCGGCCTCGGCCGCGCCGGCGTCCAACGCAGCGACGACGCGCGCCAGGATCTCGGAGGCCAGCGTCGGCCGGTCGGCGGCGGCGCTCACGACCGCACCATCGCGAGCAGCTTGGCGCGCTCGTCCTCGGACAGGTGGCGGAAGGCGTGGAGCAGCGCGACCTCGTCCGCGTTGCGGGTTACGGACGGCGGTCGCTCCAAGTGCTCCTGCGGAACGCCGTACACGGACGCCACGTCGCGCATACGCTCCAGCGGCACGCGGCGCTGACCGCGCTCCATGCTGCACGTCATGGCTGGCGTGATGCCGAGCCGAGCCGCGACATCGCGCTGCGAGAGGCGCGCGGCCTCGCGTGCCACGCGGAGGGCCGCCCCGACCTCGCGCCGGACCTCCGGCGGCTGCCACGAGCTGTGGTTGCGACGGGCGGCGATCATCGGCGGACCCCCTTCTTGCTCGGGTTCAGGTCGTCTTCGATCTCGCGGCGCTCGCGCGCGTTCTCCGCGAGGCGGTGGACGTGGATCTCGGTGCAGCCCTTCCGCCGCATCTCGCCGAGCCACTGGTCGCCGGCGCCGTGGCCCAGCCCGACGGCGACGCCCTGCATCAGGGCGATGCCGCCGCTGTCACGGGACACGCCGATCGCCACCGCCTCGGCCAACTCGTCGGTCTCGACGTGCCGGGCGTCGTGTACGCCGACCACGTACCGGCGGCCCGAGGCGCCGCGCCAAGCGGACAGGGGCAGCGCGGGCGAGCCGCGCAGGCCCATCGTCGATTTCAGCCGCTCCTCGCGGGCCGGATCCTGCGCGTACGACATCAGACGCTCCCCTTGCTCGTGGGCGTCAGGTCCCGGGCAATCGCCCGACATTCGGCGGCGTCTGCCGTGGTGCGGTGAACGTGGACCTCGTTGCACCCGGCGTGGCGCATGCGGAGCAGCCACGCCTCGGCACCGGCCAGATCGAGCCCGTGCGCGACGCCGCGCCGATGCGCGTTGCCGCCCTCGTCCCGAACGATGCCCAGCACGACGATGCGCGTGGCCTCGCTGGGCTCCAGATCGTGCGGTCGATGGATGCGGGCGACGTAGCGGCGTCCGGAGATGCCGCGCCAGGCCGTCATCGGGATCGCGGGGCTGCCGCGCAGGCCGGCGGCGGACAGCATCCGCTCCTCGCGGGTGGGATCCTGAACGGCCAGCATCAGCTCGCCTCCGACGAGAGGCACCGACCGGTGCGGGCGAAGTGCTCGCCGGCGGCGAGATGCGCGGCGACGGCCTGGTCGGGTGTCAGGTCGCGGACCCTGCCGGCGCGCGGGTCGAGGTCCGGGCGCAGGTCGTGCCGGGACACGCCCGACGCGGCCTCGACCGCCTCGACGTGCTGCGTGGGGCAGAACGTCCAGGCGCAGACCGAGACGACGTGCAGCCCAAGATGATGCGCGAGGCGGGCCGAGCCGCCGGTCGAGGCCATGGCGCGGCGCACGGACGCTGACGCGCGCATGGCCTGGGCGGTGCTGGTGAAGCGGGGGCGGGCGGCCATGGTCAGCGGCCCTCCGCCTTCGCGATGGCTTTAAGGGCCGCGTCCCGACGAGCGAGGCCGGCGCGCGAGAACTGATGCTCGGGCCAGCCGGCGTACTGCTCGGCGAAGTCTTTCAGCACGGCGAGCAGGTCGGGCGCGGCTGCGATCAGCCGGGCGTTCGCTTGACACTCCTCGACCGGTCGACGGCCGAGACTGTGATCCGTGCAGATCGCGACCGGTGCCGCGACGGAGAGGCTATCCTCACCGTCGGCCCACACCGAAGCAGCGTCTGCCGGGGGCGAGGTGTGCGCGGACCAAGGACCCGGCGTGTGCCTCACGCCGGCCATCAGCTGATGCCCTGCGAGGCGCGCCGGGCGGCGAGGTAGTGCTCACCGATCCAGGCCGGCAGGAACGGGCCCAGGCCGAGCGTGATGATGCCGAGCGAGGCATAGACGACCAGCTCGGTGCAGCTCGCGGTCGCGAGGTAGGTGTCGAGATTGTTGAGCATGGCGGCGCTCCATCGCGGCGGTGGCGATGGCAGATACTACGCATCGTGCGTAACGCTTGTCAACGCATCTTGCGTAGCGCCAGGTCGGTGCGACTTCTCGGTGCGCAATCAGCGTTGTCCACAACCGCGCACAGCCCAACCCACGGCAGAGTCACGATGATTCCGACAACGCCTGATTGACCGAGATTTTGTTCTTCGTTCGTTCTAGTTTCAGCGCTGGCTATGACGGCCGCAACGGAAACGGGATCAGCGATGGCTCATGTGCAGTATCACGCCGTACAACCGTTCATTCGTCGAGGTCGCGGAGCGCTCTCGGCCGCACCTGTCAGGCAGTGCCCAAGTCCTGAAGCTGCGAAGCGGTTGGCCGAACGGCTCGTCACCGAGAACGAGGCAGTTGGAGCGCTCGCATATTCCCGCCCGGGCGCGAGCAGTGCCGATGAATTCGCTGAGCCGACTTTCCTGGCTCGAATCGGTGAGGTGCCTGAGACCGATGATTTCTAGCGGGGCTTGATCCACGCGACCTTGGCGGACCAATTGATCTCCTCGACCTCGATGGGCGGCAATCCGCCTGTCGAGACGAGGAGATACGGGCCACTGTCGCGGCCGCGGAACACCTTCTTCACATAGACCTCGTCCTCGGAGATCCACACGACGCATAGCTGTCCGATCCACTCATCGGGCAGTCCGCGGACGCGCTGGTCGTAGTAGATCAGCCAGTCATCCTCGGCGAGGCCGGGCATAGAATCGCCGCGCACGCGAGCTGCTACAGTATCTGGCGACGAACCCGGGGGACGTGGCGCTCGATCATACCCACCCTGAGGCTCGCCGTTGAAGACTATCCGCGCTCCGGCTCCAACATCGCCCACGATCGGGACGGTATCGTCTTTAGGAGCATCTAGGCGGGGGCCTCCTTCAAGGATCCACTCCCATCTAGTCTTGTAAGCAGCGGCATATCGCTTCGCTGTCTCACGGCTCGGGTTTCGGTCGCCGTTCTCGTGCCCGAGATAGGTCGACGGCGTCCACCCGAAGGCGCGGGCCGCCTCGGTGGCTGTCTCGTAGCCAGCCTTCTTTCGCAGGTACTGCAGGCGTTCGGCGATCGAATCCATGTCTGCCGCTTCGCACACGGCGTTACGCGTTGTGCGTTGACACCTGCTACGCATCAGGCGTAGCGTGTCGCCTGCCATGGAATCCGTCGCCGAAATCATCGCTGCACTCGGGGGGCCCACGGCCTTCGGTGTGATCTGCGGGTTCGCCAAGAACCCGTGCGCCCGCGGGAGCGACATGCTCCAGCGCGGTTCGATCCCAGTGATCTACTGGCCTCGGATCGTTGATGCCGCCCAAGCGCGCGGCATCGAGATCAACAACGACATCCTCGTCCGGGCTCATCTGCCTCGTGAGCGTCTCGCTTCCGCCGAGACCGAGGCCGCCTGACATGTTTTTCCGCGGCCTCCTCCTCGGTCTGGCCCTGTCGCTTCCCCTCTGGATCGCCGTAATCGTCGGTGTCGCGCAGATGCGCGGCGCCGCTTATCGCGGCGAGCTTCCTTCCATGCCGTGGAGCGCGCGATGAGCGCTGCTCCCATCCTCTCGCGCTACTGCGCGTCCGATCTCGACCAGGGCGTCCGTGGAAACGTCCTGAGCGGACCCCGTTTGCTGGGCACGGGCCGAGAAAGCCCCAGCGATCTTTCAGCTCGCCTCGCCGCCGGATCCGGCGAGGCTCGAGCGCCCCGCGGTGACCTCGCTGACTCGACCCGCCGCGGGGTCGCCTTGCGTCCGCACACGTCTCTCCTCCGCCAAGACGAAGACGTGCGCTGGCCTGTAAATGCGGATGATTGTTCTGCGTACCGCATCCCTCTGCATCTGCTGATCCTTTCGGCTGGATGCCGCTTGCTCCGTTGTGGAGCCTGCTGATGTCGGTTGCCACCTCCATGTCCTCAGGCGTCCTGCACTCGACCCCGATGCACACAGCATCGGGGAACGACATGCGGAAGTCTGGGCATACGGATACCCAAGGATGGGTGATAAAACCTCAAGCCTGGGTAGACCAATGGCGTCGGATCTATCCTGCCAGCACCGCCAAGCGCGTCGCTGCTGACCTGCAGGCACCCATTCGGACGGTCGAGAAGTGGTTCAGCGGTGAGGCCAAGCCCTCGCTGGAGTACGTCGGGCCCATCCTCAACCAGTACGGACTCGCCTTCGTCGTGGGCGCGATGGCGAACCCGCTCCCCTGGCTGGACGACCTCGCCCGAGAGGAGCGGAAGCAGAAGCTGCTCGCGGAGCGACAGGCGATCGACGAGATGCTCGCCGAGGACTGGCGGAGGGCTCAGCGTTGAGGCCGGTCCGCTTCCACGTCCTGCGCCTGCTGGAATGGCTCGCTCACCTCGACGAGGCCCGCGCCAACGCGCGCATCCGCTCGGTCCTGGCCTTCCGCAACCGCCGAGCGGCCGATGCCAAGCGCTATGGCGCCGAGGCCGACGCGATCTGCCCGCCTGAAGCGCCCGCTCGTGAGTGGTCGCCGCGCCTCTGGGACCGCGATCACGACGCCCGCAGCGACACCCGGGAGCGCCGGCCGTGATGCTGCGCGCCCTCTGCTTCCCCGGCTGAAAGGCCCGCCTCGCGGGGCGCTCCCGCGCGATCTGGAGGCCCGCAATGGCCGAGACCTACGACCTGACCCCCGGCATCGACACGGCGATCGACTACACGGTCAACATCGTCGCGAATTACGTGCGGCTGAACCACGTGCCTGCCGCCGAGCTGCCCGGGCTGATCCGGTCCGTTCACGCGACGCTCGCCGGGCTCAGCGGTGCGGCGCCGGTCGAGGCCGCCGCGGAGTCGCTGACCCCGGCGCAGATCCGCAAGTCGATCACGCCGGACGCGCTGATCAGCTTCATCGACGGCAAGCCGTACAAGACGCTGAAGCGCCACCTCACGAAGCACGGCCTCGACGCCCGCAGCTACCGCGAGCAGTTCGGCCTGCCGGCCGACTACCCGATGGTCTGTGCCTCCTACAGCGCGGCCCGCGCGACCCTGGCCAAGCAGATGGGCCTCGGCGTTCCGGGCGCCCAGGCGAAGCAAAAGCCGCTCGCCGCCGTCGCCTGATCCCGTCCCCGACCTGACCCCGGCTCGCATGTGCGGGCCGGGCGCCGGCCCGGGGCGCGTCCGGGTGAGTGGAGAGTTCCATGGCCGAGAAGCTGAAGGACACGAAGGCGAAGAAGCAGACCGGTGTGGCCGCGAGCGTGCTGAAGAGCCTCATCGCGCTTTGCAACGGCCACAAGACCAAGATGGACGAGGCGCGCGGCGAGCTCGGCGCCGCCGTGAAGAAAGCCGAGGACGTGCACGGCGTGCACCGGCGGGCCTTCAACGACTGCCGCAAGCTGGCTCGCATGGAGGACGCGGCCCGAGCCGACTACCTCCGCGCCTTCGACGACTACCGCGTAAAGCTCGACCTCAACCCTTCCCCTGATCTGTTCGAGGGTGCGGAAGGCGACGAGGCCGCCCGCCGGGCCGGCCAGACCGAGAAGGCCTCTGCCGACGACCAGGTCGCCGAGAACACGGCGCGCCTGAAGGGCGGCATCGCGCAGCTGGCGCACTGAGCCATGGCGCTGCCGAAGATCCTCGCTCTCGACCTCGCGACCCGTCTGGGCTGGGCCTGTGGTTCGCCCGACGGGGAGCCGCACTACGGCTCGAAGCTGCTGCCCTCGACCGGGGCCGAGATCGGGCGCTTCGGCGATGCCTACGACGAGTGGCTCCTCGACATGATCACGCTGGAGAACCCGGCGCTGGTCGTGTTCGAGGCCCCCTTCGTTAGCGGCACCGGCAACGCGAACACCGCTCGCAAGCTCATGGGCCTGTGCTGGCAGACCGAGCTCGCCTGCTACCGCCGGCAGATCCGCTGCATGGAGCACAACAACAGCAGCGTGAAGAAGATGTTCGCCGGCAGCGGCAAGGCGAGCAAGGACGACATGGTCGCGGCCGCTCGTAGCCACGGCTGGGACCCGAAGGACGACAACGCGGCCGACGCGCTCGGCCTGTGGGCCTGCGCCGTTCACGAGAAGGCGCCGCGGTACTCCCGCCTGACCCTCGGTCGCCTCGGCGGGAGGGCGGCATGAGGTCGTTCCTCGCAGATGGGGACGTCCGCCTGCACGCCGGCGACTGCCTCGACGTGCTCGCCACGCTGCCGCCCGACCGCTTCGACGCGTGCGTGACGGATCCGCCCTACCACTTCGCTTCGATCATCAAGCGCTGGTCGGGCGTCGACCCGTCATCACGATCGTCCGCCGGCGCCATGGGGCGGCACTCGCGCGGCTTCATGGGGCAGACCTGGGACGGCGGCGATATCGCCTTCCGTCCGGAGACCTGGGCGGCTGTGCTGCGCGTGCTCAAGCCGGGCGCCCACTTGGTGGCCTTCGGCGCCCCGAAGAACGTCCACCGCCTCACCTGCGCGATCGAGGATGCCGGGTTCGAGGTTCGCGATCAGCTGATGTGGCTCTTCGGGACCGGCTTCCCGAAGAGCCACGATGCCGAGAAGGCGCTGGGCAAGGTCACCGACAGCGACCTGTTCCGCGAGGCCGCCGCTGCCGCGTCCGACAAGTGGGCGGGGTGGGGCACCGCGCTGAAGCCGGCCTACGAGCCGATCGTCCTGGCGCGCAAGCCGCTGGCGGGCACCGTCCAGGAATGCCTGCGGGAGCACGGCACCGGCGCGATCAACATCGATGCCTGCCGTGTCGCAACCGATGACGCGCTGATCGGCGGCGCGGGCCTACTGCGGTCCCACTACCGCGATGGCAAGCCGACGCCGGGCGTAGAGCAGAACGGCTTTGAGCCGTCCGCGGCCGGCCGCTGGCCCGCCAACATCTTGCACGACGGCTCGAAGGAGGTCGTTGCGGCCTTCCCGAAGCAGGCCGGAGCGGCGGCGCCCGTACGCGGCACCGAACCCAGCGAGGCGAGCGTCGGTCGCGTGACCGGGCGACGCGCCCGCGTGGCAGGAGCGTTCCACGCAGACAGCGGATCGGCCGCCCGGTTCTTCTACTGCTCCAAGGCGACGAAGGCAGACCGGGCCGGCTCGAAGCATCCGACCGTGAAGCCGATCGCGCTGATGCGGTGGCTCTGCCGCCTCGTCGTGCCGCCCGGCGGTCTGGTCCTCGACCCGTTCGCCGGCACCGGCACCACCGCCGCCGCGGCGATCGCCGAAAGCCTCCGCGCCGAGCTGATCGAGCGAGAGGAAGCCTACCGGGCCGACATCGCCCGCCGCTTCGGCGGTGATGACGCGCCTCCCGCCGTCACAGCAGCGGAGTAGCGCCATGCGCTGGGCGATCATCCACCAGCAGCAGGTGCTCTACCGCGGGACCCGCGAGGAGGTCCTGGCCGCGGCCGAGCGCTTCGACCTGATCTGCCACACCGTGCCGGGGATCCAGCAGCCGCTCGACGGCCGCGGCTTCTACCCGGACGGCGCCGAGATCCCGCCGCGCCTCCGCCAGGGCGCGGTGATGATGCCGGAGGACATGCTTCCGGCCCGACACCGGAGGCGCGCTGCATGAGCTGGGATCACGAGAACGTCGTCGCCTTCCGGCCGACCGACAGCCAGGCGCTGGAGCGGCTGCCGCACTGCTTCGACACCGAGCGGGCGTTGCTGGCCGCGCTGCTGCTGAAGCCGGATCAGCTCACCGAGGTGGCGCAGGGGCTCAAGGTCGACGACTTGTTCGGCGCCGAGCACCGCGAGGTCTACGGCACCATGCTGGCGCTGAGCGCCGGCGGCCTGCCGGTCTCGGCCGTCACGGTCGCGCAGTACCTCAAGACGCGCGAGATCGCCGGCCAGCCGCCGGCGCGATACCTCGCCAGCCTTGCGGCTGATGCGGCTTCCTGGGACGCGCCCGGCCACGCCGCGATCGTGCGCGAGTTCGCCCGCCGGCGGGCGCTGGTGATGATTGGGGAGGGCCTCGCCGAGCAGGCCCGCCAGGGCGGCGCCGAGGACCAGGCCAGCACTCTGATCGACGAGACCGACACGGCGCTCCTCGAGGTGCGCGGCACGGGCAGCGATGGCCGGATGAGCGGCCAGGATGCGGCGCAGGCCACAGCCTGGATGCGGGAGCGGATCGAGGGGCTGCGGTCCGGGCTGCTGCGGTCCACGGCGGTGCCGACCGGCATCGCGGATCTCGACCGAGCCACGAATGGCGGATTCCAGCGCGGTCAGCTCTGGCTGCTCGCTGGGCGGCCCGGCATGGGCAAGACGGTGGCGATGACGTCGCTGAGCCGGTTCGCCGCCCGCGACGCTGGCGTGCTCGTCTTCCAGTGCGAGGTGACCCGGGACCAGCAGATTGCCCGCTACCTCGCGGATCTGTCCTACCTGCACAACCGCCCGCTGACCTTCGGCAAGATCATGGCCGCCGTCGAGCTCGACGACGACGAGCTGTGGCGGATCGACGAGGCGATGAAGCGCTACGAGCGCCTGCACCTCAAGCTCGAATGCGAGCCGTCGGTCAGCGTCGCCCAGATCGCGGCGGCGGTGAAGGCCGAGAAGCGGCGCCTCGCCAAGATGGGCCAGGACCTCGGCGTCGTCTTCATCGACTATCTGAAGTTCATCAAGGTCTCGGACCGCTACCAGGGCAACCGGGTGCTGGAGATCGGCGAGATCTCGGGTTCGCTCAAGCAGCTCGCCAAGTCCGAGGACATCTGCGTCGTTCTGCTGACCCAGTTGAACCGCGGGGTCGAGGCGAAGGACCGGGCCGACAAGCGGCCCAGCCTCGCCGACCTGCGGGATTCCGGCGAGTTGGAGCAGGACGCCGACGCGGTGCTGATGCTCTACCGCGAGGCCTATTACCTCGAGAAGAAGCTCAAGAGCAGCAACGGCGACGCCGAGGTCGGCGCCCGTCTCATCGAGCGGCAGAACGCCCTCGAGATCATCCTGGCCAAGAACCGCAGCGGGCCGTGCCCGACCCTCGACCTGTGGTGCGACGTGGCCTCGTCCGCAATCTCTCAGACCGCACGGGGGCCCCGCTGATGGCTCGCATCCGCTCGATCAAGCCGGAGTTCTGGAGCTCCGAGCAGGTGATGGAGTGCTCGACGAACGCTCGCCTCTTGTTCATCGGCCTCTGGAATTTCTGCGACGACGCCGGCCGCATGACGCTGTCGCCGAAGCGGATCAAGGCTCAGGTGTTTCCGTCCGACGACGTTCTGGCCGAAGACATTCGTCGATTGATCGACGAACTATCGGCGAATGGCCTGCTGTACCTCTATGAGGTTGATGAGAAAGAGTTTTTGCAGGTCACCGGCTGGCACCACCAGAAGATCGACCGGCCTCAGAAGTCGCAACTGCCCGAACCACCCGACCCCAATTCGCCGAACGGTCGTCGAACGATCGGCGTAGGAAGGGATAGGAGTGGAGGGGATAGGAAGAGAGATAATCCCGGCGGCGGCGGCTCACCCCCGCGCGAGCGCGCACACGAGGCACCGACCCGGCACCAGGCCGCAGCAGCGCCGGCCAAGGCCGCTTCCGGCCCGCCGGCTCCCGCCGCCGCCGCGCCGCCGCCGCCGCCAGCGTGGAACAGCCGGGAGAACTTTGATCGCGTCGAGCGGCGGTGCCGCGAGGTGCTGCCCCGGGACTGGGTGCAGGACCTGGTCGTCAGCCCGATGGCCCGGCTGGAGGCCGACGGCCTCGACCTCGAACGCGAGATCATTCCGGCCCTGCTCGACCTCGGGACGCGGCGGACGCCGATCCGGACGTGGTCGCTGTTGGCGAACACCGTCGCCGAGCGGGTGGCGGCCCAGCGCACCCTGCGCACCGCCGAGGGTCTGAGCCCGGTCCCAGCCGCGCCGGTGGCGGAGGCCGACAAGATCGACCTCGGCTCGCCCTATGGCGCCTATGCCGAGCCGGTGCTGCGAGCCGCCATTGCGAAGCACCGCGAGATGGGCGGATGGGTCGACCACCTGTGGGGCCCGGCGCCCGGCCAGCCCGGCTGCAAGATCCCGTCCCGCCTGCTGATCGGTGAGGCCGCGTGATGCTGGTCCTCCAGGTCCAGACCACCATCGACCGCCCGTCCGGCCTGCCGCTCCAGTTCCCGATCGGCGTCCCCGATGCGAGCCTCACAGCCTTCGCCGAGCGGCTGACCCGCGAGGGCGGTCTGATGGTGGTGAAGCTCAAGCTCCAGCGGGAGCGGGACGGCGCCGCCTATGTCGTCGACATGCAGCGGATGTTCCTCGGCCTCGCCGGGGTCGCGACGATCCGCGACCACGAAGGCCCGGTACGGCTCGAGGTCGACGAGGAGGCCGCGTGATGGGCCGACCCGCGCCCCGACGCGGCCCGCCGTCCGGCTCGGTCCTGCTGTGGGACCGCCGGCACCGTGAGGCGACACGGGCCCTGGCGGCGCAGGTGCCGGGCCGCATCTCGGCGACCCGTTCCGATGCGGGTGAGGGCAGGGCCGGATCCGTCCTCGGTATGCCGATATCGGAACAAGATCAGCAGTTTGGGACGGGGCCGGACGTGCGGGTCGCACGGACGGGGTTGGGCGCGACTGGAGCGTAGCGTGAGGCGCAGGCTGACCCAGAAGCAACGGCAACGCCGGAAGCTTCAGCGAGAGCGAGCACACAAGGCGTTCATGCGGCGGGGCGAGGTACTGCCCGAGATGAACGCCGAGGCCGAAGGCGACGAGCCAGCCGCCGAGCAGGCAGAGGCCGGGCCCGCCGAAAGCCCGCGCGAGAAGCTCCAGCGTGAGCGGCAGCAGCGCGAGGCCGAGCGGATCGCGGCGCGCCGGGCGGAGTATGACCTGCCCGAGGGCAAGCTGTGGGCGATGGTCGAGGCCTGCGTCGGCCATACCGGCGAGCTGTGCGAGAAGCTGCGGATCGCCAAGATCCCGCACTTCCGGCCCCGCGACGAGGTTGAGCAGGTCATGAGCTCGGGCCGCATCCGGAAGATGCAGGTGCCGCTGTTCGACCGCACGGTGTTCGTCGGGCTGAAGGATCGGGGCCAACTCGAGGAGCTCGCTGCCGAGCATCCCTGGCTGATGGAGCGGCGCGTCTACGGCGACATGCCGAGCCTGCGCCGCGATCGCGCCTTCGCCTGGGACGTCGAGCACGTCGAGCGGCAGGTATCGCTGCTGGACGATCAGGGCGGCCGGCGCGACGATGCAGTCATCCTGCCCGCGGTCATCCCCGACAAGCAGATGCGCGACTTCGCCGAGACCCTCATCGGCTCAGTGCCCCTGTTCGACGTCGACGAGGCGTTCAGCATTGGCGAGACGGTGCGCGTTGCCGACGGCCCCTTCGCCAGCTTCTCGGGCGTGGTCGAGGAGTTCGATGCGAGCCGCGGCATGGTGAAGGTCGAGGTCTCGATCTTCGGTCGAGCCACGCCAGTCGAGCTTGAGCTGCGACAGATCGAGCGGCAGTAACGTTTTCCACAGGGCCGGATTGACGCGCGGAATCGGGCCTGATTCACAAGGGGCGCACCAACTCGGTGCCGGCCCGACCGCCCCTTGTACTCCCCGAACAGGGTTGAGAACGAGCAGAGCGGCCCGGAGGGAGGTTTCGGACCCCCTCTTTGCTACGACTCTGCCCAGCAGCAACAGACCTCACCGCCCAAGGGGTATGGGGGGTCGATTAAGGATCCGAGGCAGGGGAGCAGCAACCGAATGGGGAGCCTTTTTCCGAGAGCCGCAGCGAAAAAAATCGGCTGAACGGCGAAATTCGGGGTGCCCCAGCCTCTGCGCGGTCGCGGTTCTCGCCCGGCCAGGATCCTCTCGAAGCGCTACGAGCGCACCTCGGCGACGGAGCGGGGCTACGATCACCGCTGGCGCAAGGTCTCGGCAGAGCATCGGCGCCGGCACCCGTTCTGCGCATGGTGCGATCAGAACGGCCAGCTGACCTTCGCGAAGCTCGTCGACCACAAGCACCCGATCGTGGACGGCGGCGCGATGTTCGATTCGGACAATCGGTGGGGCCTCTGCCTCATGCACCACGGGGTGAAGGCGGAGATGGAGCGCTTCGCCCGCCAGATCGGCGAGGTGGAGAAGCTCCCCCTCTGGTGTGACGACCCCGCCGCCCGGCCGGCGCGCTTCCGGTAGGTCCACGATGTTCCTGTTCCGCCGCGCCGCTCAGCACCACGCCGAGACGATGCGCGTTCTGCAAGCCCTTCGCGCGGAGGTCGCGCTGATGGAGAGAGCCATGTCCGAGAAGTTCGATGCCCTGCGCGCCGAGGTTGCGGCCGAGCGTACCGTGACCGCCTCCGCGATCGCGCTGATCAGCGGGCTGGCCGACCGCCTGAAGGCCGTGGCCGCCAGCGACGACAAGAGCGAGCTCGACGCCATCATCGCCGACCTGCAGTCCTCGCGGTCCGACCTGGCCCGGGCCGTGTCCGAGGGCACCGGAGTGAGCCTCGCCCAAGGCGCGGCCTCGTCCGGCCCGCTGCCGGAGAGCGCCGCGGTGGTCGACGCGCATCCGGCGAACGGCGGCACCGGCTCGGGGCCGCTCGACAACGTGCAGGCCTCCGAGGCGCCGGCCGACCAGCAGAAGCAGGCCGGCGCGGGCGAGGCGGCCGAGCAGGGTTCGGCGGCCTGATTTCGAAGGCGCAGACGCGCGTCGGTCCGCCGGCGCGCGCCCAACGAGACGGAGACCGAGCGATGCCCATCCTGATGTCGTATGAGAACCCGGGTGGCGCGAAGCTCGAGGAGCATCTCCGCGCGCTCGTCGGCGAGATGGAGGCGAAGTGCGCCAAGATCGCCGCCGACGCCCGCCCGCAGGCGCAGACGGTGCTGCACAACAACCGCGAGATCATCGCGCTCCTCGGCCAGGCCATCCGGCACCAGGAGCACAGCCAGCGCGTGCTCGCCGACATGGCGCCAGACCAGGGGCCAACCGGCACGCCGCGGATCGGCACGGGCTCGCCGGGCTTCGCCGGCTGATGCGATGCCGAAGCCCTCGCTCGCGCAAGTAGGCCAGGGCGACCCGACGGTTCTGGCGCATCCCGGCTATCGCGCATTCCCGCCGTGCAGTTTCCCGCTCCGCACCGATGCGGCCCGGGCGGAATACGAGAGCACCGGACGGCTGATCTGGAATGCGGGCCGCCTGTCGAAGGACATGCACATCGCGCTCTCGGCCTACGCGAGCTGCTTCGACCAAATCCAGCGCATCTCCACCGAGGGCCTGACCCCGCGGGCGTCTTGGTTCACGAACCTCCAGAAGGCGCAGGCCCGGCTGAAGCTCGATGATCTCGACAAGCCGATCAGCGCGCCGAAGGAAGCGCCCATCAACCGGTTCGCGTGGTTCGGTTTCCCGCAGCGTCGCTGACGAGCGGTTCGCGCTCGTCGAGGTGAAGGGGAGGGAGATCCCGGATTATGCCGGGATGGCCGAATGGTACGCCCAGGCCGTCGTACAGGGCGCGGTGGTGGCCTGCCGCTGGGAGCGGCTCGGCTGCCAGCGCTTCCTTGACATGCTGCACGAGGCGAAGCGGCCGAGCAGCGACTTCATCTTCGACGCGGACCGGGCCAACGACCCCTGCGCGTTCATCGAGACGCTACCGCACATCAAGGGGTTCGCCGGCACGATCGTGCTGGAGCCGGTGCAGTGCTGGTGGATCGCGGCGACGTTCGGATTCCGGGAGCGGGACACCGGCCGTCGCTGGGTTCGGGAGGTGGCGTTCTGGGTCCCGCGGAAGAACGCCAAGACGGCGCTCTCGGTCGGGATCGTGCTCTACTGCCTGAACTACGAGGACGAGCCGGGCGCCGAGGGGTGCGTGGCCGCGGGCTCGGAGAAGCAGGCAGACATCCCGTACCTCGCTATCCGGCAGACGCTGGACAAGGAGCGGGAGCTCAAGGACT
This sequence comes from Methylobacterium sp. NMS14P, assembly GCF_028583545.1. Lineage (NCBI taxonomy): Bacteria > Pseudomonadati > Pseudomonadota > Alphaproteobacteria > Hyphomicrobiales > Methylobacteriaceae > Methylobacterium > Methylobacterium sp. NMS14P. The sequence goes on along the minus strand of NZ_CP087106.1, from coordinate 2,834,600 downwards.
GGCTTCAGGCTAAGGACACGACGGAGAGCATCCGGTTCCGGCGCACCGGCGCGGAACTGAAGCTCCTGGCGGGCAAGGCGCCCAACCTCGACGGCCTCAACCCGCACGTGGTGCTGGCCGAGGAGGTCCACGCGCAGAATCAGGACGTCATTGGCGTGCTGAAGAGCGCTCAGGGCGCCCGGCAGCAGCCGTTGTGGCTGGGGATCTCGACCGCGGGCCGCGACGCGGCGGGCCCGGCCTACGACGGTTGGCGGTCGGATCAGCAGGTGCTCGAGGGCAAGCTCCGGGCGGACCGCGTGTTCGTCGCCATGTACGCGGGCGACAAGGAGGACGAGGAGCGCCGGTTCGACCCGGCCATCGTCGAGAAGCTCAACCCGCTCTACGGGGTGTCGCTGAACCCGACCTCTCTGGAGACCGAGGAGCGCGAGGCCCGCAAGAGCGAGGCGAAGCTCCAGGAGTACAAGCGGACCCGGCTGAACCTCTGGTCCCGGGCCGCCGGCAACCTGTTCTCGGTGGAGGCCTGGGACGCCTGCGGAGATGCGAGGCTCACGCTCGCGGCGCTGAAGGGCTTCCCGATGTACGTCGGGGTCGACCTCGCCAGCGCCTCGGATCTGAACGCGGCCTGCTTCATCATCGAGGTGGGCGACGTGCTCTATGCGGTGTTCCGGTACTGGCTGCCGGAGCGCTCGCCGCGGTTCAAGGACGATCGGTACGCGGGCCAGTTCACGGCGTGGGAGCAGGCCAAGCACCTCACCACGACGCGCGGCAGCCACGTCCATCACCCGACCATCCTCGGGGACGTGCTGGGCATGATCGAGGGGCACAACGTGCGGGCGTTCGGCGTCGACCGCTTCCAGGCCGACTTCCTGGCCGGCGCGATCGAGGAGCGCGGGCACACCGTCTACTCGGTCTCGAAGACCGCCTCGCACATAACCCGGTCGACCGACGACCTGGTGACCCGGCACAAGGACCCGGCCCGGCTCCAGCACGACGCCAATCCGGTCACCTCGTGGATGGCCGGCAACGTCGTTGGGCACTGGGACGCGAACGATAACGTCCTGCCCAAGAAGGCCAAGCCCGGGTCGAAGGCCTCCATCGACGGCTTCGACGCGGCGATCAACGCGAATGCGGCCCGCCTCGCGAACGAGGCCGGGACCCCCGACACGGGCGGGCGCGTCACGCGCGCAAACCCGTACCTCACACGTGGGCTGGCAGGCGCTGCATGAGCGAAACCGAGTCCGAGATGTGGCAGCGGTCCGGGCTGACCGCCCAGGACCTCGCCACCGTGCCGGGCCCGCTGCGCACGGACAGCGCTGAGGGGTGGGACGACATCGGCTGGCACGACGTCGGCGACCTGCTCGGGATGGGCGGCCGCGGTGGCCGGTCGTTCTACGGGCAGCATGCCGTCGGCGTCGCCCTGGCGATCATGTGTGCGGACGTGAAGGCGCGCGACCTGTCCAAGGCCGAGATGCTGCTGTGGCGCCGCCGCGGCCGCGGCTGGACCATGGTCGAGGCGGATCAGCACCCGATCGCCGAGTTGCTGATGACCCGGCCGAACCCGTGGCACACGTGGCCCGAGCTGTGGCGCATGGTCGGGCTGCACATCGAGCTCGCGCAGAACGCCTACCTCTACAAGGACATCACGGTCGACGGCACGGTCGAGGCGCTCATCCCGATCCAGCCGGCGCGGTGCCGGGCGCGGGTCTCGACTTCCGGCAAGCTGTTCTACGAGATCTACGCGGGCAACCTGTTCGAGGAGGCGCAGCTCGGCGACTCGTACATGGTCGTGCCGGCGGACCGCATCATCCACCTGCGCGGACGGCTATGGGACGGTCTGTACGGCCTGTCGAACTTCGCGCTGGGCGGCCCGATCTTCGACCTCGTCTCCGCCATCGCCGAATTTCAGCGGAACATCTTCGGCAACGATGGCAAGCAGCCGATCGTCTACCAGACGAGCCAGATCTTCGGGAACAAGGACGAGAGCGACGCGGCGTTCCGCCGGCTGAAGCAGCAGCTCACCGAGCGGACCCGTCGGGCGGTCGCGAATGGCGATCCGATCCTGCTGGAAGCCGGCCTCGAAGCCAAAAGCATCGCCATCAATGCGGTGCAGGCCGAGAGCAAGGACAGCTTCAACCAGCAGATCATGCGCGTCTGCGGGCTCATGAACTGCCCGCCGCACAAGATCTTCGCGCTGGAGGCCGTCGCTTACAACAACATGTCGGCGATGAACCGGCAGTATTACAGCGACTGCCTGCACCCGCTGGCCCACGGCATCCAGGAGAACTTCCGCCTCTCCCTGTTCACCCGAAAGGAGTGGCCGATCTTCGGGCCCCAGTTCGATCAGGTCGCGCTGATGGCGACCGATCTGGAAGCCCTGTCGAAGCTCGTCGACATGGGCATGAAGGACGGCCTGATGACCTTCGACGAGGGTCGCGAGGTCCTGCCGTTCCGCCTCAACCCGCTCCCGGCCGGCGGCGACCAGCGCATGGTGCCGGTCAACATGAGCCTGATCGGCCCGGATGGGCAGGTGATCCACGCCGGCACCGGCCAGAAGCCGACCAACCCGGGCGCGGGTGAGGGCGAGAGCCCGGACAACAACGCTGGCAAGGCGGGCCCGCGGCTCGTCCATTCCGCAGGAGCAGCCTGATGGCCTCGAAGCGCGTCTCGATCGACGAATACCTCGGCTCGCGTGGCTACGGCGGCGTGGAGCGCAAGCACTTTGCCCGGGATTCGGGCGTCATCATCAAGGCCGCCCCGTCCGGTCTCAGCAAGGCGGGCTACGACAAGGTGGCGCGCACCATGCGCTTCGTCATGTCGGCGGAGATCGAGGACCGCGATCGCGACATCGTCGTCCAGGCCGGGCTGAACACCACCGAGTTCGAGAAGAACCCGGTCGCGCCGTGGTCGCATCGCGCCGGTGACCCGCCGGTGGGCACGTGGTCCGAGCTGGAGAAGTCCCTCGGCGGCCGGCCGAAGCGCACCGAGGGCACGCTGACCCTCGTGAAGGGCGACGTCATGGCCGACCGCCTGGACGTGCATTTCGAGGCCGGCTCGATCCGGGCCTGCTCCATCGGCTTCATGCCGCTGTCGATCGAGCGCCGCGAGGTGCCGGAGGACCAGCAGGGCAGCTACTTCTACCCCGGCTACATGATCCACGAGGCCGATCTGTACGAGTGCTCGCCCTGCTGCGTGCCAGCGAACCCCGCCGCGCTGGCGAAGGCGGCTGCTGCGGGCGACGTCCTGGCCCGGGAGCTCATTGAGGAGGTGCTCGACACCTGGTCGATCGAGAAGGGGCTGCTGGTCCCGCGCAAGGCGTTCGAGGCCAGCCACCGGCAGGCCACCGGCGAGCGCACCACGGTGACCTTCCAGGGCAAGACCTTCGCGGTCGAGGCCGGCGAGGGCGGCGCCCCGGCGCTGGTGCCGGTGAAGCCGTCGAAGGCCGAGCGCGTGATCGACGCGCTGGAGACCGACGAGGGCTTGCTCAACCGGCTGGCCAAGGCGCTCGGGTTCAAGGGGCGGACCGACGCGGCCGACCCGAAGCCGGGCGAGGGCGGCACGAAGCCCGCGCCCGAGCCGACCCCGGAGCAGAAGCTGCGCGACCAGTTCGCCGCCGACCTGCCGGCGCTGACCGCGAAGCACGAGATCCTCGACGCCGACGCCCGTCTGGCCGGCCTCGATTCCGAGATGGGGCAGCACGCCCCCGCCTGACCCGCCCGCACACGGCGGTTTCACCCGGTGGCCATCCCGAGTGCGGGCGCTGCCACCTTCTGCATGGAGAAGTGACATGACCCTCGCCGAACTTCGGGCGAAGCTGAAGGCTGCCCACGAGGCCGCGAAGGCCGCGCGCGCGAAGGCCACCGCCGACGCCGCCACCGAGGCCGACCGCACCGCCTACAAGGACGCGCTGACCGCCGCCGAGCAGGCGCTGTCCCTGGTCAAGGACGCCGAGCGCGACGAAGCGCTGGAGGCGGCCACCGCCGGCGCGGCCGGTGGCGCCGCGGGCGGCCTCGATCTGCAGCAGCGCAACGAGGGCGGCGACGGGCGCGTGTACGCCCGGCCCGAGGAGAAGATGACCGGCATCCAGGAGGTGGCGCTCCTCGGCGCGGCCGCCGCCAAGAGCCGCGTCTTCGCCGGCAACGGCACCTTCAAGTCGCCGCTGGAGATCATGGCGGAGGAGGGGTACGAGCGCTTCGTCGACACCCTCAAGCAGCGCGCCATGCAGAAGGCGGCGGTGCGCGGCCAGAAGTTCAACTCCACCCTGACCCCGGCCGACGGCGGCATCCTGATGCCGACGCCGCAGTCCTCCACCATCATCGGTTTCCTGCGACCGGAGAACACCTTCCTCCAGGGCGGTCCCAAGCGGGTCCCGCTGGTGAGCGGCCAGTTCAACCAGCCGCGCGGCGCGACCGGATCGACGGCCGGGTACGTCGGCGAGGCGGCCAAGAAGCCGGTCGGATCGCCGACCTTCAACAACATCTCGATGCGGTCGAAGAAGCTCGCCGGCATCGTGATGGTGACCATGGAGGCGCTCGCCTGGTCGCTGGCCGACCTGCGGGCCTACCTGGAGGACGACCTGCGTTCCACGCTGGCGCAGAACATGGACCTCGCCTGCTACTTCAGCGTCGGCAGCGACACGACCCCGAACGGCCTGCTGAAGCGAAGCGGCATCAACCGCTTCAACGCGGCGGCCACCGGCGCGGGGGCGTACTTCGCCAATCCGAAGGCGCCGACCGTCGCCGAGCTCGACCGGGTCGCCACCCTGATGATCCTGGCGATCACGGACGCGAACATCCCGGCCACCGATCGCTTCGCCTGGACGATGAACTACCACCTGATGCGCTACCTCGCCGACGCGCGGGGCGCCAACGGGCAGTACATCTACCCGGAGCTGAACCAGGCGCAGCCGATCTGGAAGGGCTTCAAGGTTCTGGTGACCACGCAGTTCCCGTCGAACGGCGGCACCACGACCGACGAGTCCACCCTGGCCCTGATCGACTGGGGCAACGTCCTCTACGGCGAGGACGAGGGACTGACGGTCAAGACCTCCACCGAGGCCTCGATCGACGTCGGCACCGGCACGCCCGTCCTGCTCTTCCAGCAGAACATGATGGCCGTCCTCATGGAGATGCGCCACGACATCGCGCTCCAGCGCGACGCCGCGGTGTCGGTGCTGGAGCACGCCCGCTGGGGCTCGCTCTCGGCCTCCTGAGCCGGCCGGCCTGAAACAGGGCCGCCGGAATGAGCCGGCGGCCCGCGCAATCCGAACAGCGGGACGTGACGACGATGGGTATGCCGCGCGGGAGGCTCGACCTCTCCCACTTCCACGACATGGCCAAGGGCAACCACCGCGGGTTGGTGCCGATGGAGTTCATCGAGGCGGCCATGCCGCACGCGGTCGGCGACGTGGCCGGCTACAAGCCCGCCGACGCCAAGCAGCTGCACGACCGCGGCATCGCGGTGCCCCACGGCAGCGTCTACGAGCGCGGATCCGTGGCCGAGCGCCGGGATGCGTCCCGGGTTGTGCCGGAGACCGACGACGAGCTGCGCCGCTCGCAGGTCGATCTCGGCGACGATCCGCTGGAGCGGCACCACCTCCAGCGCATCAAGCTCGCCGCCCAGATCGCCGGCCGCGACGTCTCGAAGGCCGACGAGGCCGACGAGATCATTCGCGCCGAGATCGCCCGCCGTGGCGAAGTGCAGCAGCGCGCCGGGGGTGCCGTCACCTCCGACGCGCTCCGGCTGCCGGCCGCCTGATGGCCGGCGATCAGGAGCAGCGGCGCGAAGGCGAGGGGGCGGCCGAGAGCCGTCCCCGCTCCTCGGACGCCGACGTCGCGCGCTACCGCGGCGAGCGGGGCCGCGCGACCGCCGACGCCAAGCCGCCCGCCGACAAGATGGCGCGGCCCGGCACGGTGCGCGCCTACGAGACGAAGTGAGGCGGACGCGTGGACCTGCGCCGGATCTCCGACCCGCTGACGCTCGAGCAGAAGCTCGCTGTCGTCACGCTCGACGAAGCGAAGGCGCAGGCGCGCGTCCGCCACACGGATGAGGACGACCTGATCAAGGGGTACGTCGCGGCGGCATTCGACTTCCTCCACGGTCCGGACGGGTGGCTCAACGGCTACTGCATCCTGGAGGAGAGCTTCGAGTTCTTCGTCGACCGCGTCGACACGGTGGTCGAGTTGCCCGTGCGCCCGGTGGTCGACGACACGCTCGTCTCGTTCGAAGGGCGGGAGGCGCGCGGCGCCTACGCCGCCATTGCGGCCGGCGACTTCATGATCGCGCTGGTCGACGAGTTCGCCACTCTGGCGCGGCTCACGACCAACGGATTCGCGGCACAGCCCGGCCTGGTCGACCCGCGCCGATACCGGATCCGCTTCGCCGCCGGCTGGAGCGACGCCGCTCATGTGCCGAGCACGCTGAAGCAGGCGATCAAGATGCTGGCGGCGCACTTCTACGCCAGCCGCGAGGTCGCGGAGCCTGCGGGCCGGGGCGGCGCCCTGTCCCGCGAGGTCGAATACGGCCTGCGCGCGCTCGCCGGCCGTCACCGCGTCAGCCCGGATCACTCCTGATGCCGATCGCTGCCGCGGGCACGCTCAACCAGCGCATCCAGTTCCTGCGCCGCGGCGCCGGCGGCTTCGCCGCGATCGGGCCGGTGCAGTGGGGGCGCTTGGAGTTCGAGCGGGCGCTCACCGTCAACGTGGTCGGTGTCACGCTCCAGGGGCGCGGCGGCAAGCTTACGGTGCGGGCCTGCGACCTGACCCGGGGGCTGAAGGTCGGCGATCGGTGCGAGTTGGACGGCGACGTGTTCACGATCACCATCCGGAAGGCGCCCGAGGTCGATCTGGACGACGTGCATCTGGAGATCGAGTCCGCGCCGACCCCGGCCCTCTACGCCGAGGAGATCGACCGCCGCGGCGAGGTGATCAAGCTTCAGCGCCGGAGGGCGAACAGCAACCCGGTTGCCTACGAGCCGCAGATCGACGTCCGCGCCATCGTCACTGGCTACGCGCCGTCCGAGCTCGTGGGCGGTATCACGCAGGGCGATAGCCGGGTGATCCTGTTGGCTGCGGATTTGGTCGCTGGCGGATTCCCGCTGCCGATCCAGACGGGCGGCCTCGACAGCGTGGTGATCGGCGGCCGGCAGCGCACTTTCCGGATGGTCGACGACAACAGCCACCGTGTGGCGGGCGCGCTGCTCGCCTACGACTGCACGGTGAGGGGCTGATGGCCATCACGCAGACCGGCGGCACGCCCGAGAACGTCCGCGCCGCGGTGGCGGCTGCTCTCTCGCCGGAGCGCCGCCGTCTCGTCGTCACCGCGGCAGCTCGCGAGGCGCAGGCCCGCGCCGAAGCGGCATACCGCCAAGAGTTCGGCCGGCTGCCGGCGACGGACGTGGTGATCGAAGGCCAGTCTGGCGCCAGCCTCGACCAGCTCGATCCAGACCAGGGCGAGGTAGCGTTCCGCTTCGGGCGCGCCAACGAAGCGCTGGCCTGGATCTATGAGCAGATCGTGCAGCACTCCCCCGTGCTGAGCGGCGGGTACAAGGGCGCGCACGTCCTGCTCGCCGACGATCAGCAGGTGGACCCCGCGAACGCACCGCCGGCCAGCCGCTACGTGTTCATGAACCTGACCGCCTACGGCAAGAAGATCGAGGAGGGCGAGTCCTCGCAGGCGCCCGGCGGCGTCTATCAGGCCGTGGCTGCCATGGCGGGCCGCCGCTTCGGCAACAGCGTGCACGTCGGCTTCGGCTACGAGTCCCCGCTGCTCGGCTACGTGGCGGGCGAGGCCGGCCGCGGCGCCCGGGCCCGGCTCCGTCAGCAGCCGACGCGCGTGGCCGGCATGAAGCTGGAGCGCGCCACGCGCGTGCCGGTCATCACCGTGACCCTGGACTGATCCGATGGGCCTGTCCGTCGTAGCCAAGGCCGTCGAAGATCTCCTGGCCGCGTCCTGGGACAAGTGCGAGGTGCGCGGCCTGAACGGCGACACCGGCACGCCGATCGGTGGCGATGCCTTCCTCGTCGTGCAGTACCCGGTGGTCCGCTCTGAGCGCATCAGCTTCGGCTCGCCCGGCAACAACATCTACCGGGACGAGGGCGCCTTCCGTCTCGTGCTGAACATCCGGCGCGGCGACGGCATCGCCGAAGGCCTGAAGTGGATCGACGAGCTGTCCGCGCTGTTCCGCGGCAAGACCTTCGACGGTGTGCGGACCTTCGCCCCGTCCCCCTCGGTGATCGACGACCGCAACGACGAGGACGGGTACTTCCTCCTCACGACCGCGGTGCCGTTCGAGCACGACTACCTCGGCTGAACGGCCGTCCCCCGTCACAATCCAGGAGAGCACCATGTTCGCTGACGGCAGCGGCGTTCGCGTCGCGTATGTCCCCGAGACCGACTTCGGCGTCACCCCGGCGACCCCGGCCTTCAAGACCGCGCGGGTCACCAGCGGCGGCCTGCGCACCAACAAGACCACGGTCACGTCCGACGAGCGCCAGGCCGACCGGAACGTTCGCGATGAGATCCTGACCGGCCTCGCCGCGGGCGGCTCCTACAATTTCGAGTTCTCGTCCGGCGACTTCATCGAGATGCTGCTGGCCAACGCGCTGCGCGGCGCCTGGGCAACGGACGTGCTGAAGAACGGCGTGCTCGCGCCCACGCTGACGATCGAGGAGACCCTGGAGCTCGGCGCGACCGATTCCTTCAGCCGCTTCCCTGGATCGACGGTCAACACTCTGTCGCTGAGCATCGGCGCCCGGGAGAAGATCACGGGCTCGGTCGCCTTCATGTGCCAGAAGGAGGTGCTCGCCACGAGCATCATCACCGGCGCAACCTACACGGCGCCCAGCGTCGACCCGATCGCCAACGCCTCGAACAACGTGGCGGCGCTGACGGTCGGCACCATCAACCCGGCTCCCCGGGTGAAGACGCTGACGATGGAGATCAACAACGGCCTGCGTGAGCGGCCCGAGGTCGGCTCCCTCTACAGCAACCAGTTCGGCGCGGACCGGTGCAACATCACCGGCACGCTGAACGCCTACTTCGAGAGCAACGCCCTCTACCAGGCCGTGCTCGACCATGGCTCGGCCGCCCTGTCCTTCACCCTCGGGGTGGAGAGCGGCAAGCGCTACACCTTCTTGTTCCCGAAGATCCGCTTCGGCGACGGCGAGCGCGCGGTCGGCGGCAACACCGACGACGTGATGGTGAACATCCCGTTCCGAGCCCTCTACGACCCGACCGAGGCGTGCACCCTCAAGATCACCCGCAACGTGACCTGAGGAGGCCCGGATGAAGACCGTCGTCATCAAGGAATCCTTCGACGGATACCCGCAGGGCGCCAAAGAAGGCGCCCGCAAGGTGTCCTACGTCGAGGGTCAGGAGGTCGAGGTGTCCGGGGACCTCATCATCGGCAAGGGGCTGGCGCGCGAGACCGCCGCCAGCCGGGCCGAGTCGAAGGCGGATCCGGCCGAGGCCGGCGAGAAGAAGGACCAGGACGCGTGAAGCTCTCAGCTCTCAAGGTCGACGCCGCGGCGATCGAGACCGGCGAATGGGTCGGCGACATCCCGGGCTCGGGCGACCTGCGCCTCAAAGTCCGCGGCTACCAGAACGCCCAGTTCCGGCGGCTGCAGCAGCGCCTGATCGACGCCGTGCCCCGGGACAAGCGCCGCGGCGGCCGCGTCGACCCGGACGAGATGGACAAGATCACCTCGACCTGCCTCGGCTCGACCGTGCTGCTGGACTGGTCCGGCCTCGAGGACGAAGGCGGCGCGGCCATCCCCTACTCGAAGGAGATGGCGACCGAGCTGCTGACCAAGCCGGAATACCGGCAGTTCCGCGAGGCCGTGATCTACGCGGCCACCGTGGTCGGCGAGGCCGACGCCGCGGCGGCCAAGGACGACGAGGGAAACTCGTCGGGCACCTGACCTGGTCGCTCAGGTGGAGCGATCAGCTCGCGTGGTTGGAGGCCGAGGTCGAGGCTGACCCGACCTTTGACCCGCCAGCGCTTCGCACCCGTCCCGACCTCTGGCCGCACCTCGCCTACATCAGCAACGCGTTCACCGAGCTATCTTCGGATCGCCGGTTGGGGGCGTTGGGCGGGTGCGGCCCGATTCCATGGTCGTCGATCGAGCTCTACGCCCGGCGCCTCGACATCGCGGACCTGGACGAGTTCGAGCGGTTCGCCCGCCTCATCCGCGCGCAGGATCGGGTCTACCTCGCCGACATGGCCGAGAAGCAGAAGAAGGGCAGCGGCGGGAAGAGCAAATGAGGGCTCGGCCTCGCCGCTCGCATGCGCAACTCTACCTCACGCCCATGCGCGCCCTTCCGCTCTTCGTGTTCGCCGCCGCCCTTTCCTCAACGCCGTGCGCCGCACAGTTCAGCGCGTCGCAGTGCAAGGCGCTGTCCGGTTCGATCGGCAGGAGCATCGCAGAACTCGACAAGCTCCGCTTGACCTTCGAGCAGCAGCGGGTCGCCACCGCGACGCGTACGGCCCCGCCGGGCATCCGCTCCGCGGCCGAGAAGGTCGACGCCGCCCGAGATCGCCTGACACTCGCTCTGAGCGCCTACACGGCAACCCTGGAAGACCTCCAGGCCCAATCCGACATCTGCGCCCGCCGATAACCGTTCGGCGGCCCAGCCCCCAAGCCTGACGTTGTCGCCGCCTTCGCGCGGCGCTTCTGTTCGCCTGGAGACCGCATGGTCGCCGTCAACCAGATCGCGGTGAACGAGACCCGCTTCGTCTACACGACGGAGGGGGTCGATCGCGTTCGCTCGCAGAACGAGCAGGTCGCGTCCTCGCTCGACAAGGTGACGGCGGCCTCCGGGAAGGCCACCGACGCCGAGGGCAAGGCCGCGTCGTCGTCGGACAAGGCTGCCCAGGCCCGGGCGAAACTCGCCGCCGTGCAGGACCGATTCCAGCGGCAGATGCAGGCCGAGGCGCAGATCCTCGGCATGGCTCAGTCGCAGCAGGACGCACTGACGGCAGCGACCGAGCGCTTTGCCGACGCGCAGGCTCAGGCCGCCCGGTCGGCTTCCGCCATGCAGGGCGCGGCCAACGACAACGTCGGCGCGCTCGAGCGCCAGGGCGAGGCGTTCAAGGCCGCGGGCAAGTTCGCGCTGGAGCACCCGATCATCGTGGCGGCGGCCAGCGTCGCGGCGGCCCGGGCGTTGTCGGGCCTCGCTGCCTCGGCGGCCGGGTCCCTGGCGGCGGCGTCCGCCGTGACGGCGCGGTATGCCGCGACCGCGACCGAGATGGGCGCGGCAACCGCCGCCGGCGCTGCACTGGCATCGCGCGGGCTCTCCGGCCTGTCCACGGGTGCGGCGGCGGCAGCGGTAGGCCTGGAGACCTTCGCCACGAAGGCGGCCGGCCTCACCACCACCACCAGCCTGCTGTCGCGCGCGCTGTCGGTCGTGCCGGGCTACTTCCTGCCGATCGCCGTGGCCTTCGCGGTTTTCGAGGTGGCCTCGTCCGCGATCAAGAAGGCCTACGCGGACCTGAATCAGCTCGTGCAGCTCGGCGAGAAGGCACAGAGCCTCGACGTCGGCGCGCCGTTCCTGAAGAGCTTCGAGGCGATCGCCCCGAAGATCCAGGCGACCAAGGACCAGATCGACGCCGCCCTCGGCAAGGCCTCCTCGTTCCTCAAGGATTCCTGGGGATCCGGCAACGGCCTGTCCAAGCTGTTCAACGACATCAGCTCGACGGGCGTGGCCGGCGCCAACGGCCTGCAGGCGACCGCGCTCTCGGACACCGCGACCACGATCCAGGACCGCATCCGCGCGGCGCTCGCCGGCATGAAGGAGCTCGACGACCTCGGGCTGCACCTCGCCAGCATCCAGGTCGGCGAGAAGGTGTTCGGACCCGAGTTCGTCGAGCGCCTGCGGATCAGCAACACCTCCGCCGAGCAGCTGTCCGCCGCGCTCCAGGCCGCCGCCGAGAAGGAGGTGCTGAAGCAGGAGCAGGTCGACCGCGCCCTCGCGCTGAACCGGCAGATCGCCGACACGAAGCAGGCCATCAGCGAGGCCTGGGCGGTCACGGTCGACTTCTCGGGCGCGGCGCTGTTGCTGAACGAGGCATGGTTGAAGATCCTCCAGGCCGTGCAGTGGGTCGTCGAGGCGATCAACAGCGCGATCGGCGCCGTCGGCAACTTCGCGTCCGCGGTGGCCTCTGGGATCGGGGGCGCCTTCGACGCGGTCAGCAACAAGGTCACCGGCCTGTTGACGCAGATGGGCGTCCTGTCCGCGCAGCAGAAGGCCGCGTCCACCGAGACGCCGAAGATCGACGGCAGCTATGGCCCGCAGCAGCCGACGATCACGGCGCGGCAGTTCCCGTACGTGTTTGGCCCGGAGGCGCCCAAGGCTGCAGCCGCAGCGGCGAAGCAGTCCAAGCAGGCGGCCCAGGAGGCCGTCAGCTCCTACGACAACCTGATCCAGCGGACGAAGGACCGGATCGAGGAGCTCGACCTTGAGACCAAGTCGGTCGGCCAGTCGTCCGAGGCGGTGATCAAGCTGAAGCTCGCCCACGACATGGAGCGGGCCGCCAAGAAGGACGGGATCACCGTCACCCAGCAGATGCGGGACGAAACCGACCGCCTCGGCACTAGCCTCGCCGCCTCGACCGAGCACCTCGCCAACGCGAAGCGGCAGCTGGAGCTGACCCGGGAGGCGCAGCGCGAGCTCGGCGACACCTTCGGCACCTTCGCGGAGGACGTGATCCTCGGCGGTCAGAAGATGAGCGAGGCCTTCTCGAACCTCGCCAAGACGCTCGCCTCCAGCTCTCTGAAGGCGCTGCTCACTGGCCAGGGCGGGCTCGCAGGGCTGTTCGGGACGGCGGGCGAGAAGAGCGGCGACCTCGGCGGCCTGCTCGGCGGCAAGATCAGCCTCGGAAGCCTGTTCGGCGGTGGGTCGTCGAGCGAGGCCGGCTCGCCGCTGCCCGGCGCGCAGGGCCCGTCCCTTCCGAGCAGCAGCCTATTCGGCGGCCTGTTCGACGGCGACAAGATCACCAAGGCGCTCGGCCTCGGCGCGGAGAGCGGCATCGGCAGCGCACTGTCGAACGCGCTCAAGCCGAAGGGCAACGGCGGCATCCTGTCGTCGCCGCTGGGCGGCGCCATCGCCTCCGTCGGCGCGGGCGCGGCCATCGGCTACAGCAGCCAGAGCCCGCTGATGGGCGCGCTCGGTGGCGGCCTCGCCGGGTTGGCCAGCGGCAACCCGCTCCTCGCCGTGGCGGGTGCCGGCGCGGGCCTCCTCGGCGGCCTGTTCGGTCAGAGCGAGGCGAAGAAGCAGGCCAAGAAGCAGCTCCAGCAGGAGATCCAGGCCCGGCGCGAGGCCCTCGACCAGGCGCGGCCGCAGATCGAGCAGCTGTCCCTGAGCTTCCAGGGCGGCTCGATCGGCAACGTCGGGAAGCAGATCTCGGACGCGCTGACCCAGGCGAAGCAGGCGATCAAGACGGCCAGCGACGGCGGCGATCAGGCGCTCGCCGACAAGCTGATGAAGGACTATCAGACCTACGTCGCCCGGATGACGGCCACCTTCGCGGATGGCTTCAACGGGGTGCTGGCGGAGGTGCAGGCGGGCTTTGGCACCAGCGGGCCGTTCTCGCAGGCCATGGCCTCGGTGCAGCAGCTCGGCGAGGCGATCAAGGGCTTCGTCGCAGACGCCGGCCGGATCAGCCCGGCCGCCACCGCCGCCGCGCAGACGGCCGCCGTGAAGGGCGCTCTCGCCGCGCTCCAGCCGACGCCGAACCTCTCCGCGACGCAGACCGAGCTCGCCCGGATCAACGGCACGGCCGCCGGCTTGACGCAGATCCTGAAGGATCTCGGCATGTCCGCGGACCAGGCCGCCACCGCGATCAAGGAGGGCACCAACAAGGCGCTCGATCAGCTGCGGACGAAATTCAGCGACGACCTCGGCCGCAAGATCAACGACGCGCTGAACAAGGGCTATCTCAACGACGCGGCCGACCTTGTGAAGGAGGTGGCGAGCCTCCAGGAGGATGCGTCGGCGATCGGCGGCGACCTCGGGCAGGTTGACACGTACTTCACCGCGGCCGCGCAGAAGATCGTGGACGGCAGCCAACTCGCCGGCGGTGCCTTCGACGAGCTGATCGCCAAGTTCCCGGAGTTGGCCGGCCGGGTGCGGGAGTACTCTGCGACCGCCTCCATGAGCGCGGATCAGGCGGCCAAAGCCGCGCAGGAGGCGCTCTCCGCCATCCAGGACCGGATGCGCGGGTATGAGGACCGGTACGTCGCCGCGACGTTCGAGACCGACAGCCTCCAGGGCAAGCTGCTCGCGTTCGACCGGGCCGCCGAGTGGGAGCGCTGGCAGGAGGGCGCCAAGGGCAATCAGGCGATCAACGAGCTCGAGCAGGCGCAGGGCGCGGAGCGGCTCAAGATCATCACCGACTTCGCGAAGGCGGCCACCGAGGCGCTCAACAGCCGCCTGAAGGGGTACTCTGACCGGTACTTCGCCGCGACCAACGATTCGAGCACCCTGGCCGGGCAGCTCAACGCCTACGACCGGCAGGCGCTCCAGGAGCGGCAGGACGAGATCAAGGCCGGCGGCGAGGCCATCGCCGAACTGACGATGACGCAGGAGGCGGAGCGCGCCAAGATCATCGCCGACTATGGCAAGCAGGCGGCCGACGCGATCAAGCAGACGATGGATGCAGCCCAGACCGCGTTCGACAACTTCGCTAAGAACATCAACACGTTCCTCGACGGGCTGAAGACTGGCACCAACTCGCCGCTGGCCCCGAAGGACCGGCTGGCCGAGGCGCAGGCGCAGTACGACGCGCAACTCAAGCTCGCGCAGGGCGGCGACCGCACGGCGCTCGACAACATCACGCAGTACGCCTCGGCGCTGCTGGATGCGAGCCGGGCCTACAACGCCTCCAACAGCGCCTATCAGGCGACGTTCGATCAGGTGCAGAAGACGCTCGCCGCGCTCCCCACGCAGGTCTCGGCTGAGCAGTTCATCGTGAACGCCATCACCGACAGCAAGACGGCGCTGGTCGACGCCACCGAGGCGATGAAGCAGCAGCTCTATGCCGGCATCATCGCGAACAGCCCGGCGCTGGTGGCCGCGGCGCTGAACGCCAACTTCGCCCGGCTCGACACCTCGGTGAACGGCCTGCTGGACTACAACGAGTTCCTCTCCGGCGTGAGCCCGCTGGCCACTACTGCGGAGCAGCAGGCGGCTCGCGCCGTCTTCAACGCGATTGACGCCAACGGCGACGGTCAGCTCAGCAAGATGGAGATCGCGAATGCGAGTTCGTTCCGGGTCGAGCAGTTCACGTCCGGAACCAACTCGGGCGTCGGGACCAACAACAACCTTCTGACCAATCAGGCCGCGATCCTGAATGGCCAGAACACGCTGATGGCCCAGCAGAAGCAGGTGCTCGATAGCATCAACGGCCTGACCAACTCTCAGGTCGGACTGCAGCAGCAGTTGGTCAGCCTGAACAGCAGCATTTCTTCGCAGAACTCGTTCATCCAGGCGAACACGGCCTACACGAACGACGCCCTTCAGCAGCAGGCAAGGTATCAGGGCGACACATACCTGCTGCAGGGGCAGATCCTGAACAACCTGCGCTCGGCCAACGCCAAGAACGGTGCGCCGGTCTACGCAACCGGCGGCTGGGTCTCCGGGCCCGGCACCGGGACCTCGGACAGCATTGCTGCCCGCCTGTCGAACGGCGAGTTCGTGGTCAATGCCGCGTCCGCTCGCATCTACGGCCCCCTGTTGGAGGCCATGAACGACAATGCTGGCGCCTTCGCCATGCCGGCGGTGGCGATGCCCGTCCCGGTCGCCGGTGGCATGGGGAACAGCGACGCGCTGCTCTCCGAGCTTCGCGCGCTCCGAGCTGAGGTGGCCGCGCTGCGCAGCGAGAACCGCGAGGACAGCCAGCGCGAGCAGGCCACCATCGCCGCAGGCGCCCGCCATGTTCGAGACGGCGTGGACGAGCACCGGGCCGAGACCCGCAAGGGCAACACCGATCGGCGGCAGGACGCCAGTCGACCCCGCACCGCGGGCACCAAGGCCGCCTGACCGCGGCCACGACCTTCACCCCGAAGCCGACCCAGCCTCACCGAAAGGACGCTGACCCATGCCCGGTGCAATGACCGACTATCTGGAGAAGAAGCTCCTCGACCACACCCTCGGCAAGGCCGCCTTTACGATGCCGGCTGGCGTGTTCCTCGGCCTCCTGACCGCGGATCCGACCGACACCGGCTCGGCCACGAGTGAGATCCCGACCACAGGCGGAACGCAGTACGCTCGGCAGGCGATCACCGCGACCATGACGGCCGCCGACCCGACCGCCGGCAGCAGCTCTAACAGCGGTGCGATCACCTTCCCGGTGGCCGGCGCCGACTGGGGCAACATCGCCTACTTCGGCATCTTCGATGCGGCCACCGGCGGCAACATGCTGCTCAAGGCGCAGACCACCACGACCCGACAGATCCTCGCCGGAGATCAGTACGTGGTCTCGGCCGGTCAGCTCTCCGCCGCCTTCGATTGATCGGCTGACGCACCACCGTGCTTGGCTTCTCGCCCCTATCGCAGACCCCGATCTCCGCCCAGCCGAACGCTGGGCGGGTCCAGACGGGTGCTGCCTCGTTCACGGCCACCGCGACGGCTTCGGCTGCCGCGGTGCTGGTGCGCCGCGGCGCGGCCAGCTTGCAAGGGGCAGCAACGGCGGCGCAGCGCGGCAGCGTCATCACCGTCGCCTCAGGCTCGTTCCTAGCGGCGACGTCCTTGCTGGCGAACGGACGGAGGATCCGGCAGGCCGGCGCGAGCTTCACGGGGGCGGCCACCGCGAGCGCGGCGGGCCGGCGCCTCGCTTATGGCGCCGCCAGCATCACCGCGGCCGCATCTCTGTCGGCCGCCAGCGTGCGCGTCCGTTACGGCACGGCGAGCTTCACCAGCCTCGCGGCCACGAGCCTGCTGCCGGGCCGGATCATCCAGGGCGTGAGCAGCGTCTCGGCGGCTGCTACCGCGTCCGCGAAGCCGACCCGCATCCGCAACTCCCCGGCTGCCTTCCTCGCCGCCGCGGCGATGTCGGCGGATTCGGTGCGCAGGCGCTATGGGGCAGCATCCCTGGCCGGTGCCGCCGCCGCGCAGATGGCTGTGCTTCGGATCCGGCCCGGCTCAGCGGCATTCGCGATCGACGCCTCGATGGTCGGGCGCGGCGGTCGCATCATCCAGTTCCGCGGCTCGGCCAGCGCCAGCGTCTCGCTGTTCGCCGAGGGGCGGATCCTGAAGTACGGCGCCGCCGCCGCCACGGCCGCCGCAAGCACGAGCCTGCAGCCGCTCCGCATCCGGTACGAGGGCGGCAGCTTCGTGGGTACGGCGTCGGCCCGAATGGTCGGCACCGGGGGCTTCCAGGATCTGTTCCTCGATCCACGCGTGCGCCTCGTCTACGCCGTGGAGATCTCGGCCTACCCCATGTCGGATCGTAACGCGGCATGATGGGCTTCGGACCTCTCAGCTCTCAACCGATCTCTTCGGCTGGTAGTAGCCCCGGTGCGATCTTCGCAGCGTCGGCGACATTCGTCGGGCGCGGTGGGCGGCTGATCCAGGGGCGCGCCAGCCTCGCGGCTCAGGCCACCACCTCGGCGGCCGGGCGACGGTTACGGCATGGTTCTGCCGACTTGCAGGGCTCGTCGACAAGTTCGCTGGCCGCTCGCATGCGGATCGGCGGTTCGGCCCGGATCACGTTGAGCGCCACGCTGATCGGCGCCGGCCGATACACGGCGCATGGCGGCGCGATTATCATCGGCACCGGCACCGCGGTGCTGGATCCAAACGTCCGCATCTACGCCGCGACGGACGAGTTCATCACTCAGCCCGGGGACACGCCGGCCAGCACGCCCTTCCTCGGCACGCTGCAGAAGGTGATCCGGTTCGACCGGTCCATCATTAACGGCGGCCGGATCGGGCAGGTGACCGCCGGCTGGGGCGAGATGGACCTCATCAACGCCGAGGGCGACTATGACGATCTGATCTCCCGCTACTCCGTCGATGGCCGCCGCATCACGGTGAAGGTCGGGATCAAGGACTCGCCCTACGCGAACTACCAGACCCTGTTCGACGGCACGGCGGCCGACTGGCAGGTCGAGGAGGCGCTGCTCCGGGTTCAGGTCCGGGATAACGCCTACCAGATGGAGATGCCGGCGCAGCCCGCGCTTTATGGCGGCACGGGCGACCTCGACGGCACCGAGGACCTGAAGGGCAAGCGCAAGCCATTGGCGCTGGGCGAGTGCTCGAACATCACCCCTGTGACGGTGATCCCGACCCTGCTGATCTATCAGGTCAACGGCGGGACGGTGGAGGCCATCCCCGCCGTCTACGACCGGGCCGTGGTGCTCACCTTCGCCCGGGACTTCGCGACCCCCGCGGCCCTGCTCGCCGCAACCACCGGTGGCCAGGGCAGCAACGCGGATATCGAGGCTGGCGAATACGGGACCTGCCTCGCGGGTGGCCTCATCCGGCTCGGCGGGTCCCCGGCCGGCACCGTCACCTGCGACGTGAAGGGCGACAAGACCGGCGGCGTCTACGTGAACACCACAGCCAGCGTGGTCCGCCGGCTCCTCGCGATCGGCTCGCAGGTCCCGGATCCGTCTGGCCTCTCGGTGCCGACCTTCGACGAGGTCGAGCGGATGCAGCCGGCGGTGATCGGCTACTGGCTCGACGGCTCGGCCGACACGAAGGTGATCGACGCGGTGGCCGACCTCATGGGCGCGGTCGGCGGCTGGGCCGGGATGCGCCGGAACGGTCGGCTCGAGGTGTCGATCTTCACGGCGCCGAGCGGTCAGCCCGCGGCCGCCTACGACCGCGTCGACATCGTCGACATCGACCGGCAGAAGCTGCCCGATCAGCTCTCGCCGCCGCCCTACCGCTTCCGCGTCGCCTGGGGCCGAAACTGGACTGTCCAGACCGACGTGGCAGGCCAGTCCGGTGTCACGGACGATCGGGTCGCCCGGCTCAAGGAGAGCTACAGCCTGGTCACCTCGGATGCGGCGACCGGACAGCGCGTCCAGCGCAACCACCCGCTCGCGCAGGATCCCGACCCGATCCAGGCCTACTTCCGCGATCAGGCGGACGCGCAGGCGGAATCGGACCGGCTGCTGAACCTCTTCGGCCCGACGCAGTCGCTCTACCGTATGACGGTGAAGATCCACCCGTTCGCCCACGAGATCGGCGAGTGCATCTTCGTGACCTTCCCGCGGTGGGACCTGAAGGCGGGCCGCCTCCTGCGCATCGTCTCGCTGACCGACGACACGGACGCCGAGACCGTCGAGATCATCGGATTCGGTTGATGCCCAACCCCTGGAATGCTGCCATCGCCTACGCGAACCTCGCCGACGGCGGGACGGTGCGCGCCTCGAGCTCGGGGCAGCTCACGCCGCCGGCCCGGGTGCAGAACCCGCACGTCGCTCGGAAATGGCGCGGCGACAACAACCCCTCGGAGTACCTGACCGTCGACCTCGGCGACGCGCACGACGTCGACACGGTCGCGGTGATGGGGCTGACCCTGAACACCGCCGGCACGATCCGAGTGCGCGCCTCGGCCATCGACACCTCGGGGCTCATGGCGGAGGCCTACGACAGCGGCCCGATCACGGGCGCGGTCGACCCGCGGTACGGCATGCTGATTCACCTGCTGCCGGAGGTGGTCCAGGCGCGCTACGTCCGGATCGACCTGGAGCAGCCCGGCGCCACCTACATCGAGGCCGGCCGCGTCTTCATCGGGCGGCGCTGGCAGTTCGCCTACAACTTCAGCTTCGGCTGGGGGCGCGGCTACGTCGACCTGTCCACGCGCACCAAGAGCCGCGGCGGCCAGACCTATGTCGACCCGAACGTCGTCTATCGCACTGCGAGTCTCTCGTTCGAGGTGATCACCGAGGCGCAGCGCCTGGGCTTCGTCGACGAGGTCGAGCGCCTCAACGGCCAACGCCTCGACATCCTGCTGATCACCAATCCGTCGAGTGAGAACCTCGGACGAGATTCGATCTGGGGCCTGCTCGACGACCTCGATCCGATCACGCAGCCGGCCGTCTGGGTCTCCGGAATGCCGGCCTACGCCAAAGCCTACAAGATCTCGGAGCGACTGTGATGGCCCTCAAACTGGCGGACCGTGTCAAGGAAACGACTGTTACCGAGGGGACCGGTGACATCGCACTCGCTGGCGCAGTGAACGGGTTCTCCTCGTTCTCGTCGAGGCTGAGCACTGGCGATATCACCTTCTACGCCATCATGCTGGGCGTGCAGTGGGAGGTCGGGCTCGGCACCCTGACCGCCGCTACCACGCTGCAGCGGACGACGGTTCTGGCAAGCTCAAACGCTGATGCGCTGGTCCCGTTCACGGCCGGCACCAAGGAAGTGTTCGTCGACTTCCCGGCTGTCCTGGCAAATCGCCTATCCGACTTCGCGATCTCGGAGGCGACCGTGGCCTCAGCCGCGACCGTAGATCTCGGCGCACAGAACAGTCGCAAGGTAGCGATCAGCGGCACGGCGGCGATCACCAGCTTCGGCACCTTCGCCCATGGCGAGAAGCTGCTGCGATTCACGGGAGCTTGCACTCTCACCCACAATGCCACGAGCTTGGTCCTGCCGACCGGCACGAACATCGTCACGGCAGCCGGCGATACGGCGCTAGCGACCTCGGACGCAAGCGGTAACTGGCGTGTGCGGCACTACCAGCGGGCCGACGGCTCGCCCGTGCGAGGTGCCTATCTGGGTGCCCCTGTGGCGGTGACCGCCTCCGGCAGCATCCCAGCCACCGGAATCGGGCTCAAGTATCGCGCGTCGGGAGCGGGCGGCTACACTCGAACGCTGCCGGCCATTTCCAGCGTGTTCACGGGCTGGGCGACCGACGTTATCGAGAACAACTCGACTGGTATTCTGATAATTGCGGCCAACGGAACCGATCCATTCGAGGGCATCAGCGGCGGTTCATTCAAGCTTCTGCCCAAGCAACGAGCCTACGTCTATCTCGATACTGACGGGTGGCACGTCGGATGGGTAGATCGGTCCCCGATCGTGTCCAGTGCGCTTATCACAACCGCCGTCACTTCTGTCGATCTATTGCTGCCGGCTGGTTATGATAAATTCGAGTTTGCGGTCGACGGCTTGAAGGTCGACACGCAGGGCGCAAGTTTCGGCGCACGTTTATCCTCTGATGGTGGGTCAAATTTCAAGGCTGGAACAAACGATTACTATGGTATGTACGTCTACGGGAACAATAATTCTAATACGCCCGCAGTGTATTATTTTGGCGCAAACTACCTTGAAATCGCAAACGCCGTCTCGACCGGAACGACCACGCCGCTCTCTGCTCGTGGGACTATCTATCCTGGTGATGCTGCCACCCAAGCCATGATGCTATTCAACTCAGCGGCGCCTTGGTCATCCGGACTGTTCCGTGTGAGCAATTATGCTCAGGTTTACAACGGCGGCAGCAACGCCCTCATGAACGCTATTAGATTTATGACAACGACGGGCAAGGCAACAGCTGGATCAATCGTCATCAGAGGAACACCCGCAACATGATTGAAGATCTCGTTCGCCTAGATGTTACCGGCAGGCTCGTGCCGCTTACGCATGAGGAAATCGAACAGCGGAAGTTGGACGGCGCACCACCGCCGGTTGATATGCCGACGCTTCGACTTTCAGCATTCGCTTCCGCCATGGCTTACGGCAACGGCATCACCGCGAAGGTGACCAGCACCTATGCCGATGTCGAGGTGCAGTCTTGGACGGCACAGGAGGCGGAGGCGCGAACCGTGCTGGCGGGCGGCGCCCTGATTGAGCACGCGCTGTTGCCGCCGCTGGCCGAGGACAAGGGGGTCAGCCTCGCGGACTACGCCCGGAGCGTGATCGAGAAGGCCGACGCCTACCGGCAGATCGCTGTCGCCGCGGTCCGCCTGCGCCGCGGCGCCGAAGGCCTGCTATCCGAGCAGATCGACACGCCCGAGAAGCTCGACGCCGCGGTTGAAGCCCTCCGCACGCAGACGCTCGCCGCAGCCGAGGCGCTCGGCATCGAGGTCTGATCAGCCTCAGGCTTCGAAAGGCGCAAGGTTCGGCTTCTGCCTGAAGATCTCGGCGAGGCCTGCGGGATCGATCGGCACCAGGCGGTCACCGTTCTCTCGCATGGTAACAACGCCATCGCCCATCGAACCGGGTACGTTGAACACCTCAACCTCGTAGGCCGGCGGGTTGGCTCCTCCGTGGATCTCGACGATCGCGCCGTGTGCGCCCCCATCGAGTTCGACGCTCTCGAACATGGCGTAGCGGGGCATCTGCGATCTCCCTGGCTGGCTGCCGCAGCGTAGCACGGCGCCCCGCCCCCACGCCCGTCACAACGATCAGGACTTGACCATGACCGTAGCCCCCGCCGCGGCGCGAACGGCTGCGCGCATCCTGGCTGTGGCCGGGATCATGATCGCCGTGGCCTGCGGACCGGTCGTCGCCGGCCCGCGCCGCCACCACCGCGTGTTCTGCGCCCCGGTAATCGCCGAAGGCGCAGGTCCGATCCGCATCTGCGCGCCGGCCCGCGCGCGGCGCTGACTTTTCGCACCACCGACCGAGGACCCGACATGACCGCTGCTCTCGACCGGCAGGCGTTCTTCAATGCTGTGCGTCTGAGCCCCTTCCCGGGCCACCTCACGCCGTCGCAGGTATCGGGCATGGAGGCGATCCTGGACGCCTGCCCGGTCGACACGCCCCTGGAGCATCTGGCCTACGGTCTCGGCACCTGTCCGATCGAGACGGGCTGGACCATGCTACCGATCAAGGAGAAGGGCGGCGCCGCGTACTTCGCCAGGATGTACGACATCCGCGGCGACCGGCCAGAGAAGGCTCGCGAGCTCGGCAACCTGAATCCGGGCGACGGCATCGCCTTCTGCGGCCGCGGGCTGGTGCAGCTCACCGGGCGGGCGAATTACCGGAAGGCGACCCTGCGCCTCCGCGCGCTAGGCCTGCTGGTCGCCGGGCAGGATCTGGAGACGAACCCGGACCTCGCCATGCACCCGGACGTGGCCGCGCCCGTCCTATTCATCGGCACCCGCGAGGGGTGGTTCACCGGCAAGAAGCTGTCGGACTACCTGGGCGGCGGGAAGGCCGACTGGAAGGGGGCCCGCCGCATCATCAACGGCCAGGACCGGGCCGCCGAGATCGCGCTCCACGCGCAGGCCTTCGCCGCCGCGCTGAAGAAGGCTGGCTACGCGCCCGGCGCCGCCGTGACGAAGATCCCGGTCCCGCCGGTGACGGCCGCGCCCGTCCCGCCGCTGGTGCCGCCCGCGCCGCGCCGCACCGCCGACCCGGCCCCGCCCGACACAGGCGGCGTCACGGGACCGACCGTCCAGACCGGCGGCGTCGGCGCGTGGCTCAAGTCCCTGTTCTCGAAGAAGGCCGCCTGAGGTGGCCCGCGTCGGGATCCTTCGGGCGCTCGAAGGCGGCCGGCTCGGCTTCCAGTGCCCGGGCTGCGACAGCATGCACGTCGTGAACGTGAACCCCGCCACGAGCCCATCCTGGGGCTTTAACGGCGATTACGAGCGGCCGACCTTCACGCCGTCGGTGCTGGTGCGCTGGGGCCACCACGTCCCTGGCGCCGGCAGACGCGGACCGGGTGCTCACTGTCAGTACGGCTGCGACGATCCCGAGGACGGCAACCCCGCCTGCTGCGGCGTCTGCCACTCCTTCGTGACCAGCGGCCAGATCCAGTTCCTCGGCGACTGCACCCACGCCCTCGCCGGGCAGACCGTCTCCCTCACCAGCGACGAGGCATGATCATGGAATGGCAGAGCATCGCGGGTCAGCTCGCGCAGATCGGGCTCCCTGCACTGGGCGGCCTGTTCGGAGGCCCGCTGGGCAGCACCATCGGCGGCCTGGTCGGCAAGGGCGTGGCGGCCGCGCTCGGCGTCGAACCGACCCCGCAGGCGGTCGCGACGGCGATCCAGGCGGATCCGGCGGCGGCGCAGGTGAAGCTCGCGCAGATCGAGGCGGAGACCAAGCGGCAGGCCGACGAGCTTGCTGACATGGCCAACGCTCGCGCGATGCAGGTCGCCCTCGTCCAAGCCCATAGCTGGACCGGGACGACACCGGCAATCCTCACCTACATCGTGGTGGGCGCGGCCATCTCGCTGACCTTCTGCCTGTTCTTCGTCTCGCAGGAGATCCCGGAGCGGGTCTTCAACCTGCTGAATCAGTCCTACGGCGCGCTGTGGCTCGCGGTCGGTCTCGGCGTGCAGTTCTGGTGGGGCTCGTCCCGCACGTCGCAGCAGAAGGACCAGCAGGCCGCCGGGTTCACCGCCGCGGTCACGAGCGCGATGATTCAGAAGCGCTGATCCCCGCATCCGTCCGCCGGGGCTCTCCCGAAGCCCTCACGCCCGAGGAGAGCCCCATGGCCTACCAGATCCCCACAGCGGCGCGTCTCGTGTCCGCGCCAGTCGTGTGCCGCATCCTCACCATGAGACAGTACGACCCCGACCCCGCGATCGACGCCAGGATCCGGCGCGCCGTCCGCTACGGACAGACCCGATGGGCCGAGATCTGGTTCTCGGTGATCATGTGGGTGGTGGGGCTCACGTGCCTGATGCCGTGGCCGACCTTCGTCGGTCCGCAGTACCGGATCATCACCTCCTACGTCAGCGAGACGACGGCCGGCGTGATCGCCCTGGCGGTCGGGACCGCCCGGATCACCGCCCTCTACATCAACGGGCGCCGCGGCCGGGAGACGTCGTTCGTCCGGACGCTCGGATGCCTGGGCGGCTTCCTGTTCTGGCTCGCCATGGCCCTCGGGTTCGCCCTGGCTTTCCCGCCGCTCTCGCTGAGCGCCGGCATCTACTCCGTCTTCGCGATCGCCGAGCTGCACTCGTCCGGCCGGGCGGCCGGCGACATGGCCGCGGAAGACACCTTCGGCTTCAGGAAACGGAGAAGGGCCAGTGCCGGCAACAGCACAGCAGCTTGATGGGTGGCCGGGAATCGTCATCGCCCTGCTGGGCGCGGTCGCAGTGGTGCTGGTGCCGCTGACCGGCTTCATGAAAGAGTGGTGGGGGTACAGGAAGGAGGTGCGGGCCGCCGAGGCGCTCAAGCCCGACGTGGCTCGCGATGTCGCGGCGGCGCCGGGCGCCGCGGTGTTCGACAGCATCGCGCTCGCGGATCTCGCCAAGGCGATCAACGGCCTGACCGCGGCCATTGTGGCGGACACGGCCTCCGAGGAAGCGCAGCACACCAGCCAGATAACGGCCGCGATCACCCGGTTCACCGAGGTCATGGACCGGTGGGACGACGACCACGGCCGGCAGCAGCCTCGAGGCAGACGCTGACCGGAACCGCCGGCCCGCCCGCGCGTAGACCGGCCTTCTGGTCCTCAGCACGAACCACCTTGAACCGCCCGGCTCCGGCCGCGGCGGTCTTTTTGTCTCCGACTGTATGCTAGTGCCCCTTGAACAGCTTCACAACGGCTGTCACTACAGCTCGCGCAGTTTCGTGGGCGAGACTCTCAAGATTTAGTGTAGCTCCGCTCAACAAATGGAAGCTCAAGCTGCGGCCTCGCCTCGAAATACGTGTAATCTATGAGAATTTTAAATGTCCAGTTACGCGATCTATCTCTACAGACATAGCGCGTCAGATAACAATATGTTTCATGAAACCGGCCGCATTCAACTCAGCATGACAGGCGAAGCCGACGCGATTGCGAAAGCGTCGCAGATAGAACCTTCCATGATCAAGGATAGCGATTTAGTTATCTTGGTCTCGAACGACATGAAGATGATTCGAATCTTGAAATCCAATCCAATGTCACAGTCGGCTGATGATCAGACTGCGACGGCGTCGAGTGCGCCGGCGATTTCAATGCCTACCTTGGCGAGGACATTTTAGCGTTAGTCGACCGCCGTTTTCGCTTCAGCCCCGCCGGCACCGCCGCGCGGGGCTTTTCTTTGGACGTGGCGCTGGTAGAATTTTCACGGGGTGCACGATCCTTGGCGGGGCGGCACCCTTACCTTCAGCCCGCCCGGTCCGCCGGCGCGGGCTTTCCTTTGCCCGCAATCAGCTTCACCGTAGCGTTGAGCTCGGTCGAATGGGGTGCGCGGTGAAATTCTATTCGGTCGCCTTCGCGCTGGTCGGTGCGTCGCTGCTGGTGTCAGCCAGCGATGCTCGGGCGCGCAAGACGTGCCCTGCCTTCACACCGGACGAGATGAAGGGCTGCACGTACAGCAACGTCGACGGCTGTGAGGTCCCTTGTCGCAAGGTGCTGCCTGGGTCCGTCTGTCCTCCACCGCGGGACGCGAGATACCGCTGCGCCGACGGGGACTGGAGCTTCAGCCAGCACGATCGCGGCGCATGCTCACATCATGGTGGTGTCCGATGCACGATCGGCGCAGGCCAGAACTGCTGCCCGTAGGAATCCCGGCGCGGAACGCGCGCGCGGCAGGTCCCGCACGGCCCGGTAACCGCCACCGGCCATCATACGCTGGAGCCAAGTTGCGTATCGGCTCAGCTCACACGCTGGTGAGAGCGGTCGCGTTTCCGACTACATGCCGTTCGGTCTCTCGCTGATCGTACTACCGCGGCGCAGGCTCCAAATTACTCGCTCGGATGCGTTTACCAGTTCGAGCCCAACTATAGCCTGCTCTGGTTCGGCCACCGATGCTTGAGCGATTTGGACGGCCTCTGCATCAGTTGACGCCTCAAGCTCCCGTGTCTCGTCGACCACCCCATCGCTGCCGTCACCGGGCCGCAGAAATCGCCGCAGAGTATAGGTGGGCATCTCTCACTCCGGCCGGCTGTCGAGGTCGACACGGTTTAACGTTCGGCGACCTTCTCGCGCATGGCGTTCTCTTGCTTCGCTGCTAAGGCGATTCCAGCCGGCGTCGAAGCGTTCGTAGAGGCGAGTGACGACGCCAAGCATGAAGTCCAGCGACCGTGCGAACAGCGCTACGGCGCCGATACAAACCGAGACGAAAAGACGGCCGACCCAAGCGATAACGCGGCCAATCCAACGGAACATGCGCATAAAGCCTGCAGGCTAGAAACGCGGCCCAAAGCCGCCCAGCCAATGACGCAGGAGCTGGAGTTTTGATCCTAGGGCTGGGTGCGACCGAATAGCGACCTGGCCTTTGGCCGTTCCGATTGCGAGACGCTAGCGGGAGATCAGGCCCCCCGTGAGCAGATCAAGACAGAGCAAGGCGGAAGCGCCGGTACAGGCTCACTACGATCCACCAGCGCGGATCAGTTCAGATTACCGGATATCGCGCTGAATTTGGAGGTGAGCCGCGATCCTACGAGCCGCAGCGAGGCGATGATGATGACAGCGATCAGGGCGGCGATCATTCCATATTCGATGGCGGTGGCGCCAGTCTCGTCGCGAACGAACCGCCGGAGAAGTTTGGGCATCTGACCGATCCATCGCTCTTAATAGAGCATCACACCTCCATGATCGACCTGGCGTGTTTACGGACGGTGAAGAGAAATTTCTGCCGAAGCGCAAGATCAGTTTTCGTCGACGTAATGGGGTCTAAACGCGGCGCTCAAGGACGCGATTGGATTTGGCAAGACTCTTGCTTCGCCGCCAGATAGCTGTGTTCCATCTCGAATGCTCCGTCTATAGGCGCTGCGCAAGCGGGCTGTCGGTCGCCACTGAGCAGCTCGAGGCGTCTACGGACGCCCAGGCTGCCGACGAGGCCGAAACCAGGTTCGAGCTCCTACTTGCCGGACGATCTGGTTGCGCATTGCTCCGAGATGATGGCGGCAACGTCATCTGGTCGGCTCGGCGGCTTCCTTCCATCGTGCGCGATACCGATCCACCTATCGCAGACACGGCCCGGTAACCGCCGTCCGCCATGCTGCCACCGAGCCGGGTTGCGTATCGGCTCCCACAGGTGAGGCAATCGAGACCCATGCCGCCGCATAGCGAGCCGAACGCTCCCAGCGCTCGAGGCGAGAAAGCTGGCCGGCTTGCGGCGAGCGAGATGATCAAGACGCTGAGCCCGGAGACAGGCAGCGTTCAGGGCGTCGTGCGCCGGCTCGAGGAGGTCGGAATCATCGTGGCGCAGGAGCATCTGAAAGCCGGCATGCCAACTGCTGAAGTCCGGGCATGGCACTTTGGTTTTCAACTAGGGATGGGCCTCGAACTCGGAGATTACGTGCGCCGCTTTTGATCGGCTAACTGCTCCCCCGCCCCGTGAGCAGATCGGGGCGGGGCCGAGCGGATGAATGGGCCTATAAGCCAGCTCGCTCAGCCCGCAGTTACGAGGTGCTGTTAACGCCTTTCGAGATAGCCTAGGAGAGGTTGGCCATTAACTGCTGCGCCTAGCGAGACAACGGGTTGCATGATGCCTGAGCCAACTTTGGGTGGTTTCGCCCCATTCAATGAGGCGCATGCGATTGTGTCTGTCCAGGCTACGATCCAATTCGGACATCCAGTCTCCGAAGGCCAGTGGGCAGCGATGCGGCCAGCAATCTGGGCCTTAGGCCGAGATCTAGACATCGGCCAGCCGAGCCCAGCATTCGGCCTCGCAGTAAATTTCAACGGTACGCAGCTTGGGGTGGCCTTGAATTCCCCTGCCGTTTCGTCGCAACAAATTATGGGTTTGAATTTCAGTTTGGTAGACGCTGATGACCGCGTGACCGAGCGGATTTCCATCAACAAGGATTCGATTCAAATACAGAGCAATCAGTATGTTAGATGGAGACCATTTATAGGACGAATCGAGTCTGTCCTGTCGAGAATTAATAAATATTATGTATTTGAGGCTCCGCCATTTTTCATACAGCTTGAGTACTGGGATAGGTTTGATTTAGTTGAGGCTCGCGTCTTGGATGCCACTAAACTCATATCCGCAGAGGCCCCCTGGGTGGCTTCAGCTGGCAGCAGCTCGATCGAGCCATGGCATTCGCATGCCGGGCATTTCGAACGATTGTCCGATAAGATAAGGCGGCTTTACCAGACAAAAATTGATTTTGCGGATTTTCCTGGCAAGGAAGGGCGGCAAACGCGCTCATTTATAATATACACGATGACGCAAGACATGGTGAACGCGCCAGGATATGGGAGAACGATAGGCCGGGGCTGGGAGGTGCCTGTGGTGCTGGACGCGCTAAATCAACAGCATGCCGCATTGAAGGATGAGCTCCGTCGCATTATCACTCCGGAAGCCGCCGAAAGAATCGGCCTTTAGGACGCTCGGGATGTATGCGCAGCCGAAGGGCCTCTATGATCCGAGCGAGGGCTTCAGCACGGCGTCCGTTTCGTCAGCGGGCCAGGTTGGCCGATTAGCTTTCTCCCGACCGAAAGCAGGGGAAGATTTTACTTCTAACGTGATTCCCCTTCCAACTGCCGCGGTGCCAAGCGTTCATTCAACTCTGGCGGTGCTTCGCCGTTTCAGGCGGCACGCGCACAATGCCAATCCGGTCAGCTTCAAGCTGGCGGAAGAGTTTCTCGGACTGGCGTCTGGGGCGCGTAGATCTTTCAGATTTTCTGCTCAGGTTTTTGCCGACGGGAATGCGGTTATTGGTATCAGGTCGGACAATATTGATGCGCAATTTGAGTTCTTCCCCGACGGGGTGATTGCGGCAAACATTGATATCGGCGAAGACGAATGGGATGAGGATGTCGAGCATTTCGACGGACGCACCATGCCTGCTTCGATTGCGGAAAAGCTCGGGATTAGCGCTCGCCCTTAAGCTATGAGTTGCATTCAGATCTTTGAGAGCGCACCCGACGATGAAACGCGCGCCGACTTCATAGACCGAAACGCACCGGAATGTTCCTGTGAGACGCAGCAAGTTTCCCGCTTCTGCTCGGAGCCGGTAGCGAAAGACGAAGTCCTTGTAAGATTGGTCATGGACCCTACTCATACCGCAGATGAAGATGGGTCCAAGAGAGTTACGTCCGCCTTGTTTTCGGATGCAGCGACGTTCGGGTCGTCATGCTTGCGCCGCGCGAGAGCAGAGGCAGAAGAGTACAATGAAACGATTAGGGAAATGCTGAAAGAGCGCCCCACAGCGTCGGATGGTACACTGCGGGCGCTGTATGGAATTGTGCTACTGCCCGTCACTGCAATCAAAAAAATAGAACATGAAATTGAAGTCAAAGGAAAACCGACAGAGATAGCGACGGCATTTTCGATTTATGCCACTGGACTGGAAAAGAGGCCGAATCATGCCGATGTCATGACCAATAGGTCGTCAAGAATATCAAGATCTAAAGCAAATAGAGCGGCTAAGAATTTGTTGAAGGCAGTTTCTTCTGGATTTGTAAGCACTCAAGATTTCTCCAAAGAGGTGGACCTTCTGCAATGGTCCAGATCTGAGATAGAGAAACGCAACGCCGCGAATGGTACTGCACAACCAATCGACAAATAGCACCGCAATCCATGCTTGACATTCTGCTCGTAGCGTTTGCGACGCCAGTGTTTATCGTAGCCGTTGCTCCCAGTTCAACATCGCTATGCAGTTCTTATGTCGGCTAACCCCGTCCCTACCGACCTCCCGCCCGCCGTCGCCACCTGGCGCGACCAGATCGAGCGCCTGTCCGAGCACGCCTCGCCGTGCCGGTATCTGACACCGACGCGATGGGCGGCGATGCGCGTGAACGCGTTGGCCTTCATCGACCAGCACGGCACCGAGGCGCACCGGCTGGGCTGGACCGCGCCGCAGCTCTTCGGCGCTATCCGGAGCATGGCTTCCTGCGCGTGGAGTATGCCGGCGCGCTGATGGTCAACGACAGCCCGGTGATCGGCGTCGAGCAGGACCGGATCGTGTTCGATCGATTCTCCGGCTACCGCACCAAGCCCGGGCAGACCTGGGGGCCGCCCGTCTGGGAGTTCGCAGCGCGTGGAGTGGCGCGGTAGGGCTATTCTACTTCGGCGAGTTCCTCGCCATCCTTCACGCCCAGCGCAGCTTTCTCCGCGAGCAGCGTCGCTAACGCGGACCGGATGCGATCGCCCTGCTCCGTGTAGGGCAGCTCGGCTGCGTCGAGCAGCGCGTCGCGATACCTCGTCTGGATCGCCGCAAGCTGCGTTGGTAGGCCGAGCTTGCGGGGCGACTTCTCGGCGACCTTCGCCTTGACCGGCTTCTTCTTGGCGGACGTTTTTCCAGGCATGCCGACCCAAGCTGGATGGAGGCTGGCGGTTCCCTCTCTTCCGAGCTCGGGATCATAGCCAATCGGTCACTCTACCCGCCCTGCAGGCTCTCAGCGAAGTCGTCAGGGATCTCGCCGCACTGGCCGAGGATCGTGACGCCCTCCAGCTCGCCGGTCTCGTCGTCGGCCACGACCTTCAGCGCCGCCGCGCCCGGCATCCGCTTGGCCAGGTTCTCGGCCTTCTTGATCGCGCCGCTCTCGGTCTGCGCGGGTTCCTGCCGGGCCGGCCGCAGTCGCTTCCGATGCAGTTCGAAGGGTTGCACCACGAACGCCGTCTTCATCGTCATCGTCGTCTCCCGCCCGCTCCGACACGCCAAACGCTGTTCGCCGACCGCGCGAGGCGCGTAACGCTCGGCCGTGACTGACGTTTTCGACCCGAGTTCACATTCGTCCACCGGCGCGGAAGAAACATTCTGCGCGCAGATTGAACACGGCCCGCCCATCAGCTTTGTTCCTTATTCGTTCTAACACGGCGGAGCCGCGGGTGCACCTCAATCGGGTCGACGAACTGCTGATCCACAGCCCCGATGCCGTCCGCGTGCCTCTGATCGGGCAGGCTCTGTGCGCCGGCTTCCCGTCGCCCGCCGACGACTTCCTGGAAGGCGCGCTCGAGCTGCCCCGCTGGCTCGTGCCGAACCCGCCCGCGACCTTCCTGTGGCGGATCAGTGGCTCGTCCATGGAGGGTGCCGGCATCTACGACCGCGACCTCGCCTGCGTCGATCGCAGCCTCAAAGCGGGCCACGGCAGCATCGTCGTCGCGGCTGTCGACGGCCAGATGAGCTGCAAGCGCCTCGTGATGGACGGCAACGTCGCCCGGCTCGCCTTCTGCAACTCGGAGCTGCCCGCCTTCGCGGTCGACGAGTTTGGCGAAGGCGCAATCTGGGGCGTGGTCCGCTTCTCGATCCGCTGGCACGTCGCCCGCGGGCAGCTGTCGTGAGCACGCCCGAGGCCCGCCGGCGCGACCGGATCGGCGGCGGCCGCGCCGTGGCGCTGATCGACGGCAACAGCTTCTACTGCTCGTGCGAGCGCGTGTTCGACCCGAAGCTCGCCGCGGTGCCGGTGATCGTGCTCTCGAACAACGACGGCTGCGCCATCGCCCGCACCAGCGAGGCCAAGGCGCTCGGCATCAAGATGGGCGACCCGTACTTCAAGATCCGCGAGATGTGCCGCGCGCAGGGGGTGCGGGTGTTCTCGTCGAACTACACCCTCTACGGCGACATGTCGGGGCGGACCAACGCAGTGTACCGGCAGTTCAGCCCGCAGGTGGAGATCTACTCCATCGACGAGAGCTTCCTGAACCTGTCGGACATGGCGCCAGCCTTGCGGGTCGAGCTCGCGCGAGACCTGCGCGCCACGGTGCGGGCCTGGACCGGCATACCGACCTGCGTCGGCATCGGCCCGACCAAGACGCTGGCCAAGCTCGCCAACCACATCGCCAAGACCGTGCCGGTGCTGGAGGGCGTGTGCGACCTGACCGATCCGGTGGCCTACGCGCACTGGCTGTGTCGGATCGACGTCGCCGAGGTCTGGGGCATCGGGCGGGCGTCGCTGGCCAAGCTCCAGGCGATGGGCGTGGAGAGCGTAGCGGACCTGCGCGATCTCGACCCGCGGCCGGTGCGCAAGGGCCTGACGGTGGTCGGCGAGCGGATCATCTACGAGCTGCGTGGCGCGGCCTGCCTGCCGCTGGAGATGGTGCCGGCGCGGCGGAAGGGCTGCGCGGTGACGCGCTCGTTCTCGAGCCGGATCACCGAGCGGGCGGTGCTGGAGGAGGCGGTGGCGGCACACGCCACGCGGCTCGGCGAGAAGCTGCGGCGCGAGGGGCTGGGCACCAACCACGTGACGGTCTTCTACCACACGAGCGAGCACGACCGGGACGAGCCGATGCGCTCGGTCTCAACGACGGTGCAGCTGCCGGAGCACAGCTCGGACACGCTGGCGCTGATCAAGGCCGCGCGGCACGGCGTGGCGCGGACCTGGCGCGAGCCGGGCGAGCGGCCGTGGCGGTACTCGAAGGCCGGGATCGTCACGAACGACCTCGTGCCGCTGTCGCACAGCCCGCGGGCGCTGATCGGCGCGTTGGACCGCGAGCGGTCGGGCCCGCTGATGGCGGCGATGGACGCGTGCAACGCGCGCTGGGGCCGGGGCGCGGTGGTTCCGGCACGGGCGGGGCTGGTGAGCCGGCGGGACTGGACCACGAAGTTCGAGATGCGCACGCCGCGCTACACGACGCAGGTCAGCGAGCTGCCGGTCGCCTACGCCTGAGGGGGCGCATCGCCGGCTTTCCACCACCGGGTGACGTTCCGGCGCAGCTCGCTGACCGCGAGGCCGTCGGCCTTCAGGCGCGCCAAGGCCCGAGCGGCGTGCATACCGCGCTCCCGGCCGGGGATACCTGCACGCTCAGCGATCTCGACGGCGGTTGCCGGCTCGGATGTTAGCGCCGCCAGTACGCGCGGGCGGGTGTCCGGACGTGGCCGGGCGCCTCTAGGCGATGGGAATTTGGATGGGACAGCCACCGCTATGCCGACGCAATCAGCATCCAGTTACGGACCCGTGCCAGACGGTCTTCATCCGGAGTGAGTGGCATGTCCGTGATGACGCGATCCACAAGGCGCCGCGTCGTATCTCTATCGAGGCCGATACCGACCGCAAATCCTTCGAGCCGATCCATCAAGCGCTCGATGACGATCTCACGGTTAGGGTCAGTGTCTTCAATCATGCGGCTATATCGATGCCTTGATCATGCGTGAGCGCGCCTCGACCATCCAGGCCTCAATTGACCGCGTTGGCATATCGGCCACGACCTGCCTGATGATCCGTCGCGTCGTCGCTTCGTCAAGGTCGACCACGCGCGCGAACCCCTTCAGCCTCTGCATCATGAACTGGATATCGGCTTGTTGACGAAGGCGTTCCGGATCCTCGCTCATATCCGGGCCGTCAGAGTGAGAAGCTTTCGCCTGTCCGCCGCGCCAAGCGGTTCAGCAGGTCGACGAGGTCGTCCGCCTTCTCCATGTCGAGGCCGGTCTGCCGCACGCCTTTGACCCGGGCCGGCTCGTCCGTGCGCACGTTGTAGACCGTCCAGCCCTCGTCGTCTGGCCGCATGTCGAACGTCTCAGGCTCGGCGTTGCTGTTCGCGGGATCGGGCATCGCGCACCCCGGGTGCTACTGCAGCTTGGTCGGCGTCGGGTCCATGAGGCCGAGGCGCTGAGCCATGTCGAGAAGATCGCCATCGCTCAAGCCCTGACCATCCACGATCCAGAAGGCGAAGTCGTCGCCCAGCGGTTCGACCAAATGGCCCGCGGCGGTCAGCGCCTCGACCGCTTCTTGGATCGGATTGGCCTCATGCCAGCGAATCGGGTGGTGACCATCGCTCATGAGGCGAGGCTACCGTGGGCAGGGGAGGGGGTCTATTGCCCGCTCGGGAACGGGCGGCGACCGGTAACGCCCACGCGTGAAATCAATATGATCGCCCCGACTGTTAATCGCCTTGTCGCAGGTTCGAGTCCTGCTCGGGGAGCCATCCACTTACCAACATCTTGATTGTGCTCAGTTTTCTGCTGCGGCTTCCGCACCGGGTGCTGAGGTGCGGGAATAGCGTCGCCGTTCCAGCGGTCGGCAATACGCTCGGCGAGCTTCGTTCGATTGGCGCCGCGCACGTAGGTCGCGTTCTCGCGACACCCCTCCGCCCATCCGAACCACGCGTTCAGTTCCGCTTCAGTCGCGCCGCTCTCGGCTGCCCGTAGCGCGCCGGCCTTCCGTAGGCCGTGGACTCGGTCCGATACGCCGGCCTCGGCGGAGGCATCGCTGAACCATTTGCCGGAGCTCTCCTTCATCGGCCGTCCGCGCTCACCAGCGCTGAAGGTCAGTGCGCCGACCCGGCTCGCCGCGATCGAGTTCGCGACCGGCGGCAGGATCCGGATCGTGACCTCCCGCCCGGTCTTCTCCGTCGCGATGCAGATCCGACCGTCGCGGCATGTTGAGGGCCGACGCGGGCGGCGTCGCCGTGGCGCAGGCCCGTGTAGAGCCGCAGATCGAGCGCTAGGCGCTCGCGGGTGCCGAGCGGCCAGCACACCTCGAACCGGCCAATCTCGTCATCGGTCCAGGTGTGATAGCCGGTTCGATCGTCCAGCACGTTGAGGAGCTTCACGCCGCGGGTCGAATCGGCCTGCAGGTATTCGCGCTCGACCGCGAAGGCAAACAGGCTTGGCATCGTCTTCAGCCAGTTGTCGGCCCCGTGCGGCCGCGCCTCCGGGCACGCGCCCGAACTGATGGACGCAGGATCCGCCTCCGGGGTCGCGGAGGCGGCCGCGCGGCCCGTCTGGGTCGCGGCGCTCGGTGACGACCCGGCCTCCGCGTTCGTCCCCCGCGACTGGGCGCGGGCCGCCGCCGAGCCAGGTGCGTGGTTCGACGCCGCCCTCGCGGAGGCCGCCGTGGCGGTGCGGCCGGCGTGGCGGTGCGGCCGACATGGATCCGGCACACGGAGGGGCGATGGGCCGGCAAGCCGTTCAACCTAGTGCCCTGGCAGGCCGCGATCGTCCAGTTGCTCGAAAGCTGGCGCGCGGCGGACAGGTTCCGGCCGTTCCGCCGCCTGTTCCTCTGGATCGGCTGCAAGAACGGCAAGACCGAGTTCCTAGCGGCGCTGGCGGTGCTGTTCTGGCTCTGCGACCGGACGATGGGCGGGCAGGCCTAGGCCATGGCGCGCAACGAGAATCAGGCGCGCATCGTCTTCGAGGAGGCCAAGACCGCGATCCGGCTCTCGCCGACCTTCGTGGAGCGGGTCCAGACCTTCAAGAAGAGCCTGTACTGCGCCGCGCTCTGGGCCCGCTTCGAGGTCCCGTCCGGCGCGGCAGAGGGCAAGCGCGGCCTGTCCGCCCTGGTAATTGTCGGCGACGAGATGCACGAGTGGCCCGACGGCGCCCTCTACACGACACTGCACCAGTTTCGGCAGCCTCGACCTCTCCTCAGTTGTCGACCTCACGGCCCTGGTCTGGGTCTTCCCGCCGGAGGGCAGTGGCGCTCGCTGGCGGCTCGTGTCCGGCTCTGGTGCCCGGCGGCCTCAATCGCGCTGCGCGCCCGGCGTGATCCCGTCCCCTACGACCTCTGGGCCCGGGACGGGGCGCTCCTGCCGACCGACGGCCACGTGGTCGATTACACGGCGATCGAGCGCCAGTTGCGGGCCGATGCCGAGATCTTCGACGTCCGGGGGCTGGCGATCGACCGGTGGAACGCCACCGGCACCGCGATCCGCCTCAACATGCAGCAGGGTGCCGGACCATGGGCTTCCTCGCCCTCCTTCCGGCGCTGCTCGACACGCTCGGCCCGGTCCTGCAGAAGGTGCTGCCCGATGCGGGCCGGCGCCTCCAGGTGCGGCCGGAGTTGCAGAAGGCCCTGATCGAGCAGCAGGCCGATCTCGGCCACACTATGGCCGAGGTGATGAAGGCCGAGCCCGGCTCGGAGAGCCCGCTCGCCCGCAACGCGCGGCCGATCACCGTGCTGTGGGCGCTGGCGATGATCACCCGGGTGGGGGTGGTCTCGCCCATGGTCGGCCTGCAGGTGGAGGTGGTGAGCGCACTCAAGGGCGCGCCGGCCGAGCTGTGGTCGCTGCTCACCGTCGGGATCGGCGTCTACATGCTGGCCCGCTCCGTGGACAAGTTCGTGCCGCAGATGGTCGGGTCGGGGGGTTGAGGCCCCGGCGGGACCGGCGCCATGACGGACGGTACCTCACACCCGGCTCATGGAACGCGCCCGCGGGTCCGGGCGGCGAGCCGCGTCGCGCGCTGGAGGGATGCGATGGCCGACCACCTGCCCGAATGGATCGGGCGCCTGATCGAGCGCGTGGAGGCGACCGGCCGGCAGATGGACGCGCTCGGCGGCAAGCTCGACCGGATGGACGAGAAGCTCGAGGGCGTGGCCTACCGGCGCGACATCGGGCTGTTCGTGGCGCGGGACGAGATCGAGCGTCGGATCGACAAGGCGGTCGACGGCGCGAAGGCGGAGGCCGCCAAGGGGCTGGCCGAGGTCGCCGGGCAGGTGCGGGACCTGGGCGGGATCGGCTGGGGGCTGGCCTCTGCGGCGCTGCTGGCCTTCGAGGGGATCGTCCTGGCCAAGATCGGGCTGGCGGGGCGATGAGCCGGATCGCCGACTGGAACCGCGCCGCCATCCCGTGCGCAGACCGGGCCTCGACACTCCCCCAGCGAGATCACCTCGAACCGCCCGGCTCCGACTGCGGCGGTCTTTTTTGTCGGGCGCTGACCAGCTCTGCAATGCGCGCTGTGGCATGCCAGCGAGCGTGCGCGTATGTCGGCGCCTCTCTCGCAGAGATCACCTTCAGCCACGCCGGCTCCGTCGCGCGGGCTCTCTCGTTAACTGCGGCTTCGTATGCTGCTTTCGGATCCGGCCTTACAGACCCCTCACAGTCCGGATCTCGAGAAGCCCGCCCGGACCGCCGTCGCGGGCTTTCTTGTCTCGGCTCTACCCTTTCATCTCGGCAAGCATCGTGGCGCCTTCGGTCAGAAAGAACGCTTTGATCTTCGGGGCGCGGACCCGCAGGGCGCAATGTCTCGCAATCTCGCTCATCGACCGGTTCTTCGGGTTCTTGAGGAGATCGGCCAGATACGTCTGGGCGTCGGCCTCGGTCTCGATGGTGACGGGTTGAGGGTTCATGGCGCACCTCCGCTCTGACCTGGCCGGTCCACCGGCACGGGCTTGTTCATGACCGACCAACCGACCGACCAGCTGCGAAAATGCGGGACGCGCCTCTAGCGCGTCGCCTGCAGATCGATGACGGGGCCGCCGATGTCGAAGAACTCGTCCTCGTTGAGATCTGCCAACTCGACCTCCTCCTGCGGCCGCTGAAGCGGCACAAGGGCAGAGATCATCCCGAGACATATCGCGCCGGCGATCAAGGCGGCCAACAGTGCGAGAGTCATGGTCAACACCGAGACGCGAGACGATAGCGGGCCTATAGACCATTGAGCTTAAGGTTTGCTTTCGTCTCACCGAACACGGACTGGCACGTCAATTCATGTTCCGGCGGCGGGCCTGCACCTCCTGCTGCGCGAGTCTTCGGCCGAGCGATATCAGGAGCGCGTCGGCCTGCGCTTTCAAATCCGGATCTCGCAGCTCCGCAATGGCCTCCTGTGCGGCGATGGCGTGATCGGCGGCCCGGTCGAGTGGGGTCTCGCCGGGGTAGAGCATGGAGTCCCCGAAGGTGCCTTCGCTCATCCGCATGGACGTGATGTCCACGAGGATCCCGCCACCGCCGACCGGTCGCCCTTGATGATCGGCGGTGAAACGTCCCCGCGCCAGAACCCAGCGGGTCTGACCGTCGACCGAGATCACCCGGTACTCGGTCAGAAAGGTGCTGCCTTCGCTGGCGCTACGCCGGATCAGGTCGAGAACCCGCTCCCGATCCTCAGGGTGTATGGCATCAACGTAGTGAGTGAGCGGAACGCCCACCTCCGCCTGGTCGGGGTCGACATCGAAGAGCAGCGCCACGATGGCATCCGAGCGTGCGGAGTCCGTCGCTGCGTCCCATTCCCACCGGCCAATTACGTCGAGTGCATCGAGCGCTGACTGGAACGCCTTCGGACAAGTCTGACCACCACGAACCCGGGGCTTCGGCACGCCGTACCTGCTCTCGCTGTTAGCTCACATGCGTGTGATCTGTCGCACGCCACAACCCAGAGGAGCAAGCTTTGCACTAGCGCAACCGTTGCGCGTTGCGCGCAATCCAATAGGATGCGAGCCGATCTGAACGTGGACAAGAGGCGCCTCGTGCGCCCGCTCGGAGGCACATGGGATCCAAGGCACTCACCTTGAGCGATCCGTCATCGGAGGCGTCGCGTCGGGATGAAGCGCGTGGGGTCTGGAACCTGCGGCAAGAGAAGACGGAGCGGCTGCTGAAGCGGATCGCCGGGGCGGTGCAGGTGCCGCCGTCCGCGTTCTACAGGCCACCGAACGCCGTCGATGCGGGCACGTGCGCTGCGACCAGTTCGGCCATCTCGGTCGCGAGCGACGCTGAATGCGCCGAGTTGCTGGCCGCCTTCAATCTCGTCCGCGAACCTGGAGATCGGCGCAGGCTTCTGGAACTCGTGCAGAAGATGGCCGAACGAGGCTGAGATTACGATCAACACTCGGCACCATCCCGAGAGCAGATCGGGGCGGCGGTGCCGAGCGGGCCTACCGACCGAGCGACGGGCCGCCCGAAGGGCCGCCAGTGCCGGGCGGCCCACTGATCGGGGTGCCGCCGACGTTGACGCCCGGCGTTGTGCCTGAGATCGACGCGACTCCCGGATTGGCCGCATTCCCACGGGTGATCGGCCTCGGCCCGAGATCCCGAGCCCCTGGGCCCGCGCTTCCGGTCGTCGCCGGCGGCTGAGACTCCAATGTTTCCCCCGCCGCCCGTCACCGTTTGCGCAGAGGTGGGCACGGCGAGGGTCAGAGACAGGGCTCCTGCCAGCGCGACGATCGTGCGCGTCATGAAGTCAACCTGTGATTGCTGTCGTCCGGGAACGGTCGGCATCGAGCAAGATTCAGGGATAGGCACGGCGATCACGTGCGGGCAGCACACCGGCCTGCCGCTCGTACATCGGGGCCGCCGATCGAGAGATGACGCCAGCGGCCTAGTGGCGCCCGTGATCTGCTGGCCTCGTCAGGACGCGAACCCGCAACAAGGCCGTTATGGGCGGTCGGCTCGGTAGGTGCACCCCAACCGGATCAACGCGTTGCTGGTTCATAGCCCCGACGCCGTCCGCGTGCCGCTGCCGCTAATCGGTCAGGCGCCATGCGCCGGCTTCCCGTCGCTCGCCGACGACTTCCTCGAAGGCGCTCGAGCTGCCCCGCTGGCTCGTACCGGACCCGCCCGCCACCTTCCTGTGGCGGATCAGTGGCTCGTCCTTGGGGGCGCCGGCATCTACGACCGCGACCTCGCCTGCGTCGACCGCAGGTGCTTAGGGTGAGCGGCATCAACTGCCGCCGCGTCCTTCGATCGGTGAGCGAGGCACAGAAATCTTCGTTTATTGCCAAGAGCAGGGCACCGCATCAGTGAGGGAACTAAGCCGCTGACACCTTTGGTTTATGGCTCAGCTTCTCTGGCAGTCATCCACTTATCATCATCTTGATCCTACTCAGCTTTCGGAACCCGTGCCCGCATCGGGTTCTGAGGTTCGGGAACCGAATTGCCGTTCCGGCAAACGGCAATACGCGCGGCGCGCTGTGCTCGACTGGTGCGACGCAGGGATGCCGGTGACCGGGCCGATCCTGCCGCAGCGCGGCCGCCGCAGGGCGGCGCGCGGTCGAGGCTCGTTGCTCGACACTCGCCGCCGGATCCGACGCGCGATGGTGGCGATGGATGTCGGGATGGTTCGCGCATCCTCGAGCGTCTATGTCGCGCAGCCTCGCCGCTCGCCCATGCGCGGCGGCGCGCTGAGCCACGGCGACAGGCCACCCCGGAGATCCCGATGTCGAGCGACACGCTCGGTCCCCTGGTCCTCGCGGCCGTCTTCACACTGGGTTGCCTCAGCATTCACAGCGCGCGCCGGCATCCGGACGCCGTGACCCTCGGCCTGCTTCTGCTGCTCGGCCTGCTCGCAACCCTGTATGTCGGCCAGCATGTCGGACTGGACGCGCACCGCCCCACTTGGCAGCACGAGGTTTTGCACGGTGAGACAGAGCCGGCGTCGCATCCGACGATGTGACGCGCGCGGCGTCCCCTCGCCAGCACGCTCAGGGGCCGGCATCGGCGCCGCCGCACCGCCGCACCGCCGCGCCGCGGCGTCCGGAGCGGTCGCGTGTGGTCGGGCGAGGGGCGGCGACCTAGATCTCCGACCCATCCTGCGAGAGACCGGTCATGGCCTTCACCGATCCGAACGAACCCAGCGCGACGTCGATCAGCGACCTGGAACTGGTCAACACTCTGATCGAGCGCAAAGAAGCCGGCGAGCCGGTGGACACCGACATCCTGGCGCTCCTGACCGACATGGAACGGCTCGGGCTCACCGGCACGGATGCCTACGCGACGCTCGACGCGTACCGGCCATGGCCTGCAACCGGTGCGACCGGCGGTGAGGACGAGACCGAGGGCGAGTCTTAGCGCCAGCGATCGGTCGTCCCGATTGGCTGCTCCGGCGGATCGAGCCAACCCCGCCCTCAGCCCCGCCCTCAGCCCCGCCCACGCCGCGGCGTGACGGGGCCGTTCCGTGTCCGATGCGGTCGTCCTCAGGACGACCGAGGCTTACCGGCAGCGATGGCGACGCCCGTCCCGACCGAGATAGGTTCCGCTCTGCGGGTCATAGGATCGGAACCGGCGCGCGCAGGCGCGGTCCTCGTCAACGACACGGTCGGTTTCGGTGTCGGCGTAGCCGTAGGTGACGGGCGCGTAGCCGTAAGTGACGGGCGCGTAGCCGCCGTAATACCCGGTGTCGTAGCCGTATCCCGGATAACCGTAACCGCCGTACAGACCGCCCACGGCGAGCCCCAGCCCGAGACCGCCGAGCGCGTATCCGCGCCGGCCGTAGCCGTAGCCGTAGGGTCTCCCGTAGAAGCCCCGATTGTAGCCGTAATGGCGATGATGACCGTAGCCGCGATGGGCACCGAGCCCGTGCCCGAACCCCGGATTGGAGAGCCCGCCGCCGACAGCAGGGCGGCCGAAATTGTGGTTGCCGAAACCGTTATTGGCAAAGCCGCCGGCAGCGGCTCCCGGCCCGAACGCGTGGTTGCCGAAACCCCGATTGGCGAAACCGCCGCCCGCGGCGCCGGCGCCGAAGCCGTGATTGCCGAAGCCACCGCCGCCCGCGACGGCGGCAGCTCCGAAGTTGTGGTTGCCGAAACCGTGGTTGGCGAAGCTGCCCGCCTGCGCACTGGCTCCGGTCGGCACTCCGAGAAGCGCGCCGGCGAGCATGGCCGATGCCATCGCTGTGACTGTTGTCTTCATGGTCGCCACTCAGGCTGTGTTGCGTCTATCTGGATGAACGTCGTGCCCGAGTCGGCCAATCCCGCTTCCTTTTGTCCTGCGACCATTCAGATGTCGCGGCTTCGTCGACGGTCTCCTCGCCGCGGGGCGTCGTCTCGGCGACATGCACGCGCAGATCGGCGGACCGCGCGGTCCCGTGACCACGTCCGGCTTCATCGCGGTGCTCGCGGATGAGGTGGGGGCAACCCTCACGGTAGGCCTCTGGAGAAGGCCTCTCGTCACTCAGCGCCGGCGAGCACGCAGCGCGTACAGGACCGCGAAGGCGATGATGACGCCGATCAGTAGCAGGGTCGGCATCCCGAGCAGCCCATCGGATTGCGCCGCCTCGGTCCCCGGCGCGGAACTCACGGCCTGCGCCTGAGCGCGACCGGCGGCCGAGCCGAGAAGCAGCGCGGCCAGAACTTGCAATCGCGACATCGCGCCTCTCCGGGACGGCGTGGCCGGCGCGCACTGCGCCTGCTGCCCGGCGTCGGACGCGGCGCACCGGCGAGGGCTCACGGGCGCTCTGCGCGGTGCGGCCGCGGGAGGCGCGGACCCTGCGCCGCGCCTCCCCGGTCGTGGACGTGGCGGCTACGAGTGCTGCTGACGCTTCAGGCTGCTCTGCGCTCCGGACTCGTCCGTCTTCGGGTTCGCCAGGCCGCTCGTGTTGCCGGCGGCGTCGGCGTCCAGTTCGGCGACCACCTGCCGATTGCCGGCATGATCCTGATACTGCTCGGTCTGGACGTTCTTGCTGTCCAGGCCTCGCTCGTCGCTGTGCTGGGACTTGTCTCGGTTGCTGAGCACCATGTTCTCGGGCAGCACGCCTTCGGGCAGCTCCGACATGGCCCCGGTCCCGTCTCCCTTGCCCTGGGCGCCTGGGCCGACCTTGTGCCGACTGGCATTTGCCATGATCATCCTCCGGTGCGGATCAACACTCTCGTCGGGCACGGCGGCTCGCGGCGCCCGCGCGGTTCGGGCCGTCAGCGGTCCTGCTGGTATCCCTGGTTGGTGGTGTTCACCTTGGAATTTCCGGCTTGGCCGACCTTGTCCGGATCCTTGGTCTGGGATCCGGCACGGCCCTGCGTGAGCGGCGCTTCGGTGGCGCTGCCGGGCCCCTTGTCGGACCGGTTGGCCGGCGGAACAGGCGGTGGCTTGGTCGTCATGGTTACCCCGTGTTGGCCGAATACGGAGCCAACCCGACAAGGTCCGCATCGTTCCGGACCAGGCTTTTCCTGTCACGCTTGAGAGCTGATCCGCGCCCGCCGCACCGTTTGAGCAGAGTTATACGTTCCTCCGCCCCAATCACGGCAGCGATCGAGCGCCATCATCGCTCTCACTATTGTGGCCACGCGCGCAACGACGTCGCTCCACCGCGGCTGTTCGCCAATCTCCGCGAAACATTGCCCGCCGGGTCGTGTTGTCGACACGGGGAACGGTTCCAGCGGAGACGCCGATCACGGATCCGCCCGACCTCCGCGACGTCCGGCAACCGGGTGCGGACCTGTCCGCGATCGATCCGGACGTCGAAGCGCGGCCCCCGTTCCACGCCCCGCGTCGGGATTTCTGCATCGCGACCGCCTCGCCGCCGCGCAAGGAGCGCCACATGACCGACTTCCCGAAGCCGCCGTTCGACCGGCAGCGCCAGCTCACCCCGCCGGCCCGCGACGCCGACATGGATCCGCGCCCGGATTACGGCGAGGCGCATTATCGCGGCTCCGGGCGGCTGTCCGGCCGCAAGACGATCATCACCGGCGCGGACAGCGGCATCGGCCGGGCCGTGGCGCTCGCCTTCGCCCGGGAGGGGGCG
Source organism: Methylobacterium sp. NMS14P (assembly GCF_028583545.1). Taxonomy (NCBI): domain Bacteria; kingdom Pseudomonadati; phylum Pseudomonadota; class Alphaproteobacteria; order Hyphomicrobiales; family Methylobacteriaceae; genus Methylobacterium; species Methylobacterium sp. NMS14P. Next base: position 2,790,710 of record NZ_CP087106.1, on the reverse strand, counting down.
GACGTGCTGGTCAGCTACTACGACGAGCACGACGATGCCCGCGAGACCTGCCGCCTCGTGGAATCGGCGGGCCGCACGGCCGTGGCGGTGCCGGGGGACATCAAGGACCCGAAGCATTGCCGCGCCATCGTCGACAAGGCGGTGGCCGCGTTCGGGCAGGTCGACGTGCTCGTCAACAACGCCGCGCACCAGAAGACCTTCGCGAATCCGGAGGAGATCTCCGACGAGGAGTGGGAGGTCACCTTCGCGACCAATATCCACGCCATGTTCTACCTGGTGAAAGCCGCCCTGCCGCACATGAAGGGCGGCAGCTCGATCATCAACACCACCTCGGTGAACGCCGACGCGCCCAGCCCGCAGTTGCTGGCCTACGCCACCACCAAGGGCGCGATCCAGAACTTCACCGGCGGCCTCGCCCAGATGCTGGCGGAGCGCGACATCCGGGTGAACTGCGTGGCTCCGGGACCGGTCTGGACGCCGCTCATCCCCTCCACCATGCCGGAGGAGAAGGTCCGCAGCTTCGGCTCGCAGGTACCGATGAAGCGTCCCGGCCAGCCCTGCGAACTCGCCCCCGTCTACGTCATGCTGGCCGGTCCGGAATCGAGCTACGTCTCCGGTGCCACCGTGGCGGTGACCGGCGGCAAGCCGATCCTCTGACCCGATCCCGTCCACAGCCCAGGAGAACCGCCATGGCCCGGAACCCGGCCGATGCGCAATCACCCGCCCGCGCGACCCTGCGCACCTTCAACGCGACGGCCGACCGCAACGGCCAGGATCTCGGCCAGGACGAGGCCCGGGATCTCGCGCGCCCGGCGGAACTCACGCGCGAGCGCCAGTCCGATCCGGGCTGGCAGGCCGAGGTCGCCCGCACCGCGTCGGGTCAGCACCGTGTCGACGCGGTGAGCGGCGGCAGCGTCGCCTCCGTGGAGGCGACGGAGGCCGAGACGCCGCCCGAGAACCTGCGCCACCTCGGCGACGCGCGCACCGGGCCGAAATCCTCCTGACCGGCTGATCCGGCCGTCCCGGACATGAATCCGACCCGCGTGCACGCCGTCGCCGACTCCGCGGTCCCCGCCCTGATCGCCGCGCTGTCGCGGCGGGGATCCGCGGCCCGGAGGATCACGCGGATCGGACCGGTCTGGCACGCGACCTGCGCGGTGCCGACGCGCGACGAGGGCGGCCTCGCCCCGCCCTGTCGATGCGGACCCACGTCGCCTGCGACGCGGCGGGCGCCCGCGGCTTCCTCGGTGCGGTCACCCTGCGGCGCGACGCGCCGGCGCGGGACCCGCTCCCGCGCGCGGCCCTGGGCCTGAGCGAGCTCCTGCTGATCGCCGCGGGCGACCGGGACGTGACGCGCGACCCGATCGACCGGGCAGGCCGCTCCGTCGCCTCCGGACCCGGCTCGTCGCCGCCCGCGCCGGCCCGTATCGAAGGTGATCGGCGATGCCGTCCGGTCTCGGCCCTCCGCTCGGGATGGCATCACGGTTCACCCTCGGCTGGATCGTCGTCCACGAGGCCGGGACCCGCGCCGAGGCCGTGACGGAGGGGCCGGGCGCCCTGTTCCTCCCGAGCGCGCTGCTGACCGGGATCGCGCTCCTGGCCGTCCTCGGCAACACGCACACGACCGGGCTCGTGCCGACGCGGTCCATCTCGGCCGGCCGGGAGCGGCAGAAATTGCCGCCCGGTCGATCCTGCCGGCCGAGAGCCCGGACCCGCCGTTGAGAACATTGGGAAAATTCTGGAACGGCCCGTGCCTACCCCCGGTGAGGGCGGTCGCGGAGGCGGACCATGTCGGTGAATACGGTTTCGGGCAGTTCACTCCAGCGGGACCTCGTCGGCGCCCTGAGGCAGGCGCGCGCGGCGAACGCCGCCCGCCTCGACGTCGGCTCCGCCGCGACGGCGGGCCAGGAGACCGGCACGCAGGCGACCGCGGACAGCACCGCCCCGTCGACCGGGACGGCGTCGACGCCGACCCTGTCGAACGATCTGATGGCGTCGCTCCTCCAGCTGCAATCCGACTTCAGCCAGATGGGGCTGCAGAACGGCGTCACCGCGCCCGCGGAAGCCGCGGCCAACGCCGACGACACGTCGACCACCGGCGCGGCAGCCGGCCAGGCCGCGGCCGGCGCGACCCCCGTCCAGCACCATCGCGGCCACCATGGCCATCGGCCGGTGTCGGATGCCGAGCAGAGCGGGGCGGCCGCCCAGACCGGCACCGCGACGGATGCGTCCGCGTCCTCGGCCTCGTCCGCGAGCGCGTCCACGACCGCGGCCCCCGATCCCGCGACGGGAACGGAGAAGGCGACGGACAGCGGCAGCGACCTGCAATCCTTCCTGCAGCAGGTGACGAAGGCGGTCACCGCCTACGCGGCCGGCGGGCCGCTCGGCATCGCGGCCGCACTCACCAGCAGCACTAAGGCCTGACGATCCCGGGATCGACCCGCGGCTGGAGCGGCGCGGCCGTCTCTGGCATGATCGGGGGAACCGGAGAGCGCCATGGCCCTGACCGTCCCCGTGATCCTCGGCAGCGTTCGCACCGACCGCATCGGCATCCGCGCCGCGCGCTTCCTGATCGCGCAGCTCGCGGCGCGCGGCCACGCCGCCCCTCTGGTCGATCCGGCCGAACTGGCGCTCCCGCTCCTCGACCGGATGTTCAAGGAATACCCGGCCGGGACGGCCCCGGAGCCGCTGCAGCGCTGCGCCGACCTCTTCCGCCGCGCCGACGCCTTCCTGGTCGTCACGGCCGAGTACAACCACGGTGTGCCGCCGGCGCTGTCCAACACCCTCGATCACTTCCTCGAGGAGTATTTCTGGCGGCCCTCGGCCATCTGCTGCTACTCGGCCGGCCAGTTCGGCGGCGTCCGGGCCGCGATGCCGCTGCGGGCCATGCTCGCCGAGATGGGCATGTCGAGCATCCCGTCGCTCCTGCCGATCCCGCGGCTCCAGAAGGTCATCGACGCGCAGGGCGTCCCCGCCGAGCCCTGGCTCACGTCGGCGGCCGCCCGCTTCCTCGACGAGCTGGAATGGCACGCCGAGGCGCTGCGGGACCGGCGCCAGCGCGGCACGCCGTACTGACCCGCGGAGCGCGCTCCGGACGGCGTCGCCTCGCGTCGGGCGATGCCCGCGAGGCCGGGCGGCCGACAGCATCGGCCCTAGCGAATCAGAGGTATTCGGGCGGCGAAGCGCGCCCTCACGCGGGCATTTCTGCGCCCTGAATCTGTCGAGACCGCGCATTCGATTCTCGAAATGCCCAAATACTCGGTGCACGATTGTAGAACAACTGAGCCGGATCGCGCGGGCGAAACGGTGAACCGGCAGAGCGCCCAGGTCGCGAGACAGTATTGCGCTGTTGCAAAAAGGTGGCTGCACACGGCTCCGAAGTATGAGAGCTTGGCCGTGTTCCCGAACCCGGACCGATTCCGATGAAGATCGACGAGAGGGCGCTCCTGCAGGAGCGCGTGCGGACACTTGTCCTGCGCCACGCCCTGGAAGCCGTGCTGGACCGCCTCGCGTCGGTCGCGCGCGAGGCGGGGAAGGACGCCGAGACGGAATTCCTGAGCCTGGAGCAGTCGCTCGTCTCGGCCGCGCGCGGCCTCGCCGATCGGGCCACCGCCCAGAAGCTGGCGGTGCTGGTCGCCGTCGAGGATGCGGGCACGACGATCCGGGCCGCGTTCGACAACGCCCACGACCGTCTCGAGGTGCTGCGGCCGGCCCACCTCACCCTCGTCGCGCCGACCGCGGCCGTCGCCGCCTAGGCGCGCACGGTCTCGGGCTCTGCCGGGAACGCGCCGCGCGGACGGGAGGTCACAGTGCGGGCGCGCCTCGGGCCGCGCCGGCGCCCGCGCGCGCCGGCCGAACGTCGCGAGACCGGCCGACAACCGCGCGAGCGTCGCGTGGCCGAAGGCGAGGAAGACGGCCCCGCCGGTCAGGACCACCCGCTCGATCCGATCGGTGCTGCTGATGTGGTCCGGCACCTCGACGCATCGCACGAGGATCTCGGCGACGAGCCCCAGGACCAGCAGGGCGAGACCGCCCGGGTGGCAGAGCGTGTCGATCGCGCCCCGTGATCCGGATCCTCGATCGGCCGGCCGCCGAGGAGGCGGCTCGCGCCGTGGCGCACCTCCGGCACCGCGTCCCAGCCGACCAGGATGACGCCCATCCCCTCGATCAGGGACCGGCCGCGTGGATCGTCGCGCGGGTCCGGATGCCCGTGCCCCAGAGCAGCGACGCGACCGGCATGGACCGGACGGCAGTCCGAACGCGCATGAACGCAGAACTCGGGCGCGACGCGGGTCACCGATCCCGGTCAATCTCAGCAAGACCGCGCCGCTCCGGCCTCTTCGAGGACGGACGGCATTCGGGCCGCACGGTCCGGCTTCCAGGACTCATCGCCCCGTCACGCACCCGATACAGGCGGCGCCGGCCGCCGCACCGCCCGCGTCCCCGAATTCCGAGTCGCGGCACCCGGCCGGGCACGTCCGCGACGCTCCTCTCCGGCTCGGCCGGGGAGGGGGGACGTCGGATCGAGCGGGCGCGTCCGCGACGCGCCCGCCCGGCGGCTCACTGCTTGGCGCGATTGATGATCGCCCAGAGCGCGTGGGCGACGGGCTCGGTGACGGTGCGACGGTACTTGCGGTGAACCAGTTGCCCGTTGTGGTAGACGTCCTGCTCCACGTAGAGCCGCTCGCCGTCCCAGCGGACGATGTTGTCGGACTCGGTGGTCTCCTCGACGCCGAGATCGCCTCGGAGAATCGAGTTGCCTGTCTGGGTCAGCATACGCGCGTCCTCGTTCACGCAGTCGGTTCTACCCGGGAAGCGCCGCCGCGGCCCGTGCAGCGCGATCCCAGGCAGCCCCCGATGTGGGGCAGCATAGGAGCGCATCGGCGGACTTGCCAGCGAGGCGGCGGACGCAAGCGCCCGACCGTCACGTCGTCCCCGGCCCGGGCCGAGATCCGGCCTGCCGGGAGCGACCTTAACGTTACCCATGTGCGCTTCGGCACGTTCAGCTCTGCCGTAAGGTGCGATGCTTCACATGCGCACCCTGTCGCCCTGCACGACGCAGGCGGGATCGGCGGCGCGACGGAGGCGTCCATGCTCGCTCGCCCGTTCCGCCTGATCGCCCCGGCGCTCGCAGCCCTCGGCCTCGTCGCCCTGCGCCTCGCGAGCCCGTTCATCGGGCCGGTATCGCCCCCGCAACCGGGCGCCTCCGACGACACCGGCGTCGTCTTCCGGCACTATCTCTGACGCTCAACCCCGGCGGCTCAGCACGGGAGCCGCGGCCGGCAGCGGGCACGACGCCCCGGCCGCGGGCCCGAGGACGATGTCGCCCTGGCGCGGGTTGTTCACCGTGAACGGGGCCGTCTCCTGGAGGCCGATGAAGCCGCGCCCGAGCTGCGGCACGAACAGGTCGCCCCCGAACCGGACGAAGCAGCGGTCGAGCACCGCCTCGTAATCGAAGGTCCGCTGGGTGACCGGGGTCCCGCCCGCGGCCGGCGCGCCGCAATAGGCCGCGATGGCGATCTGGCCCGGCCGCGCCAGCCGCACCGGGAGCGACTGGCCGGGCAGCAGCGTCGCGGGCGGCCCGCCGTCCTGGCGGGCGACGAGGACGAGGTTCGACCGATTGTAGACCCGGCGCAGGCAATCCGCCGACGCGCCGGAGACGACCGAGACCGACCCGGCGATGCCGAGCACGAGGCCGGCCCATGCGCACGCTACACGCTTCGTCACCGCAATTCCTCCGCCGGCCGGGCGCTCGACCGGCCGAGGCCGTCGATGGTGCCGTCCATGACTTGAACAGCGGCCAGCTTGGCCGCGCAAGACGAACGCGGCAAGACCCGCCGCGTTCACGCGCGCAGCTTAAATTCCCGCGCGCGCCGCGGGGTCAGCGGCGCTCGTAGAGGAGGCGGGCGCGGATCGTGCCCGGGATGGCGCGGATCTCGGTGAGCAGCGCCTCCGCATCCGCGTCGGTGGCGTCGGTCTCCAGCACCACGTAACCGACCTCGCCGTCGGTCTGGTAGAACTGCGCGGCGATGTTGACGTGGCCGCGGGAGAACACGTCGTTGAGCCGCCCCAGCATCCCGGGCAGGTTGCGCTGGACGTGGATGAACCGCGTCCCGGTCGGACGGGCCGGGAGCTGCACCTGCGGGAAGTTCACGGCGCCGACCGTCGAGCCGATATCGGAATAGTCCACGAGCTTGCGCGCCACCTCGGAGCCGATGCGCTCCTGCGCCTCCTCGGTGGAGCCGCCGATATGCGGGGTGAGGATCACGTTCTCGAGCCCCTGGAGCGGGCTCACGAACGATTCGGCGTTCGAGCCCGGCTCCACCGGAAAGACGTCGACGGCCGCGCCCTTGAGATGGCCGTCGCGCAGGGCCGCGGCCAGCGCCTCGAGATCGACGACGGTGCCCCGGGCGTTGTTGATCAGGAAGGCGCCGGGCTTCATCGCCCGGATCTCGGCCGCGCCGATCATGTTGGCGGTGGCGTCGGTCTCCGGCACGTGCAGCGAGACGACGTCGCTCTGGGCCAGCAGCGCGTGCAGCGTCTCGACCGGCTCGGTGTTGCCGTGGCGCAGCTTGTCGGTGTGGTCGTAGAACAGCACCCGCATGCCCATGGCTTCCGCCAGGGTCGAGAGCTGCGTGCCGATGTTGCCGTAGCCGACGATGCCCAGCGTCTTGCCGCGCACCTCCAGCGAGCCCACCGCCGACTTGTCCCAGCGGCCCGCGTGGGCCCCCACCGAGCGCGGCACGATCCGGCGCAGCAGCATCACGATCTCGCCGATCGTCAGCTCCGCCACCGACCGGGTGTTCGAGAAGGGGGCGTTGAACACCGGGATGCCCCGGTGGCGCGCCGCGTCCAGATCGACCTGGTTGGTGCCGACCGAGAAGCAGCCCACGGCCAGGAGCCGGTCCGCCGACTCGAACGCGGCCGCGTCGAGCTGCGTGCGCGAGCGGATGCCCACCATGTGCACGCCCTGGAGCGCCTCGTGCAGGGCCTCCCGGTCCAGCGCCTTCGGCAGTCGGGTCAGGTTGGTGTAGCCGGCCGCCCGCATCAGCGCCACGGCGCTGTCGTTGATGCCCTCGAGCAGCAGGACACGGATCTTGTCCTTCGGCAGGGAAAGCTTGTCGGGCGTCATGGGCGTCGATCGTCTGGCAGCAGGCCGCACCGGGCGGCGCCGGCGGACCCTGGAATCGAGCGGCCTGGGATAAGAGGCTGCCGTGTGCGTTGCAACATGGTGCGGTGACGGACGGCCCCGCTTGACCGCAGCCCCGCCCTCGGCCTGCCGCATGACGGTCCGCACAGCTCCGACGCGACCGCGGTTCGCGGCCCCTGCGAAATATTCAGGCAGTTCAAACTGTCTTGAACCGACCTCGGCGGCGGAACCTGACCTCGGCTCGCGGCTTGTAGGGCCCTGTACTGTAACGACCCGTCTGCCGGCCCGGCCGGACAGCGACCTTGCTCACGGTCTCCGACGATGCAGATCCGCACCGGCTTCTCGATCGCCTTCGACACGTTCGGCCCCACGCCGATGAACCTGCTCCTGAACGTGCGCCCGGAGCGCCGGGGCGACCTCCTGACGCCGGAGGTGATCACCTTCGATCCGCCGGTCGCGGCGGCGCAGCACGTCGACGCCTTCGGCAATGTCTGCACGCGCATCGTCGCGCCGGGCGGCCGGATCACCATGGCGGCCGATTTCACGATCGCCGACAGCGGGCTGCCGGACGACCAGGCCCCAGATGCCCGCCAGATCGCCGTGCAGGACCTGCCCGACGACGTCATGCCGTACCTGCTCGGCTCCCGCTACTGCGACACCGACAAGCTCTCGCAGACCGCGTGGTCCCTGTTCGGCGCCACCCCCGAGGGCTGGGCCCGCGTGCAGGCGATCGTCGATTTCGCCCATACCCGTCTGCGCTTCGACTACCAGCAGGCCGACGCGACCCGCACCGCCTTCGACGGCTACACGCAGCGCGTCGGCGTGTGCCGGGACTTCGCGCATCTGGCGATCACGCTGTGCCGGTGCATGAACATCCCGGCGCGCTACGCCACCGGCTACCTGGGCGATATCGGCGTGCCGAAGGACCCGGCGCCGATGGACTTCTCCGCGTGGTTCGAGGTCTTCCTCGCGGGGCCCGAGGGGCCGCGCTGGTACACGTTCGACGCCCGCCACAACCGGCCCCGCATCGGCCGCATCGTCATGGCCCGCGGGCGCGACGCCACCGACTGCGCCCTGACGACGAGCTTCGGCGCCGCCCACCTGGTCCGGTTCGACGTCCACACCGACGCGGTGGCCGAGGCGCCGGATGCCCTGGCCCGGGCCGCCTGAGGGGCGCGCCCGCCGGACCGCCCGCCGACCCGCTTGCTAGACCGCCTCGGCGGTCTCGCGGGCCGGTGCCGGGTTGTTCGCCAAGTGCAGGAACGTCTGGTCGAACTCCGCGACCTCCGTGAGCGCGTCCCAGTCCTCGATGGTCAGGACGCCGCCGCTCAGCGTGACGAGCCCCCGGCCGCGCAGGGTGCGCAGGACTCGGTTCAGGTGGACGCTGGTCAGGCCGAGCGCGTCGGCGAGTTCGGACTGCTTGGGCACCAGCGGGCAGCTCAGGCCGCGCGCGAGCCCGACCGCTTTCTGCCGCAGGTAAAGCTCGCAGAACAGGTGGGCCACGCGACCGAGCGCCTGCCGCCGCCCGAGGCTGGTGATGCGCTCGCGGTAATGGGCGGCGTCGATGAGGCTGTCGCGCCAGAGGGTGGCGGCGAGCCCCGGATTGCGCAGGAGCACCGCGCGCAGGTCGTCGTGCGAGATCAGCGCCACGACGCAGGGCGTGAGGGTGGCGAGGTTGTGATCCATCCGGTGCAGGTGAAGGCTCTGCAGGTCCGGCAGGTCGCCCGCGATGTAGAACGACAGGATCTGCCGACCGCCCTCGGCGAGGGCGGCGTAGCGGTAGACCCAGCCCTGCAGGACGAGGCAGCTGCTGGTCGGCCGGTCGCCGAACCGGACGATGTCGTGGCGGGCCGGCAGGTTCCGGACCGTGTGCGGCAGATCGAGGAGCGCCGCGCGGTCGGCATCGGACAGGCGCGCGATGCTGTCGAGCTTGCGCGCCAGCATCTCCATCGGGGCGTTGTACCCGTTCGGCATCGCGGGCTCAGCCCCCGGAGCGCGCGGAACGCGCGGCGCCGCCGGGCCGATGGCGCGCCACCCAAGACTCGAGATCAGGACGCCGCACGCTTCACCCCCAGACGCTTCGCATCGCCGGACCGGCCCGAACCTCGGCCGGTCGGGGATGCCCCTCGGCCGGCGGGAGCGCGACCGCACCTGTTCGATGGCGGACCAGTTTGCCGGATCCACGGCCGGCGGCAAGACCGCCCGATCCCCGCGGACCGCCCGCCGAGCCTAAAACCCTAATCGGTTGAAGTCGCAAGGGCGATGTTGTAAGGGACGCGCGTCCTCCCGGATCCGCCCTCGCGCGCTCGTCTTCTGGCGCGCCCGCCGGGCCGCCGGACGGACCGCCCTCGTCATCCGTATCGACGCGTCGGCAAACCGGGTCCCGCGGGACCGGTCGCCTCTCCCGAAAGACTCCGGGAAGGCCGCGGCGAACGGGGGCGCCTGCAACGCGAGCCGCCGACGCAACGGGCCTCCGCCGGGGGCCGTTCAGGAGACAGAATGACCGCAGGTACCGCTCTGGGGCGTGGCCCGAGCCGCGAGGATTTCGCAGCCCTCCTCGAGGAGAGCTTCCTCGAACACGAGATCACCGAAGGCTCCGTCGTCAAGGGTCGCGTCGTCGCGATCGAGAAGGACGTGGCCGTCATCGACATCGGCGCCAAGACGGAAGGCCGTGTCGCGCTCAAGGAATTCACCGGTCCCGGCCGCGAGGGCGAGCTGAAGGTCGGCGACGAGGTCGAGGTCTACGTCGACCGGATCGAGAACGCGCTCGGCGAGGCCGTCATCTCGCGCGACAAGGCGCGCCGCGAGGAGAGCTGGGTCAAGCTCGAGAAGTCGTTCGAGAACAACGACCGCGTCACCGGCACGATCTTCAACCAGGTCAAGGGCGGCTACACGGTCGACCTCGACGGCGCCGTGGCGTTCCTGCCGCGCTCGCAGGTCGACATCCGCCCGGTCCGCGACGTCACCCCGCTGCTGGGCACCCCGCAGCCGTTCCAGATCCTCAAGATGGATCGCCGCCGCGGCAACATCGTCGTGTCGCGCCGGACCGTCCTTGAGGAGAGCCGCGCCGAGCAGCGCTCGGAGCTGGTGGCCAACCTTGAGGAAGGTCAGGTCATCGACGGCGTCGTCAAGAACATCACCGAGTACGGCGCGTTCGTCGACCTCGGCGGGATCGACGGCCTGCTGCACGTCACCGACATGGCGTGGCGCCGCGTGAACCACCCGTCCGAGGTGGTCACGATCGGTCAGACCGTGAAGGTCAAGATCATCAAGATCAACCACGAGACGCACCGCATCTCGCTCGGCATCAAGCAGCTGCTCGCCGATCCGTGGGAGGGCATCGCCGCCCGCTACCCGGAGGGCGCCAAGCTCAAGGGCCGCGTGACCAACATCACCGACTACGGTGCCTTCGTGGAGCTGGAGCCGGGGATCGAGGGCCTGATCCACGTCTCCGAGATGAGCTGGACCAAGAAGAACGTCCATCCGGGCAAGATCGTCTCCACCTCCCAGGAGGTCGAGGTTCAGATCCTGGAGGTCGATCCGGTCAAGCGCCGCATCAGCCTGGGCCTCAAGCAGACCCTGCAGAACCCCTGGGAGGCCTTCGCCGAGAAGCACCCGGTCGGTTCCGAGGTCGAGGGCGAGGTCAAGAACAAGACCGAGTTCGGGCTGTTCATCGGCCTCGAGGGCGACGTCGACGGCATGGTCCACCTGTCGGATCTCGACTGGAACCGTCCCGGCGAGCAGGTCATCGAGGAGTTCAAGAAGGGCGACATGGTCCGCGCCCAGGTTCTCGACGTCGACGTCGAGAAGGAGCGGATCTCGCTGGGCGTGAAGCAGCTCGGCGGTGACCCCTTCGCCGAGGCCGGCGAGATCAAGAAGGGTCAGATCGTCACCTGTGAGGTGGTCGAGGTGAAGGATGCCGGCGTCGAGGTGAAGATCGTCGACACCGACATGCAGACCTTCATCCGCCGGGCCGAGCTCGCCCGCGACCGCGGCGACCAGCGCCCCGAGCGCTTCGCCACCGGCGAGAAGTTCGACGCCCGCGTCGTCCAGTTCGACCGGAAGGCCCGCCGCGTGCAGGTCTCGATCAAGGCCCTCGAGGTCGCCGAGGAGAAGGAGGCCATGGCCCAGTTCGGCTCCGCCGATTCGGGTGCCTCCCTCGGCGACATCCTCGGTGCCGCCTTCAACAAGAAGCGCTCCGACGACGAGTGAGATACGGCCCCTGCCGCCCGGCCTGTCCGGGCGGCGGATCCGCCGCGTTGAGACCCGCGCGGGACCCCGGTCCCGCGCGGGTTTTTCTTTTGACGCCGGCAATCCAAGGTTGCCGGGAGCGGGACGCGATCCCTGTCGCGCCGTTCGACGCGACAGGGATCGGCCGCCCCGTCATTTTCTTCACGCGCCCCGTATCCACGCCCGCGGAAAATGCTCTAGAACACCGGCCTCGCACGGCTCGGACCGAGTGAGCCGAAGGAAACCAAGGACTTGCCCGGCGCGGGGGGACGGCTCCCGCACCCCGTCGAGGGGCCGGTCGGGGTGCTTTAGGGGAAGCGACAGCATGGCAGCCGATGCCGAACTGCTGATTGACCGGCGGCGCCTGCGCCGCAGGTTGTCCCTCTGGCGCGTGCTCGGCGTCGGCGGCCTCATCGTGGCGGTCGGGGCCCTCGGGTACCGGGTGCGGACGGGCGCGGACGGCGCCTTCGCGGTCCAGCCGCAGATCGCCCGCATCTCCGTCTCGGGCTTCATCGCCGGCAGCGAGGCCACCGCCAAGCTGATGAAGCGGGTCGGCGATTCGGACGCCGTGAAGGGCGTGATCGTCTCGATCAACTCGCCCGGCGGCACCACCACGGGCTCGGAAGAGATCTTCCGCAACCTCCGGGCGCTCGCCGCCAAGAAGCCGATCGTGGCCTTCGTGGACGGCACCGCCGCGTCCGGCGCCTACATCACGGCCATCGCGGCCGATCACATCGTCGCCCGCGAGACCAGCCTGGTGGGCTCGATCGGCGTGCTGTTCCAGTACCCCGACTTCTCGGGTCTGCTGGACAAGGTCGGCGTCAAGGTCGAGTCGGTGAAGTCGTCGCCGCTCAAGGCCGAGCCGTCGGGCTTCACCCCGACCTCGCCGGAGGCGCGCGCCGCGCTGGCCTCCGTGGTCGGCGACACCTACGCGTGGTTCAAGGGCCTCGTCGCGGAGCGCCGCGGCATGGATCCGGCCCAGCTCAGCACCGTCTCGGACGGCCGGGTGTTCAGCGGGCGCCAGAGCGTGCCGCTGAAGCTCGTCGACGAGCTCGGCGGCGAGCGGCAGGCGGTGGCGTGGCTGGAGAGCGCCCGCGGCGTCCAGGCGAACCTGCCGATCAAGGACTGGAAGCCCGCCTCGGAGGCCCGGTTCTCGCTGTGGTCCGCCGCCGGGATCGGCGCCGACCTCCTCGGCCTGGAAGGTCTCGCGGCGCAGCTGCGGTCCGTCGGCCTCGAGGCCGAGGCCGCCCGGGGCGGGATGCTCGCCCTCTGGCGCCCGGAACCCTGAACGGCCGCCGCCGCGCAGCCCGCCCCGATCCCGCGAGAAGATCCCACGCCATGATCAAGTCGGAGCTCGTCCTCAAGATCGCCGAGCAGAACCCGCATCTCTACCAGCGCGACGTGGAGATCCTGGTCAACGCGATCCTCGACACCATTTCCGACGCGCTGGCCCGCGGCGACCGGGTCGAGCTGCGCGGCTTCGGCGCCTTCTCGGTCAAGCGCCGCGAGGCGCGCCGGGGACGCAACCCGCGCACGGGTGCCGCCGTTGCCGTGTCCGAGAAGGCGATCCCCGTGTTCAAGACCGGCAAGGAGATGCGCCAGCGCCTCAACGCCGCCGGGATCGGCGAGAATGCCTCGGCCGCCGAGTAGGAAGGACCTGTGAGCGCGATGATCCGTTTCCTGAAGAGCCTCGTGCTGCTGCCGATCGCCGCCCTGGTGATCCTCCTGGCGGTGGCCAACCGCGCGCCGGTGCGGCTCTCCTTCGATCCGTTCAACGTGGACGCGCCGGTCTTCAGCGTCGATCTCCCGCTCTACGCGATCCTGTTCGGCGCGGTGGCCCTCGGCATCGTGGTGGGCGGCATCTTCACGTGGCTGGGCCAGGGCAAGACCCGCGCGCGGGCGCGCTACCACCGCCGCGAGGCCGTCCGGCACGAGCGCGAGGCGAGCCGGCTGCGGGCCTACGCGCCGGAGGCCGAGACGTCGGGCGCCTACACGGTCCCGAATACCGGCCGGACGGCCCTGCCGGCCCCCCGCTGAGGCGGAGACCTCAGCGCCCGCCGCGCGCGGCCGCCACGAAGGCCGCGATCCTCGCCGGATCCTTGACGCCGGGCGCCGTCTCGACACCGGACGACACGTCCACGGCGCCGATCCCCGTGCGGGCGAGGGCGTCGGCGACGTTTCCGGCATCGAGCCCGCCCGACAGCATGGTCCCGGGCGGGAGCGCGGCGCCGCGCAGGAGCTCCCAGTCGAAGCGCAGGCCGTTGCCGCCCGGCAGGGCCGCGTCCGGCGGCGCCTTGGCGTCCAGCAGGATCCGGTCGGCGACGGTCGCGTAGGCCGGCAGGGCCGCGAGATCCGCCGCGGTGGCGATGCCGAGCGCCTTCATCACCGGCCGGCCGGTCCGGGCGCGGATCGCCGCGACGCGCTCCGGGCTCTCGTGGCCGTGGAGCTGGATGAGATCCGGATCCACCGCCTCGACGGACGCGGCGAGCAGCGCGTCGTCCGGATCGACGAGAAGCACCACCCGCTCGGCCCGTCCGCGGGCCAGGGCCGACAGGGCGGCTGCCCGCGCGAGCGCCACGTGCCGGGGACTGCGGGGGAAGTGCACGAGGCCGATCCAGTCCGCCCCGGATTCCAGCGCGGCGGTCAGGGTCGCTTCTGTGCTGAGCCCGCAGATCTTGACGCGGGTCGGGGGCGGGGAGGGGGCCATGGGCTTCCTATAGCCGATCGCGCGCCGCCGAGCAGGCCCGCGGCGCGCGGTCGGTGCGCTCACCGACATCGCCCGTACCGCAGCCCGGCGCCACCGGATGCCCTAGTACAGGGCCGGCAGGTAGAGGTTCGGGATCGGGAAGCCGCTGAAGACGAGCTTCCCGTCGACGAGCCGCAGGGGCGGGAGCGCCTTGAGCGGCGCCGCATCGGCCGGCGCATCCGCCGGGCTCGGGCGCTGGGCCAAGCCCAGGAGTCCGCCGACCAGCTGGCCCACCAGGGCGCCCCTGTCCGAGCCGAAACGCTGGCCGACGATGCTGCCGACCAGCGCGTCGACCCCGGCCGCCCGCAGATCGATCTGCCCCGCCGGCCGGTGGGCGGAGTCGAGGGCGAGACTGCCTTTCGCCTGGACGCGCTGCGGGCCCTTTGCCAGCGACAGGGCGGTCAGGTCCAGGGCGCCGCCCGCCTGACGCCAGCGCTCGAGTTCGCGCGCCACCGTCCCGGTGCGCAGCACCGTGGCCTGCGTCAGGGTCGCGTCCAGCGACAGATCGGCCGGATCCTGCGTTCGGGTGAGAGCGTCGAGCTGCGGCACCGCCGCCTGGTTCAGGCGCAGGCTGACATCCACTGCGCCGTCCGAGTCGAAGCGGCCGGGGCTCGGTCGGGCATGCAGCTCCAGGTGCCGCCCCGACACGGCGATCGGGCCGGGCTCGGCGCCCTTCACAGCGATGTCGGGCTTGTCGACCACCAGCGAGGCGCGTGTGAAGCCCCCCGCGGCGCCGTGGAAGCTGCCCTGGAGCGCGGTCCAGGACGCGTCGCCGGTCAGCGGGCCCTGCTCGACGTGGAACGGCCCGGCGCTCTCGAACACGACGAGGCGGGGCTGGTAGATCTGCGCCACGGCGGTGCTCGGTCCGAGCCGGAAGCGACCGTCGGCGCGCTCGAGGGTCACGGCGCTGCAGCGCAGCTCGAGGCGGAAGGGGTAGCCTCCGAGGGACCGGTCCGCGCAGGTCCAGGTGCGCCCGGCCGAAGCCTCGCGGGCGATCCAGCCGTCGATCTCGCCGGCCGCGCGCTCCCGCATCCACAGCCAGCCGGCCGACCAGCCCACGACCACGAGGGCGAGCAGGATGTAGGGCAGGAACAGCCCGAGCCGGGATCGCCGCTTGCCCCGTACCGGGACTGTCTCAGCGGCGCCCTCCAGCCGCGTCCGATCCTGCACCATGCGTTCCGCTCCCCGAGCCCGTCCCCTCAGGGACATCGTGGCCCCGGCTTGTGGCCATGCAAGGGGCGAAACTGGGGCAGCGCCGCCCCGGGTCGACCGCCGCGGACGCGATCCGTCCGCGCGCGGCGCGTTTCCGGTCAGACCTGCGCCGGCTCGACGGTGTCGACCTGCAGATCCTCGACGATCGCCGTCCGCTCGGCCTCGTTCTCGGCGAGGCGGTGCACGTGCATCTCGGTGGCACCCCGGCGGCGGACACGGTCGAGCCAGGTCCGGCGCAGATGGTCGCGCGGGCTCTCGCTGGAGCTCGCCACCGAGACCATCTCGGCGATGCCGGCATTGTCCCGGCGGACGGCGATCACCACGGCCTGCGCCATCTCGTCGAGGTCGAAGCCGCCGGCCGGATGGACACCGACCACGTAGCGGCGGCCGGAGCGGCCGCGCCAGGCCGAGAGCGGGAGCGCGGGGGAGCCGCGCAGACCCGCGGTCGTCTTGAGGCGTTCTTCACGCACGTCCTGCCTCCGGGTGCGATCGTCCTTCAGGTCGCGGAGCGCGGCCGACCAGGACTGAGCTCTTCTGTTCGCCATTTGTTCTAACCTAACGCGCGATATCCACAGGCGTCAAGGGCGACGTTCCTAAGACGAGATGTGGCGATGATGCCCGTTATCCACAAGCCGCCGGGAGACGATCCGAGGCGGAAAACGGCCGCCGCGAACGGCTCAGCGGCGGGCGTCGGCGGCGGCCGGCGCCTCGTCGGCAGGCACGGCGTGCCCCTCGGCCGCGAGGCCCTGGAGCCCACCCTCGACGAGGGCGTTCGAGGCCGTCTCGAGCCGCTCCTGGGCCAGCGCCTGGAACTCCTGGCGGGGCAGCCCCGGCGGGATGGGCGGCAGGAACTCGATCACGGCTCTGCCCGGCCGGCGCACGAGGCTGTTGCGCGACCAGAACAGGCCGGTGTTCAGCGCCACCGGCAGGCAGGGGACGTTCAGGGCGGTGTAGAGGTGCGAGAGCCCCTGCTTGTAGGCGGGCGGCGCCCCGACCGGACGGCGGGTGCCCTCGGGGAAGATGATGAGCTGGCGCCCGTCCTGGATCGCCGCGCCGGCGGCGGCGTTCATCAGGCTCATGGCCCGGGTGCCCTTCGACCGGTCGATCGCCACCATGCCGCTGCGCGACAGGTACCAGCCGATCAACGGGATGAGCAGCAGCTCCTTCTTCAGGATGTAGGCGAAGTTCGGCAGCACCGTGCAGAGGGCCAGCGTCTCCAGGGCCGACTGGTGCTTGGCCGCCACCAGCAGGGGACCGGGCGGGATGTTCTCCAACCCGCGGAACTCGACCCGCATCCCCGCGACGACCCGCAGGAGCCACAGGGTGATCCGCCCCCAGGCGCGGGCGAGCCGCAGCACCGACCGGCCGGAGACCAGCATGGGCAGGCCGGCGAAGGCCAGGACCGTCGTGACGGCGTAGAAGCAGATGTTGAAGGCGAGAGAGCGCAGGGCGAGCATCGGGAACCGTGTCGTGGCGGCTCCCCTGTAGCGCGCCCGCGTGTCCGCGGCCAAGGGCGACGTTCTCGGCGGCGGCGTCAGGCCTCCTCGGGGCGATGCCCGTCCCGGACGAGGCCGGCGCCGCGCCCGGCGACCAGCCAGTAGACCAGCCCGGCGCTGGCGCCGACGACGAACAGGATCAGCGTCAAGCGCGCCTCGCCGGCGAGGAGGGCGGCGTCGCGGGCGCCTCCGCCGGACCGGAGCGCGCCGCGCGTCAGCCAGGGGAGGGCGGCGGTGAGCAGCCCGCAGCCGGCGCCGTACCACAGGAGGCCGCGGCGCCCAAGGATCTCACCGCCGAGACCGATCAGGGCCGGGGGCACGAACAGCAGCGCGAACAGCGCCTTGGCGAGGCCGGCGAGGAACAGGGCGAGCCCCTCCGGCGGCAGCCCGGCCGAGAGGTCCGACAGGGCCATGTCGAGGCCGGCGAGCGCCCCGCCGGTCAGCCAGGCCTGCGCGGCCGGGTCGACGAGCAGCGCCAGGACCAGGACCGCGAGGCCCGTGGGGACGGCGAGCAGGAGGGCGAAGGCCCCGAGAAACAGGCGACCGAGGGCGTGCATGCCGCGAGCCTCTACACCGGGCGCCCCCGCCCGTCGCGCGGAAGCCGCACCCGATCCTCGCGGATCCGGCGCGGCTTCCATCGTTCCGGGGTGCGTGTGCCGTCAGCCGTGGGCCGGGGCGGCGCCGCCGGGATCGCCGTGCGTGTGCTTCTTCCGGAACCGGCCCAGCCAGATCGAGAAGTGGCGGATCACCACGTAGAAGACCGGGGTCAGGAACAGGCCGAAGAAGGTCGCGCCGATCATCCCGAAGAAGACCGCGGTGCCGAGCGCCTGGCGCATCTCGGCGCCGGGGCCGGTGGCGATGACCAGCGGCAGGGTGCCGAGGATGAACGCGAAGGCGGTCATCAGGATCGGGCGCAGGCGGAGACGGCAGGCCTCCACCGCCGCCTCGACCGGGCCGCGGTGCTCCCGCTGCTCGATGTCGTGCGCGAACTCGACGATCAGGATCGCGTTCTTGGCCGCGAGGCCGATGAGCACGATCAGGCCGATCTGGGTCAGGATGTTGTTGTCCTGCCCCCGGAACTGCACGCCCGCCAGGGCGGCGAGCACGCCGGTCGGCACCACCAGCAGGATCGCGAGCGGCAGCGCCCAGGATTCGTACTGCGCGGCGAGCACGAGGAAGACCAGCAGCACGCCGAGGGCGAAGACCGCGCCGGCCGTGCCGCTCGCCGCCTTCTGCTGGTAGGCGATCTCGGTCCAGTCGTAGGAGTAGCCGTCAGGCAGCGCCTTCTTGGCGATCTCCTCCATGGCGGTGAGCGCCTGGCCGGTCGAGACGCCGGGCTTGGCCACGCCCTGCACCGGGACCGAGTAGTACAGATTGAAGCGCTGCACGATCTGCGGACCGGTCACGTCCCGCACGGAGGCGAGCGTGCCCATCGGCACCAGCGCGCCGGTGGAGGAGCGCACCTTGATCTGCGAGATGTCCTGCACCGAGGTGCGGAACGCCGCGTCGCCCTGCAGGCGCACCTGGTAGATGCGGCCCAGGGTGTTGAAGTCGTTGACGTAGGTGCCGCCGAGATCCGCCTGGACCGACGAGAACACGTTGGCCAGCGGCACGTTCAGCATCCGCGCGATGGTGCGATCGATGTCGAGGAACAGCTGCGGCGTCGAGTTGTCGAAGGTCGTGAACACGCGCTGGACGTCCGCGCTCTGGTTCGCCTGGGCGATGACCTCGCCGGCGGCGGCCATGAGCGGGCCGATATCCGAGGATTGGCGGCTCTCGATCTGCATCTTGAAGCCGCCGCCGTTGCCGAGACCGCGGACGGGCGGCGGCGGGATGACGATGACCCGCGCCTCCTGGATGTCCGAGGTGGCCTTCAGCACGTCGCCGGTGATGACGGCCGCGCTCCGGCCGACCTCCGCGCGCTCCTTCGCCCCCTTGAGGGTCAGGAACATCACGCCGGCATTGGTCGTGTTGGTGAAGGTCGCGCCGTCGAAGCCCGCGATGATCACCGCGTTGGCCACGCCGTCGACCGTCCGGGCCTGCTTGGCGGCGCGCAGGATCACGTCCGTCGTGCGGTCGAGGGAGGCGCCCGACGGGAGCTGGACGACGCCGATCAGGTAGCCCTGATCCTGGTCCGGGATGAAGCCCGTGGGCGTCGTCTGCGCGAGGTGCAGCGTCCCGGCGATCACGGCCGCGTAGACCAGCAGCATCACGCCGAGGCCGACGATGCCGCCGGTCAGGACCCGGATCGTCCGGCCGTAGGCGTTCGACGTGGCGTCGAAGGCGCGGTTGAAGCCGTTCGCCAGCCAGTTCACGAACCGGGTCAGGAAGAACTTCGGCTCCTTGCGGGCGTGGTGGGGCACCAGCAGCAGCTTGCAGAGCGCTGGCGACAGGGTCAGCGAGTTGAAGGCCGAGATCAGGGTCGAGGCCGCGATGGTGAGCGCGAACTGCTTGTAGAACTGGCCCGAGATGCCCGGGATGAACGCCGTCGGCACGAACACCGCGGCGAGCACCAGCGCGATGGCGATGACCGCGCCGCCGACCTCGTCCATGGTCTTGTGCGCGGCGTCGCCCGGCGACAGGCCCTCGGCCATGTTGCGCTCGACGTTCTCCACCACCACGATCGCGTCGTCGACCACGATGCCGATGGCGAGCACCAGCCCGAACAGGGTCAGGTTGTTGAGCGAGAAGCCGAAGGCCGCCATCGCCGCGAAGGTGCCGATCAGCGAGACCGGGATCGCGATGACCGGGATCAGGGCGGTCCGCCAGCTCTGGAGGAAGACCAGCACCACGATGACGACGAGGCCGACCGCCTCGAACAGCGTCTTGTAGACCTCGTGGATCGATTCCTCGATGAACTCCGTCGGGTTGTAGGCGATGCGGTACTCGACGTCCGGCGGGAAGTTCTTCTTGACCTCCTCCATCACCTTCTTGACCGACGCCGCCGCGTCGAGGGCGTTGGTGCCCGGCCGCTGGAAGGCGCCGATGCCCACCGCGGGCGTGTCGTTGAGGAACGAGTTGGTCGTGTAGTCCTTCTGGCCCATCTCGACGCGGGCGATGTCCTTGACCCGGACGAGGCGCCCGTCCTGCGCCTTGATGATCACCTCGGCGAACTGCTCGGGCGTCTTGAACCGCGCCTGCGACTGCACGACGAGCTGGAACGCCTCGCCCCTGGCGGCGGGCGGACCGTTCAGCTGGCCAGCAGCCACCTGCACGTTCTGCTCCTGCAGGGCGGTCGTGACGTCGGTGACCGAGAGGCCGTAGGCGGCGAGCTTGTTGGGATCGACCCAGACGCGCTCGGCGTACTCGTTACCGCCGAAGATCGTGATGTCGCCGACGCCGTCGAGGCGCAGCAGCTCGTCGCGGATGTTCAGGTAGATGTAGTTGGCGAGGTAGTTCTGGTCGTAGGTCTTGTTCGGCGAGAGCAGGTGCACGACCAGCATCAGGTCGGGCGAGGCCTTGCGGACCGTGACGCCGAGGTTGCGCACGTCCGGCGGCAGGCGCGGCTGCGCCACCGAGAGCCGGTTCTGCACCAGCACGTTGGCGATATCGAGGTTGGTGCCGACCTTGAAAGTCACGGTCAGCAGCATGTTGCCGTCGTTGGTCGACAACGACGTCATGTAGAGCATGTTGTCGACGCCGTTGACCTCCTGCTCGATCGGCGTCGCGATCGTGGCGGCCACGGTCTCGGCGTTGGCGCCCGGATAGGAGGCGCGCACCGTCACGGTCGGCGGCACGATCTCGGGGTACTGCGAGACCGGCAGGCTCTCGTAGGCCACGAAGCCGAGGATCAGGAAGACGATCGACGTGACGGACGCGAAGATCGGTCTGTCGACGAAGAAATGGGCGAAACGCATCGGTCAAACCTCTGAGGCCCGCCGGTCTCCCGGACGGGGCCCTGCGTCGTCGGTGCGGGGCGCGCCGCGCGGCGCGCACGAGGGCGTTCGTGTCGAGCCGCGCGGGCTCAGGTCTTGCTCGGCGGCAGCTCGATCGTCTCGGGCGTCACCTTCGCGCCCGGCCGGACCCGGGACAGGCCGTTGACCACCACGGTCTCGTCGCCCTTCAGCCCCGACTGGATCACCCGGTAGCCGTCGACCTTCGGCCCCAGCACGACGTCCTTCTGCTGGATCACGTTCTCGGGGCCGACGATGTAGACGATCCGCTTGTCCTGGTTGGCCGCCACCGCCTCGTCGGGCAGCAGGATGCCCTGGAACGGCTTGGTCGCCGGCATCGAGACGATGCCGAACAGGCCGGGCTTGATGAACAGGTCGGGGTTCGGGACGGTCGCGCGCAGCAGGATCGTGCCGGTGGCGTTGTCGACGCGGTTGTCGACGAAGTCGAGCGTGCCCTTGCGGGTCGGCTTCGCCTCGCCGGACAGCGCGATCAGGATCGGCACGCCCTTGCCCTGCTGGGTCTGGCCCATGCCGATGCCGAGGCTGTTCTGGTACTTGAGGAACGACTTCTCGTCGACGGTATAGCTGAAATAGATCGGGTCGAGGGACACGATCGTGGTCAGCATGGTCTGGTCGGCGCTGACGATGTTGCCCTCGGTCACCAGGCGGCGGCTGATGCGGCCGTTGATCGGCGCCTTCACCTCGCTGAAGTCGTAGTTGAGCTGGGCGTTGTTGAGGGCGGCCTGGGCGCTGTCGACGTCGGCCTGGGCGGTCTGTGAGGCCTGCCGGCGCTGGTCCGTCACCTGCTCGGAGATGTTGCCGCTGCGGGACAGGGTCTGCGCGCGCTCCAGGTCCGTCTGCGAGAAGGACTGGCGCGCCTTGGCGGAGGCCAGGGCCGCCTGGGCCTGCTCCAGCGCCGCCTTGTAGGGGCGCCGGTCGATCACGAACAGGACGTCGCCCTTCTTCACCGTCTGGCCGTCGACGAAGTTGATCTTCTCGAGGTAGCCGGTGACGCGGGCGCGGACCTCCACGAACTCGATCGCGTCGAAGCGACCGGTATACTGATCCTGCTCGACGATCTGGCGCACCACGGGCTTGGCCACGGTGACCTTGGGCGGTGGGCCGCCCGGCGCCTGCGCGCGGGCCGGGGTCGCGAGGGGCCCTGCCGCGAGACCCGCGATCAGGCCTGACAAGACGGTGAGAAGGCTGGGAAGCCGGCTGCGCATCGGGTCCTGCTGTCCGTTGGCCGACCGTCCGGTCGCGCCGAGCTTGACGATTGTTCCGCCGCGGGTGCGCCGTAACCCGCGGTAGACGTTGTTGCTTGTGCGCGAACGCACATCACGGTCTCGCGAGCCGGATTGAAACGGCAGATCAGGCGACGGTTTCGCCCGCGCTGTACCAGTCCTTGAAGCCGCCCTTGTAGTGTTCGGCGAGGTCGAGCCCGGCGTTCTGCGCGGCCATCAGCGCGTGGACGGAGCGGACGCCCGAGGCGCACGAGAAGACCGCCCGCCGGCCGTCCTCCGCGACGAGGGCCGCGACCGCCTGCGGATCGAAGCTGGAGAGCGGGTGCGAGACGGCGCCCGGGATGTGCCCGGCCGCGTATTCATGCGGCTCACGGACATCGATGATCAGCATCGAGCCGTCATTGAGCCCGCTCTTGACCGTCTCGCGATCGAGGTCGACCACCCGCATCGGCAGGATCTCCGTTCCGCCCGCTCTCGGCCAGGCTGGCTGACTGACGCTTTTCCTTATTCGTCAGACCCCGGCGGCGCAACGTGCGTCGTCGGCGCGCGGCCGGCAGGCGGGCCGACGGGTCCCGGCCCGGAGCGGACCGGCCGCTCCGTCAGAGTGCCGCGAGGGTCGGCGCCACGGCGGCGAAATGCGCGGGCCAGTCCGGCGGCCGATACCCGTCGAGACGACCGGCCAGTTCGGACCGGAGCGGCGCGCCGGGCCGCGCGAGCGCCTCGATCGCCTCGATCCAGCCCGGACCGTCCAGGGGATCGCGGAACAGCGCGAAACCGTCGGCGATCTCGCGGTGGACGGCGATGTCGGAGGCGATGACCGGCAGCCCGGAGGCCGCGGCCTCAACGACGGGAATACCGTACCCTTCGGTGAAGGACGGCATCAGCAGGGCGGTGCAGCTGCGCATGAGCGCCGCCAGACCGTGGGTGGACAAGCCCGAGGCCTCGATGACGTGGGCGCGCACACCGGGGCAGCGCTCCAGCATGTCGATGGCGCTCTCGGCCTCCCAGCCCCGGCGTCCGACCACGACGAGCCGGGGCGCGGCCGCCCCGTGGCGCTCGGCCAGGAGCCGCCAGATCTGGAACAGCAGCAGGTGGTTCTTGCGGGACTCGATGGTGCCGCAGATCAGGAAGGTCGGCCGGTCGGGCGTGAACCGGGGCCCCGTGCGCCCGAAGGCGGGCTCGACCCCGAGATGGCCCACGGCCACCGGCGGACGTCCGAACCCCTCGGCGGCGAGGTGCGCGAGGGTGCGCCGGCCGGTATCCTCCGAATTCACCAGGATGGCGGAGGCGTGCCGCCCGATCGTGCGCAGGCGCGCCCGGTGGCGGTCGGCCTCCCCGGACCGGCCGTATTCCGGGTGGGTGATCGGGATGAGGTCGTGGACGAAGAACGCCGCCCGCACGTCCCGACGGGTATAGAGCCAGTCGAACCGCCGCGGGTCGTCGAGGCGCAGGTGCGAGGTGTGCAGGTACAGCGCGTCCCGGGGCAGGACGGTGACCGACCGGCCGCGCAGCGCGACGTCGACCGCCTTGCGCGCCTGGATCCGCCGCCGGTCGGCGGACCCGGCCTGCGGCGCAGCGAGCGGCGGCGGCGCGACGGTTGGATCGCCGCAGCGGGACGCGAGCCGCCGGTAGATCGGGTCCGACGCGGCGTCCCGGTCCTCGACCCAGCCGGCCGCCACCGCCTCGACGATCTCCAGCGCCTGCGCGCGATCGAGGATGCGCGGTCCGAACGCCGTGGAGACGACGCCGACGCCCGTCTCCGCCCGACCGAGATAGGCGCGCGCGTAGGCGAGGTCGACGCGGTCGATGCCCGACGGGCTCGCGTGGCGCAGCCGCGTGACGAGGCGCGTGAGATCGAAGGCGATCGGTCGGTCCGTCATGATCCTCGGACGATTGCCGGGGGGAGGCCTCCCCGTAGCGGGCCTGACCCGCGAGGGCCAGCATCTCGGTGCGGCCCGTGCGCGCCGACAGGGCTTGCGCGGGCGCGGCGCGGAGGCTAAGAGCCGCGAGCCCTAGCGGCGTCGGAGTGTAGCGCAGCCCGGTTAGCGCACTAGTCTGGGGGACTAGGGGTCGTGGGTTCGAATCCCGCCACTCCGACCATTTCTCTTCCGCGACGGGCGATCTACCGCAGAAGCCCGGGCGTTCGCGTCCGGATCTTCGCGCCACTCGGGCCGGCCGGACCTTCCCGGCGTGTGATCGACCCGGCCGCGAACCTACAGATCTCAGACGTCCGTGGCCTGGCCGATGACGCCGGACAGCCGACCTACGCGCGCCCGAAGTGACGGAGCACGAGGGGCTCGGTCCGGGGCAGCCTGACGCCGCGCGGCTGCGAGCGGGCGGTCCGTCCGACGAAGAGGGCCAGGCCGACGAGGCCGACCGATCCGGTCAGCGCCACGGCCACGCACCACCAAAAGGCGACATCAAGCATGGCTGTTCACGGGCTCCGGTTGTAACAGAAACTCTCGGACAGCACGGTAAACGGAGCGTTAAACGCCTGTTTGACCGAATCGCGTCGCAGCCTTCGGCATATGCGCCGTGTGCAGTCCGGCCGGGCGCGCCGCATTCGGGCGCCCGGACCGGCCGGTGAACGCTCCGAAAGCCGATCCTACGCCCAATTGATGAGGGCCCGGAACGGAGCGCTGCCGTTACGTCCCGAATCCGGTGCGGATGACCTTCAGGGACAGAGATGCAGATCGGGATCGTCGGCTGCGGATACGTCGCCGACTTCTACATGACGACCCTCGTCAACCATCCCGAACTGCGCCTCGCCGGCGTCTACGACCGAGACCCGGAGCGGCGCGCCGTCTTCTGCCGTCATTATAACGCCCGCGCATTCGACAGCCTCGAGGCCCTGCTGGCCGAGCCCGAGATCGGTCTCATCCTCAACCTGACGAATCCGCACAGCCACTACGTGGTGACCAAGGCCGCCCTCGAAGCCGGCAAGCACGTCTACTCCGAGAAGCCGCTCGCCATGGAGTACGCCCAGGCCGAAGCGCTGGTGGAGCTCGCCGAGGCGAAGGGCCTGTCGCTGAGCGGTGCACCCGCGAGCATCCTCGGCGAGGCGGGCGCGACCGTGCGGGAGGCCGTCGCGTCCGGCCAGATCGGGTCGGTCCGGCTCGTCTACGCCGAGCTGGAGGACGGGCCGGTGTTCCGCGAGCCGGTGCACGAGTGGCGGAGCGTGACCGGGTCCCCTGGCCGGCGGAGGACGAGTACCGGGTCGGATGCACCCTGGAGCACGCTGGCTACTATCTGACCTGGATGAGCCTGATGTTCGGCCCGGTCGAGCGCATGACCGCCTTCGCGTCGCGCCTCTACCCGGACAAGGGCACCGGCCAGCCCCCGGACTCGGTCGCCAACGACTTCTCGACGGCGTGCCTGGAATTCCGATCCGGCGTCGTCGCGCGGATCACCTGCGGGTTCGTCGCGCCGCAGGATCGATCCCTGCTCGACATCGGCGATCGGGGCGTCCTGACCGTGACGGATTCGTGGGCCAGCCAGGGCCCGGTCTACCTCCGGTCGCCGAGCGGCGACGCGCCCGGCCGGCTCGGCCGGCTGCTGCACCGGATCCGGCGCTACCTGCCCGGCCGCATCTTCCTCGGCCGGAAGCTGCCGATCCCCCGCTTCGGCGGCAAGCTGCCCGCCTACCCGTCGCAGATGGATTTCGCGCGCGGCCCCGCCGCCCAGGCCGAGGCGATTCGCAAGGGGGTCCCGGCGCCGCTCCCGGCGCGGTTCGTGCTGCACATCACCGAGATCGCGCTCGCCATGCAGAATGCCGGCGGCGGTGCCGTGATCCAGCTGAGATCCAGGTTCTAGCCATGGCACAGACCGTCTCGTGGGGCGTCCTCGGCACCGGGACGATCGCCCAGCGCTTCGTCAGCGACCTTCTGGGGCGGCCGGACGCGCGGCTCGCCGCCGTCGGCGCCCGGAGCGCCGGCAGTGCGCAGGCCTTCGCCCAGGCCTTCACGCAGGCCTCCGGCCCACCCACCGCCGTTGCCGGCGTCGAGGCCCTGGCCGCGCGGCCGGATGTCGACATCGTCTACATCGCCACGCCCAACAGCGACCACATGGCCAGCGCGCTCGCCTGCATCGAGGCCGGCAAGTCCGTCCTGATCGAGAAGCCGATCGCGCTCTCAGGCGGGCAGGCGCGGCGCATCGCGGAGGCGGCGCAGCGGAAGGGCGTCTTCTGCATGGAGGCGATGTGGATGCGCTTCACGCCCGGCGTCGTGCGGGCCAAGGCGATGCTGGAGGCGGGCGAGATCGGCGATCCCCTGCATCTCGACGCCCGCCTGTTCTTCCCCCGCTCGCCGCCCCCGCCCGGCCGGACGGACGATCCGGCGGAGGGCGGGGTGATCCTCGATCTCGGCATCTACCCCGTGTCGCTGGCGCTCCATCTGTTCGGCGCCCCGGCGCAGGTCTCCGGCGCCACCGTCGATCGCGGCGGCGCGGCGACCCAGCAGGCCGCGCTCGCGCTCGCGTGGCCCGACAAAACCGCGACCCTGAGTTGCGGCTCCACAGGCGAGGCCGACAACGCCGCCGTGATCGTCGGCGCGCGCGGGCGCATCCACCTGCACCG
Organism: Methylobacterium sp. NMS14P; assembly: GCF_028583545.1. Classification (NCBI taxonomy): domain Bacteria; kingdom Pseudomonadati; phylum Pseudomonadota; class Alphaproteobacteria; order Hyphomicrobiales; family Methylobacteriaceae; genus Methylobacterium; species Methylobacterium sp. NMS14P. Next base: position 2,764,166 of record NZ_CP087106.1, on the reverse strand, counting down.
GCAGTTCCTGTGCCCGCCCTTCCTGACGCGCGTGCGCACGGCACCCGCTCCGGCCCCCGCCGACCGCGCCCCGCCGCGCCGGCAGGCCGTCGGCCGGCTGGCCTTCGCGAAACGTCTCCTGCAACCGCTGGACTTCCGCCGCGTCGCGCTGATCCCGACGCCGTATCGGGGGTTCGGGCTCAGACATCAGATCGACGAGGTGCATCGGTGCCTGCGTGCCGGCGCGCGCGAGAGCCCGACCATGCCGCTCGCCGACAGCGTTCGCGCGCTCGACATCCTCGATCGGGTCCGGGCCCGCCCGCAGCCGCTGGACGCCGTCGCCTGAGGGGAACTGCCGGACCGCGCGTCACCGCCCTCGAGTAAGCGGCGCGACGGATCGTCAGCGGGGCGCCGGGCTGAGCGTCAGCGTGTCCCGGAACGCCCGGGACGTGCCGTTGGACGGCGTGACACCGGCTCGACCGCGGGGAGCGGGTCGCCGTTCAAGCGCGCCTGCGCCCGACCGAAGCCTCGGCAATGTTCACCGCGCCGCGCCGGTCGCCTTGGCGGAGGGCAGCTTGCGCAGGATCCGCGCGATGTGCACGCGCAGGGCCGACGTCTCCGGCACCGGCTCGGCCTGCCCGGCGGTTCCGGCCGGCTCCTGGAGGGTGGTGAGAAGATCGGTCATCGACCCAGGCGCAGTGATGGGAGACCGACCCTACCGTCGGGCTTGGCCGGTGAATACATCATTTCATAGATTTTCTCGGTCGGAACATAAAGTGTTGGGACGCACGATAATGGCAGGACCCTGCCGTAAATAGGGGGCCGCGCCTCACCGGCGACGACATCCCCGCCGACGGAGCGCATCGTCGATGTTTAGATAAGAGGCGACAGGCGTAATCCCGCCACAATGCGCGCGGCTCCACACGTCCGCCGCCGCCCGCAACGACCATCCACGATCTCGGTACTTTACATCGCGAGGCCCGAACGCTGATGACCCGCTCCGTACAGCGGTTGCCCGGCCTCGGGCCCGGACGAAGACCGGCGGAGGGTCACAATGAATTGTGCGCCTCGTGACAGACACAGTTCACCATTGCGGTTTCGATGACCGTGGGCGTACAACCAACAGCCAAGCCATGCGTCCGGTGCAACTAGGACTTGCGCAACTTATTGGTGCACTAAGCAGTTTTCGGTTGTGTTTTTTCCCGCGACACTCGGTAAGTCGCACTCATCCAGCATGCCGAAGGTTTCCGTCCGATGTCGTCCTCCCCGAAGCCCAAGTCCGCCACCGAGACCGATCGCACGATCGGCGGCCGTATCGCGGCGCTGCGCGTGGCACAGGGCCTGAGCCAGACCGACCTCGGTCAGGCCATCGGCGTCAGCTTCCAGCAGGTTCAGAAGTACGAGAAGGGGCGCAACCGCATCGGCGCCGGGCGGCTACAGGCCATCGCCGACCTGCTGAAGGTGCCGGTGGACACCTTCTTCGCGGACCCGCGGGACAACGGCGGCGGACGCGTCGGGCCCGCGGCCCTGTTCGAGGATCCGAAGGTCATGGAACTCGTCCTGGCCTTCATGAGCATCACCGACGAGACGACCCGCGGCGGGATCCTGTCGATCGTCAAGGCGGCCGCCACCCTCCAGGAGAGCCGCGCGGCCGCGCGACGTCCGGACGCCGTCGACGAGGCGTGACGGCGCGGGTCCGGCGCCCGGATGCGGAAGGTATCGCCGGCGCGGCCCCGGCAATTTCCTCCCTGCCGTGACGTCCGCGCGCCTTCGGGCCGCGCGCGGCAGCGTTGGAGCGAGCCTTAATTCAAATTAAACCAAGACAAAGACCCGTAAAGATGTAGACAGGCTGCCGCGTCCGGGAGCTGATTTACAGCGCGTGTGCGGATGGCATGTTTCGCGCTGACGTTGGAAACCGGGTCCTGACCATGCCGATCGAGACGTCGAAAGCTTGGGGCCGCGGCGAGCTGTACGAGACCCTGTGCCTGCTCGTGATCGGCGTCGGGATCTGGTTCGTCGGCGTCACCCTCGGGACCTTCGCGTATCTCAACGGCCTCGTCGCCACCTACAACCTCACGGACCTCCTGCTGCTCGCCGCCTGCATGGGCGTGGCGCAGTGGGGCGCCAGCATCCGCAAGTCGATCATCCTCCGGCGGCTCATGCTCGAGCGCGCCGCCGCCGCGGCGCAGGCCGAGGCGATCGCCCGGCACGACGGCCTGACCGGTCTCGCGAACCGCCGCCGCTTCATCGACGCCGTGGAGCGGGCGCACGCGTCGGGCGCCGCGGACGCGGCGGTGCTGCTCATCGACCTCGACCGGTTCAAGCCGGTCAACGACCTCTACGGCCACGCGGCCGGGAACGCGGTCCTGTGCGCCGTGGCCGAGCGTCTCCAGCAGCTCGTGCCGTCGGGCGGCCTGGCGGCCCGGCTGGGCGGCGACGAGTTCGCCATGCTGGTCCCGCTCCGCTACGAGAGCGAGGCCCTGGCGCGTCTCGCCCAGGCGGCCATCGCGCGCATCGCCGAGCCGGTGACGTGGAACCAGAACGACCTCAAGGTCGGCGCGACGGTCGGCGTCGCCGCGGTATCGGCCGAGCACGGGGATGCCGACGCGATCCTGCACGCGGCCGACCTCGCCATGTACCAGGGCAAGAAGGACGGGCGCGGCAATTTCCGGTTCTTCCGCAGCGCCATGGACGCGGAGCTGCGCGCCCGCGCCCGCATGGAGACGGAACTCCGCGGCGCCATCGAGACGGGCGCGATCGAGCCGTTCTACCAGCCGGTGGTGTCGCTCCCCGACAGGGAGATCGTCGGCGTCGAGGTTCTGGCGCGCTGGCGCCACCCGACGCGCGGGCTGGTCGGCCCGAGCGAGTTCATCCCGGTGGCCGAGGAGACCGGGATGATCGCGGACCTCAGCTACAGCCTGATCCGCCGCGCCTGCCTGGATGCCCGGGCCTGGCCGCCCCACCTGATCCTCGCGGTGAACATCGCCCCACAGCAGTTCCAGGACGCGTGGCTCGCCCAGCGCATCCTGGGAATCCTGACCGAGACCGGCTTCCCGCCGCAGCGCCTGGAGGTCGAGATCACCGAGAGTGCCCTGATCCAGGACCTGGAGGCGACCCGGACGACGCTGCTGTCGCTGCGCGAACTCGGCGTGCGCATCGCGCTGGACGATTTCGGAACCGGCTATTCGAGCCTTTACCACCTGCGCGAACTCAAGTTCGACAAGCTGAAGATCGACCGCAGCTACGTCGACGCCATCACGATGAGCGACGAGCGGGCGAAGCTGGTCGACGCCATCATCAAGCTCGGAGCGAGCCTCGGCCTCTCCACCACAGCCGAGGGGATCGAGACCGACGCCAGCCTCGACTGGCTGTCCGACCAGGGCTGCCATTTCGGCCAGGGCTACCTGTTCGGCCACGCCATGCCGAAGGCCGAGATGGACGACGTGCTCGCCGCCGCGCGCGCCCCGGCCCCGTTCCAGGATCTCGCGCGGGCCTCGTGAGACGCCGCCCGCGCGCCGTCGCGCCGGTCAGCGCGGCGCCCGGTAGGCGGAGCCGTCGGCGGCCCCGCGCGGGTTCTCCACGAACCGGCCCGTCTCCGGAACCGCGACCCGGTCGAAATCCTCCGCCAGGGCGTCGAGGGCGCGGCGCATCTCGGGCCCCTGCAGCGGCCGGCCGTGTCCGGTGATGACCCGCTCCGGGGCGAGCGCGGCGAGCGCCCGCACCGACGCGCGCGCCGCCGGCCAGTCGATCGTCAGGTACATCGGCGGCCCGTGCAGCTCCGGCGCCTGCGTCGCGACCGCGTAGGCGGATTCCTGCGCCGTCGTGATGAAGGCGTCGCCCGCGATCAGCGTCCGGTCGGATTCGCGCCAGAGCGAGACGTGGCCGGGCGCGTGGCCGGGCGTGTGGATCCAGCGCCAGCCGGGCAGGGGCGGCACCGAACCGTCCTCCGGCAGGAGGCGCAGCCGCCCGGACACGTCGACGGGCCGGGTGGGGAACAGCGGCGACAGGCGTCCGAGAAGTCCGCCGCCGACGCTCGGATCCGGCGTCGGGTAGGCGGCGCTGCCGTCGAGATAGGGCCGCTCCAGGGCGTGCGCGTAAACCGGGACGTCCCATTCCTCCGCGAGGTCCTCCAGGACGCCGACATGGTCGAAATGGCCGTGGGTCAGGACGATCGCGGCCGGCCGGGCGCCTTCGCCGAAGCGGGCCCGGGCGGCGGCCTGGATCCCGCGCTTGGCGCCCATCACGCCGGCATCGACCAGGACCCAGCCCCGGTCGCCCGCGCCGGGGGCGCCCACGAACACGACGTTGACCAGGACGTGGCGCTGGTAGGCGACGTCGTCGGCGATCGCGTGGGTCGCGTCGTCCCGCTCGGCGTCGCGGCGGGGATCGTCGGCCCGGGCTTGCGGGTCGACGGGGATCTGCTGGGCCATCTGGGGCGGCTCCCGTGCACGGTCGCGGAGGGGACGATCGGGCGCGCGGCCCGGGTATCCCGGCGCCGGATGGCGCGAGCGCCCGTATCCTGGCCAACCGGCCTCTCCCGGGCGTGTTCCTGACGTCGTCTCCTCTCCTGGTCCGGCCCCGCACGGGGCGCCGCGGCCTCACGCCTGTCGACACGGACCCCATATTGGCGGCATCGATACCGGCCGCCCCGAGGCGCCGTCGCAGGTCACAGCATGGCACCGAGCCCTCTCGCCCTCATCGCCTCCGCCGCCCTCGTCGCCGTGGTCGCCACCGGCACCGGGGCGATCGTCCTCCAGCAGGGCTCGCCCTTCAGCCATTCCCGGAAGGTCGGCGGCCCGTTCACGATGGCGGATCTCGACGGCCGCCCGGTGACCCAGGCCGATCTCCGCGGCAAGCCGTCCGTCCTGTTCTTCGGCTTCACCCACTGCCCGGACGTCTGCCCGACGACGCTCGCGACCCTGGCGTCGGCCCTCGGCCGGATGGGCCGCGACGCGGACCGCCTCAACGTCGTCTTCGTCACCCTCGACCCGGAGCGCGACACGCCCGACACCCTGCGGGCGTACCTGGCCTCGTTCGATCCGCGGATCCGCGGCTTCGTCGGCACGCCGCAGCAGGTCGCCCGCATGGCCGACGCCTACCACGTCGCCTACAAGCGCGTGCCGACCAAGGACGGCGACTACACGATGGAGCATTCCGCCACCGTGGCGCTGTTCGACAGGACCGGCCGCATGGTCGGCGAGATCGGCTACGGCGAGGACGAGTCCAACACCTTCGCGAAGCTGATCACCCTGGCGCTGCCGGGGCAGTGCCCGCCGGGGGGCGGCGCCAACCTCTGGACGACCGACGGCAGCACCGGCAGCTGCGGTCCGCGGAGCTGAGCCGCGGGTCGGGAAATTGCGCCGCCGCGCCGGCGTGGCTAGAGGGCGGCGCGGGCCGCGGGGCCCGGCCGAATCCGGGGGTTCCAGCTTGATCACGCGCCGCGTCCTGACCGCCATCGGGCTCCTGGCCCTCGCGCCGTATCCCGGCCTCGCCCGGGCCGCCGGCGGCGGGCCGCGCCTGGCGCCGCCCGAGCCCATGGATCTCGACCGGCTGAAGGACCTCGCCCGGACGCTGCGGGACCGGCCCTACGCGCCGCCGCCGGAGGCCCCCGCCTCGGCGGCCCTCGACGCCCTGACCTACGGGCCGCTCCAGGAGATCCGCTACCCGCCGGGCCACGCCCTGTTCGCCGACAGCCCGTACCCGGTAACCTTCTTCCACCTCGGCAACTTCTTCCGCCACCCCGTGAAGGTCTACGCCCTCGAGGGCGGGCAGGCCCGCGAGGTGCTCTACAGCCACGACCTGTTCACCTACCCGCCCGGCAATCCGGCCCAGGACGTCCCGGACGGGGCGGGCTTCGCGGGATTCCGGTTCCAGAAGGCGCCCGCCGGCCAGCCGGGCGACGACGGCGACTGGCTGGCCTTCCTGGGCGCCTCCTATTTCCGCGCCGCCGGCGACGGGGCGCAGTACGGCGCCTCGGCCCGGGGCATCGCGATCGACACGGCGCCCGGGCCCGGCAAGACCGAGGAATTCCCGGTCTTCACCCGCTTCTACGTGAGCCCGGCCGCGGACGGCGCCGTGACCGTGCTGGCGCTCCTCGAGGGCCGGAGCCTCACCGGCGCCTACCGGTTCGTCGCGCGGAAGGAGCCGCACGTCGTCATCGACGTCGCCTGCACGGTCTACATGCGCAAGGCGGTCGAGCGCTTCGGCATGGCGCCCCTCACCTCGATGCTCTGGTACTCGGAGGGCGCGAGCCGCTTCCTCGCGAGCGACTGGCGGCCCGAGGTGCACGATTCCGACGGCCTGTTGATGCAGACCGGGGCCGGCGAGCTGATCTGGCGGCCGCTCAACAACCCGCCCCGCCTCAGCGTCAGCGCCTTCGCGGACCGGTCGCCGAAGGGGTTCGGCCTGCTCCAGCGCGACCGCGCGTACGAGAACTACATCGACGACGGCTTCGAGGAGAACCGGCCCGACATCTGGGTCGAGCCGGAGGGCGACTGGGGCCGCGGCAGCGTCCAGCTCGTGGAGATCCCGACCCACCAGGAGACCGACGACAACATCGTCGCCCTCTGGGTGCCGGACGACGCGCCGCAGGCCGGAACCGACCGCAGCTTCGCGTACCGGCTGCGCTGGACCGTCAAGGAACCGGTCGCCACCGACCTCGCCCGGTGCGTCGCGACCCGGGCCACCAAGGCCGCGTGGCTCGCGGATGCCGACAGGCGCCCGGGCCGGGCCAACCTCGTGCGGCAGTTCGTGCTGGAATTCGAGGGCGCGGCCCTGTCGGGCCTCGATCCCGAGAAGGCCACGGTCGCGCTCACCCTGTCGCGCGGCAGCGTCGAGGAAGTCGGCGCCACCTGGGCGCCCTACGGCAAGCCGAGCCCCTGGCGGGTCTTTCTCAAGGTCTACGCCGAGGGTCCGGATCCGGTGGAGATGCGCCTGCAGCTGCGATCCGGGGACCGGCTGCTCTCCGAGACCTGGACCTACCAGTACTACCCGCAGGCACCCGGCACGGTGCTGTGAGCGGCGGGCGCCGTGTACAGGTCCGGCCCCGGGCGGCTCCGCCCCGGAAGGACCCATCGTCGCATCGGAGACCGCATGACCGGCGAGACACCGCACGGCCCGCACCTGCCGGAGGCGCTGACGCGGCTCCTCAAGGCTCCCCGGGCGGCGATCTGGCCGACGCCGGAGGACCGGAACCGCCTGCGGCCCGGCCGGTCGCGGCCGCGGCAGCCGAGCCGCGCCGTCCTGGGTGTCTGGATCTGGGCGATCCTCTACAACATCATCGGCTTCGCGATCCTCGCGGCCCTGTGGTGGACGATGCGCTGACCCGATGAGCCGACACGCCCTGATCCCCTACCGACCAGCCCGCGCGGCGGCCCTCGCGGCGGCCCTCCTGCTCGGGCTCGCCGTGCGGCCCGGCGCGGCGCAGAGCCCGGGCGACGCGCTGAACGCCGATGACGGCACAGGGGTGATCAAGGTCTGCTCGCCGGTGGCTATGCCGCGCTGGCGGTCCATGACCCCGGTGCCCAAGACCTGGACCTTCCTGGACTGCATGGGCTTCGCGGGCGAGATGGGCGCGACCCACTTTCAGCTCGGCTGCCTCTTCGCCAACGTCACGCCCCACGCCCAGAAATACGCCTGGGGCGCGATGGTGCCGATCGAGAAGTCGGCGATGGCCAAGGCGCAGCCGCCGATCCCGAATTGCGGCTGGTAGGGCCCGCGCTCAGCTGTCGGAGGGGTACCAATCCAGGTCGAGGGTGAGGCGGGCGCGGAAGACGGTGCTGCCGGCCGCGTCCCGGACCCGCGTCTCCAGCACCAGTCCGGCATCTCCGGGGGCCGGCCGGTCCGTCCGGACACGGAGCCGGTCATGCACGGCCTCGATCAGGGCCTCGGCCGCCGACAGACAGGCCGTGTGGAGATCGGCGAAGGGCAGCCCCTCCTCGTCGAGGGACAGACCGCGGTCGTCGATGAAATCGGTGAAGTAGCGCACGGCGCAGAACCTCACGGCCAGATAGTGAGCGTGCGCCGCGGCCTGTGCGATGTCGTTAACCTGTGTGTGGGCACCGGCATGGCCTCGCGCGACGGGGCGCCCGATCCTCGCGTCGCGGCGACCGCGCAGAGAACGCGGTTCTCCGGGCCGCGATCCGGCCGCGCGTCGAAAAATGTATGAGTGTGGACATAAGCCGCGGGCGCGCCGGACACCTTTCGGGTCGCCGGATCCTCCGCACGAAAGTACGATAGGGCCGGTGCGGTCCGACCGGTACGCGTCGGCGCGCAAGATGCCGCGGCCGTCCTCGCGCACGCTGCCCTTCCCGGCGGGACGCGAGACGGCCGGTTCCCCCGCGGCGTGGTTCACGCCGATCCGCCACCCCGTCCGGGCCTGCGACACCGTTCCCGGAGGGGACGCACTCTGTCTCTGACGGACGGGCACCGCGCCGTCGCGCCGAGGGACCCGCTGGCCGATCCTGCAAGGGGATGTGACCTGCCCCGCTTCTTCCTCAACGTCCGGCGGCGCGGCACGCTGATCGCCGATCAGGAGGGCGACGAGCTGCCCGACCGGACCGCGGCCGAGTGCCTTGCCCACGACATCCTGCGCGACATGCGGCGCCTGCCGCACGTCTACGGCACGCCGCGCGGCTGGCGCGCGGACACCTTCGTGATCACCGACGAGGCCGGCGCCGTGGTCGCCGAAGTGCCCTACGACAGCGTGCTCTGAGGGCGCCGCAGCGGGCCGATCAGGCGCTCGTACTCGGCCTCGGCCGGACCGTAGGTCTGGCCGGCGGCCTCCTCCAGGCGGATGCGGCTCAGGACCCGGATCCGGCCGCGCCGGGCCCGGATCAGGCCGGCGCCCTCGAGGGTGTGGATCGCGACCGTGACGGTCGGGCGGCGCACGCCGAGCATGATCGACAGGAACTCGTGCGTCACCGACAGATCGTCCCCGTCCTGCCGGTCGTGGTACATGAGGAGCCACCGCGCGAGCCGTTCCTCGGCGGGCGCGCCCGCGTTGGCGATCGCGGTCTGGGCAACCTGGACCAGGAAGGTCTGGACGTAGCGCAGCAGCAGGTTGCGCAGCGACGGGCTGGATCTCAGGGCGTCGCGCAGGGCCGGGACGGAGATCCGGCGCCCCCGACCGGCGACCTGCATGAAGATCTGGTACGGAATCGTGTCGGTTCCGAGCAGCAGCGCCGGCGCGGCCATGCCGTCGCGTCCGAACAGCCCGATCTCGATGCGGCCGCCCTCGGCCAGGGTCGACACCACGGAGCACAGGCCGGTGTCGACGAAGACCGCGTGCGGAATCGTGGCGGCCGGCTCGACGAGCACCTTGCCGAGGGGAAGGTCGATCGCCTCGAGGTGAGGCCGGAGCAGCGCGCCATCCGCCTCGGATAGGGCAGCCAGAAGGCGGTTCTGATGCGGCATTCGGCAAACGCGTACGCAGAAATCGACATCCGCGCTTCGGCTCGAGTGCGGGAACCGAGGCGCACCCCCGAGCCATGCTCGGATAAAAACGCAATTGCGAGCGGATATTGCATCTAGCGGGGGAAGGGTCTGCAACCAGACAAAGCAATGCCGGCGATTTTCGGATGTCCTGGCAAACGCGCGCGGACGAATGCGCAAACCTTCCTTTAAGATCTGCCTTCAGACTGCCGGGCGGCGGATCGGGTTGTGGCCGGTGCGCCACGGACGCGGCAGCTCCGTGCACTTGCCAACATCCGCGTGCGCGGTCGCGCTTTGACGCGCGGGACGGATCGGGCTAGAGAAAGCACGACGGAGCAAGCAAGAACCATGCCGTGAGCAGCGTGGCTCCGGCTGGCGAACCGCGCCGGAAGGGCATCGGGGCCTCGCATGAGTTTGGTGCAACGGCTGGAAGTGCGTCAGGGCCAGGCCCTGGTGATGACGCCGCAGCTCCTCCAGGCGATCAAGCTTCTCCAACTCTCGCACCTCGATCTCTCGGCCTACGTCGAGGCCGAGCTGGAGCGCAACCCGCTGCTCGAGCGCGCCGAGCCGGAGCTGCCGGGCCCGGGCGAGGTCGCCGAAGCGGGCCATCACGCCGACGAGGCCGGGGCGGACGGCTTCGAGGCACCGGAGCCCGAATCGTGGCTCTCGGCCGATCTCAATCCGAGCCGCGGCGAGATCGAGAGCGACTTCGACACGCGCCTCGACAACGTCTTCCCCGACGAGATCCCCGTCCAGGCGCGCGAGGCGGGCGGCGGCGACATGCTCTCGCTGACGCCGCCGCCCTACGGCAGCACCGGCGGCAGCTTCGATGCCGAGGCGCCCGATTTCGAGGCGACCCTCACGGCCGAGACCTCGCTGCGCGAGCACCTCGCGGGCCAGCTCGATCTCGCGACCCGGGATCCGGCCGAGCGGTTGATCGGCGGCTTCCTGATCGACGCCGTCGACGAGGCCGGCTACCTGCGCGAGTCGGTTGAGGGCGTGGCCGAGCGTCTCGGCGCCGACCCGGCCCTCGTCGGCCGGATGCTGGCGCTGGTCCAGACCTTCGACCCGCCCGGGATCGCAGCCCGCGACCTCGCCGAGTGCCTCGCGATCCAGCTGCGCGAGCGCGACCGGTTCGACCCGGCGATGCAGGCGCTGGTCTCGCGGCTGGACCTCGTGGCCAAGCGCGATTTCGCCGCCCTGCGCCGGCTCTGCGGCGTCGACGACGAGGACCTCGTCGACATGCTGGGCGAGATCCGCCGCCTGGATCCGAAGCCCGGCCGGGCCTTCGGGTCGAGCGCCGTCGAGGTCCTGGTCCCGGACGTGTTCGTGCGCGCCGCGCCGGACGGCTCCTGGCTGGTCGAGCTGAACAGCGAGGCGCTGCCCCGGGTCCTGGTGAACCAGAGCTACTACGCCCGCGTCTCGCGCAACGCCGCCGCGGAGGGCGACAAGGCCTTCCTGTCGGAGGCGCTGCAGAACGCCAACTGGCTGACCCGCTCGCTGGAGCAGCGCGCCCGCACCATCCTGAAGGTCGCCACCGAGATCGTCCGCCAGCAGGACGGGTTCTTCGTCCACGGCGTCACCCACCTGCGGCCGCTGAACCTCAAGACCGTGGCCGAGGCGATCGGCATGCACGAATCGACCGTCTCGCGGGTCACCTCCAACAAGGCCATCGGCACGAGCCGCGGGACCCTGGAGATGAAGTACTTCTTCACCGCGGCGATCCCAGGGGCGGCCGGCGCCGCCGCACACTCCTCCGAGGCGGTGCGCCACCGCATCAAGCAGCTCGTCGACGGCGAGACGCCGGACGACGTGCTGTCCGACGACGCGCTGGTGCAGAAGCTGCGCGGGGAGGGCGTCGACATCGCCCGGCGCACGGTGGCGAAGTACCGGGAGTCCCTGCGGATCCCGAGCTCGATCGAGCGCCGCCGGGAGCGCTTCGCCCACGGCTCCAGCCAGCACGTCGCCCTCGCGCTGCGCTGATCGGCCCGGACGGGGTTGCGCCGGGCGCCCGTCCGGCCCATCCGTCGTGGCCCTCGATCGACGCCTGGACCTGCGATGACCCCGACCGGAACGCCTTCGCGCAGCCTCACCGCCATCGTGCTCGCGGCCGGGAAGGGCACGCGGATGCGCTCGGACCTGCCGAAGGTGCTGCACCGGATCGCCGGCCGCAGCATGCTCGGCCACGTCCTGGCCGCCGTGCAGGCGGCGGGCGCGGGCCGGATCGCCGTGGTGGCCGAGCCCGGCCGCGACGACGTCGCCGCCGAGATCGCGCGCGCGGCCCCCGGCGCCCGAGTCTTCCCGCAGGCCGAGCGCCTCGGCACCGCCCACGCGGTGCTGGCCGCCCGGGAGATCCTGGCCGACCCCGACGACGACGTGGTGATCGCCTTCGGCGACACGCCTCTCGTCTCGGCCGACACCTTCCTGCGCCTCCGCGCGCCGCTGGCCGACGGCGCCGCGGTGGCCGTGCTGGCCTTCGAGACGGCGACGCCCTCCGGCTACGGACGGGTGCTGACCGAGGGCGAACGCGTCCTCGCGATCCGCGAGGAGAAGGACGCCAGCGCGGCCGAGCGGGCCGTGACCCTGTGCAATGCCGGGCTGATGGCGCTGTCCGGACGGCACGCCCTGGCGCTGCTCGCCCGCATCGGCAACGACAACGCCGCCGGCGAGTACTACCTGCCCGACGCGGTGGCGCTGGCGGTCGCGGACGGCCTGCCGGTCACGGTCGTGCCGGTGGACGAGGCCGAGGCGCAGGGCGTCAACGACCGGGTGCAGCTCAGCGTGGCGGAGGCCGCGATCCAGGCGCAGCTGCGCCGCAGCGCCATGCTGGGCGGCGCCACGCTGATCGCCCCCGAGACGGTGTTCCTCAGCCACGACACGGTGCTGGGACGCGACGTGATCGTGGAACCCAACGTGGTGTTCGGCCCCGGCGTGCGGGTCGCGGAGGGCTGCACCGTGCGGGCCTTCGCGCATCTCACCGAGACCAGCCTGGAGCCGGGCGTGAAGATCGGCCCGTTCGTGCGGCTGCGCGGCCACGCCGTGCTGGAGGCCGGCGCGGAACTCGGCAATTTCGTCGAGCTGAAGAACGCGCGGATGGGCGCGGGCGCCAAGGCCGCGCACCTCACCTATCTCGGCGACGCGGAGGTCGGCGCCAAGGCCAATATCGGCGCCGGCACGATCACCTGCAATTACGACGGCGTGCTGAAGCACCGGACCTCGATCGGCGCGGGCGCGTTCATCGGCTCGAACTCGGCCCTGGTCGCCCCCGTCTCGGTGGGGGAGGGCGCCTACGTCGCCTCGGGCTCGGTGATCACCGACGACGTGCCGGCGGACGCCATGGCGGTGGCCCGGGGCCGGCAGGCGGTGAAGCCGGGCTGGGCCAGGGAGAAGCGCGCGGCGCTGCAGGCCGAGAAGGCGCGGCGCGGGAAGGCGTGAGGCCGGACACGCCGCGCGGGCGGGGCTGGCCCTGCGCCGTCCCGATCCGGTAGAAGTCGCGCTCGGCCCCGCACGGCGCGGGGCGGCCCGGACCTTGCGCAACGCCTGCGCGCGGCCATCCGGGCGCGACAGCGAGAGACACTCCCATGTGCGGCATCGTCGGCATCGTCGGGCGCGACGCGGTGGCGGGGCAGGTGATCGAGGCCCTGCGGCGGCTCGAGTACCGCGGCTACGATTCCGCCGGCATCGCCACCCTGGAGCACGGCCGGCTGGCGCGGCGCCGGGCCTCGGGCAAGCTGGTCAACCTGGAGGCCAGGCTCGCCCAGGAGCCGCTCACCGGCACGATCGGCATCGGCCACACCCGTTGGGCGACCCACGGGCGGCCGAACGAGACCAACGCCCACCCGCACGCCACCGCGCGTCTGGCGGTCGTGCACAACGGCATCATCGAGAATTTCCGCGAGCTCAAGCAGGAGCTGGAGGCCGACGGCGTCGTCTTCGAGACGGAGACCGACACCGAGGTCGTCGCCCAGCTCGTCAGCCGCAACATGGACCGGCAGATGGGGCCGGTGGAGGCCGTGGCCGCCGCCCTGCCGCGGCTGCGCGGCGCCTTCGCGCTGGGCTTCCTGTTCTCCGGCGAGGAGAACCTGCTGATCGGGGCCCGCCACGGCGCGCCGCTGGCGATCGGCTTCGGCGAGGGCGAGACCTACCTGGGCTCCGACGCCCTGGCGCTCGCGCCGTTCACCGACGCCATCACGTATCTCGACGAGGGCGACTGGGCGATCCTGTCGCGGAGCGGCGCCGAGATCCGCGACGCGTCGGGGGCCACGGTCGAGCGCGCCCGGCAGAAGATCGCCACGCAGGCCTACCGGATCGACAAGGGCGAGTACCGCCACTTCATGGCCAAGGAGATCCACGAGCAGCCCGAGGTGGTGGGCCGCACGCTCGCCCACTACGTCGACATGGCGCAGGGGCGGGTCGCGCTGCCCGAGGCGCTGCCGTTCGACTTCGCCAAGCTCAGCCGCGTCTACATCACCGCCTGCGGCACGGCCTACTACGCGGGCCTCGTCGCCCGGTACTGGTTCGAGCAGGTGGCGCGCCTGCCGGTGGAGATCGACGTCGCCTCCGAGGCCCGCTACCGCGAGGCGCCGCTGGAGAAGGACGGGCTGACGCTGGTGATCTCGCAGTCGGGCGAGACCGCCGACACGCTGGCCTCCCTGCGCTACGCGAAGTCGAAGGGCCAGCACACGCTGAGCGTCGTCAACGTGCCGACCTCGACGATCGCGCGGGAATCCTCCGTGGTGATGCCGACGCTGGCCGGGCCGGAGATCGGCGTCGCCTCCACCAAGGCGTTCTCGTGCCAGCTCACCGTGCTGCTCTGCCTCGCCATCGCGGCGGGCCGGGCCCGCGGCACGCTCGACGCGGCGGGCGAGCGGCGGCTGATCGACGGCCTGATCAAGGCGCCGGGCCTGATGGCCGAGGCGCTCACCCACGAGGGCGCGATCGAGGGCCTGGCCCGGGAGGTCGCGAAGGCGCGTGACGTGCTCTATCTCGGCCGCGGCACCAGCTACCCGATGGCCCTGGAGGGCGCGCTGAAGCTGAAGGAGATCAGCTACATCCACGCCGAGGGCTACGCGGCGGGCGAGCTGAAGCACGGCCCGATCGCGCTGATCGACGAGAGCGTGCCGGTGATCGTGATCGCGCCGCACGACGCGGTGTTCGAGAAGACGGTCTCGAACATGCAGGAGGTGGCCGCCCGCGGCGGCCGCATCGTGCTGATCGGCGACGCCAAGGGCGCGGCCGAGCACGGGCTCGACACGCTCGCGACCTTCACCATGCCGGCGCTCGACCCGACGGTGGCACCGATCGTGTACGCGGTGCCGATCCAGCTGCTCGCCTACCACACGGCGGTGTTCATGGGGAAAGACGTCGACCAGCCGCGGAATCTGGCGAAGTCGGTGACGGTGGAGTAGGCGCCGCCGACCACATCGGCGGTCGATTCGGACGCTGCGCCGTCTTTGCGAGCGCAGCGAAGCGATCCAGTCTGCGCTACGCTGCCAGAGGTTGCGCGACCCTGGGTTGCTTCGCTCCGCTCGCAAAGACGGCCTGCGCAATCCTGCTGCCCCCGATACGAGGCCCTGCATGACCGCCCGTGACACCGACGCCCTCGGCTGGCTCGACGCACAGGAGGGCGCCATGCTGGCCCTCCTCGAAGAGCTGGTGAACATCGACTCCGGCTCCTACGACAAGCCGGGCGTCGACGCGGTCGGCGCGCGCATCGCGGCGTTCCTGACCGGGCACGGCATCCCGGTCGCGACGATCCCGGTCGAGGGATACGGCGACGCGCTGAAGGCCGAGGTCGCGGGCTCCGGCGGCGGCAACCGGCCGGTCGTGCTCATGGGCCACCGCGACACCGTCTTCCCGAAGGGGGAGCCGACGCGGCGGCCGTTCCGCGTCGCCGACGGCCGCGCCTACGGGCCCGGCGTCGCCGACATGAAGGCGGGCCTCGTGATGAACGCCTTCGTGCTGGCCGCCTACCACCGGGCCGGCGGCGCGCCGGTGCCCCTCGTCGGCCTGTTCACCAGCGACGAGGAGATCGGCTCGCCGGCCTGCCGCCCGATCATCGAGGAGACCGCCCGGGGCGCCCGCGCGGTGCTGAACTCCGAGCCGGGGCGGCCGACCGGCAACGTCGTCACCGGCCGCAAGGGCGGGGTGTTCATGCACCTCGAGGTGCTCGGCCGGGCGGCCCATTCCGGCGGCAACTACGCCGACGGGCGCAGCGCCATCCTGGAACTCGCCCACAAGACCGTCGCGCTCCACGCGCTCACCGACCTCGACCGCGGCACCACGGTGAATGTCGGCCTGATCTCCGGCGGCCAGTCGGTGAACACCGTGGCGCCCCGGGTGACCTGCGAGATCGACCTGCGCTACGTGACCCCGCCCGACCGCGAGGCCGCCATGGAGCGGATCGCCGCGATCGTGGCGGGATCGACGGTGCCCGACACCACCGCGCATCTCACCATCAAGGGCGAGTTCCTGCCGCTCGTGCAGGACGAGGCCTCGCGGGCGCTGTTCGAGACCTACGCCCGGGTGAGCGCGGAGGGCGGCAATCCCGTGACCGGCGAGTTCGCCGGCGGCTGCGCCGATTCGGGCTTCACCGCCAGCGTCGGCTGCCCCACGCTCTGCGCCGTGGGCCCGGTGGGCGGCAAGGCCCACTCGCCCGAGGAGTACCTCGAGGTGGGAAGCCTCGTGCCGCGGGCGCGCGCGATGGCCGAGACCATCGCGGCGCTCTGACGGCCTAGAGACCGACCGTTGCTGGCGCCGCCGGCCCGCCTACGGGCGCAGGGCCGCCACGAGGCGCAGCAGGAAGCCGTCGAGGGCCGCCTTGTCGATCCAGCGCAGGACCGCGACGAGGTCGTGCTCGGGATCGCACCAGATCACGTTGTTGCCCGCCCCGAGGGCGCTGAAGGCCGAGGCCGGCAGCTGCGGCTTGGCGGCCGCGCCGCGGTTCAGCCACCAGAGGTAGCCGTAGCTGTCCAGCGTCGGGGACGGTGTCAGCATGGCGCGGATCCAGCGCTCCGAGAGGAGCTGCCGCCCGTTCCAGGCGCCGCCGCGGGCGACGAGGAGACCGAAGCGGGCGTGGTCGTCGGCCCCGATGAACAGGCCGCCGCCCCAGTGGCCGCCGCCGGGGACCGACTGGACCCGCGCACCGGCGACCTCGACCCAGGCCGTGTCGTAGCCGTGCCACGCCCAGTCGCGGGAGGCGCCGATCGGATCCATGATCCGCTCGCGGAGCACCTCCGGGAGAGCCCGGCCGAACCGGCGCATCAGGCAGTACGACAGCAGGTTCACCCGGACGTCGTTGTACTCGTAGTAGGTGCCGGGGCTCCGGGGCGCCCGCGCCTCCCCCTTGCGGCTGTTGTCGGCACCCGGGCCGATCTGCCGGAAATGGTCGACCTGATCGGACTTCCCGAACAGCGTGCCCCGCCACTCGCTCGACTGCTGCAGGAGATGGCGCCACGTGATCGCGCCGTTGTGCGGGCCGTCGAGGAGCGGGTCGGCGACGCTGTCCCGCACCGGCGCGTCGACGTCGGGGATCAGACCGTCGTCGTGGGCGAGGCCGGCGAGCACCGCGAGGTAGCTCTTGGCGATCGAGAAGGTCATGTCCGGGCGGGCCGCGTCGCCCCAGGCGGCGACGCGCCGGCCGCCCTTCAGGATCACGCCCGCCGGGCCGCCCCGCGGACGCACCGGCCCGTCGATGGCGCTCCAGGGCCCCGTCTCGTTCCACTCGACGATCCCGACGTAGCGCCCGTCGGGATAGTACAGGCTGCGCGGCCACGCGCTCTCGTGGGCCTCCGCGAAGGCGACGGCGTCCGCGAGCCGCCCGGCATCGAGCCCCGCCGCTCCCGGGTCCTGCTCCGCCCAGACCTCCGTCGGCCAGTACGGCCCGGCTGCTTCAGTCACGCGCGTTCTCCTGACGGTCCTGTCGGGTCCGGACGCATGCAGGGCCTGCGCCGCGGATCGAACCTCCGTAGAACTATCGCTCCCGCACGGGCAGAGCGCGCGGCGCGGTTCGGGCCTCGCCCCGCGCACCGGAGCGGGATGTGTCAGCCCTTCGCGGTGAAGCGCACGGTGCAGCCCGGACGGGCCACGACAAGGTCCGCGCCGCGCGCGCGGCCGAGGACCATGCAGGCGGTCGACAGCCCGTCGGCGACGAGCCCCGTCGGCGCGGTGACCGTGACGGACGACAGGGCGCGCGGCGACCGGCCGGTGGCCGGATCGAAGATGTGGTGGTCGGCGCGGTCGTCCGAGAAGCTCATGTTGTAGTCGCCCGAGGTCGCGGCGAAGCCCGAGAACGGGGCGATGACGGCGGCGACCTCGCCGGGATGGCGGGGATCGGCCAGCCCGAGGCGCCAGGGCGTGCCGTCGGGATGCGCGCCGGCGGCGCCGAACTCGCCGGTATCCACGAAGGCGTCGTCGATCCCGCGCGCCCGCAGCGCCGCCATGACCTGGTCGGCCGCGTAGCCCTGGATCAGGGCGTTCAGCGTCAGGGCCGTCCCGGGCTCCAGGACGACGCGGTCCGTCCCGACCCGCACCCGCCGCCAGCCGACCCGCGCCAGGGCCGCGCGCAGCGCGTCCGCCCCGGGGCGCTCGCCGCGGGCGGCGGCCTGGGCCCAGACCGGCCAGAGCGGCTGGACGGTCGGGTCGAAGGCGCCGCCGGTCTCGGCCGCGAGGGCGAGCGCGAAGCGCAGCAGTGCGAGGAGATGCGGGTCGGGCGCCTCGAGGGATCCGTCCCGGTTGAGCCGCGCCAGGGCACTGTCGGCCCGGAACAGGCTGGCGGCCGCCTCCACGGCGCGCATCGCCGCGAACCCGTCGCCGAGGGCGGCCTCGGTCGCCGACGGGTCGGGTCCCGCGGCGGTCAGCGCCACGGTGGTGCCGAAGGCGAGGCCGGCGCGGGTGCGCAGCGCCAGCCCCCGCGACGCCGCGGCGGCGCGGAACGCCGCGATGCCGCCGAGCCCGGCGAGGCCCGCGGCACCGACGAGGAGCCGGCGCCGGGCCGGCGCGAAGCGGACCGGGGCACTCAACCGACGGTCACCGGCCGGGGCGCGGCGCGGCGGCTCCGCTTGCCTGCCACCACCTGCGGCACGCACTGCCCGGGATCGTGGATGATCGTCACGCACTCCATGCACTGAAAGCACTCGGCGTAGTCGACCCGACCCGAGGGCGCGATGGCCCCGTAGCGGCAGCGGACCTTGCAGAGCTGGCAGGGCGAGCCGCACTCCGCCCGGCGCGGGATCCAGTCGAGGACCCGGACCCGCCCGAGGAGGGCGAGGGCGGCGCCGAGCGGGCACAGGTAGCGGCAGAAGCCCTTGTAGACGAGCAGGTTGAGCACCAGCAGCCCGGCCGCGTAGGCGACGAACGGCCACGCCCGGACGAAGTACAGCGTGATGGCGGTCTTGAACGGCTCGACCTCCGAGAAGGTGTCGGCAAGGGGCGACCCCGCCGCGGCCGCGCCGAGGATGCCGGCCAGCACGACGTATTTCAGCGACCGCAGCGTCCGGTCGAGGCCGGGCGGCACCGCGACCGGGCGGACGCGCAGCGGCCGGGCGAGCAGCGCGACGAGTTCCTGCAGCGCGCCGAAGGGGCAGAGCCAGCCGCAGAACGTGCCGCGTCCCCAGGCGACCAGGGCGGCCAGCGCGAAGGCCCAGAGCACCAGCGAGGGCGGGTCGTAGAGCAGGAAGGCGAGGTCGTGGGTCACGGTGGCGGCCCGCACGAGGCCGACGAGGGTCACGATCGAGAGCTGCGCCTGCGCGTACCAGCCGACGAAGCCGAGGGTCAGCGCCAGGAAGCCGAGGCGGAAGAGGGTGAAGCGGCGCTGATCTGCCACCAGCCCGCGCTGGAGGCTCAGGACCGGCACCAGCACCGCGAGCATCAGCCCGATCAGCGCGAGTTCGGGCGCGCGCGCCCGCCAGGGGTCGGTCCAGCTCGGCCCGTCATCCGACCGGACCCGCGTGAACAGGCCGGCGGGCAGGGCGGTCTCGACCGTGAAGGTCCGGGCGATCTTCTCGGACAGGATCTGGCCGCGCTCGCGGACGATCGTCTCGGTCAGCACCCAGGGCGCGGACGGGTCGAAGCCGGCGGCCTGGTCGATCCGCAGGACCGTCCAGGGGCCGGGCGGCAGCCCCTCGGCGAGGCCGGCCTCGCGGCGCTCCACCGCCATGTCGCGGGCGTTCACGATCAGGCCGCCCTGGCCGATCGCCAGCCGGTCGGGGACGGCGCCCAGCACGAACCGGTCGCCGACCGGGTTCTCGGGCGCGTCCTCCGGCCCGGCGCTGATCACCATCACGGCGTGGTTGCCGGGGCCGAGCTCGCGCATCAGCGCGTCGTAGCGCGACGGACCCAGCAGGTTGCGGCCGATGGAGGGCGGGTCCAGCGCGGCGACGTACAGGTCGGTCAGGGCGGCGTCGGGTGGCCCCTCGGACGGGTCCGTCACGCCGGTGCCCCGAAAGGCCGCGGCGGCGTCCGCGTTCGTCACCGTCAGCCGCCGGACCCAGCCCCGGGCGAGAAGCTCGGCCAGGGTGAGCGGCTCGTAGAGGTCCGGCTTCGCCTCAACCTTCAGGCCGACATTGGCCGCCCCGAAGCCAAGTTTCGCGCGGGCGACCGCCAGCGCCGAGGCCAGGATCGACTGGTTGATCACCCGCGTCGAGGCGGTGGCCATGGAGATGCCGTCGACGGTGGTCTGGGGCGCGGCGCCGGCGGCCCGCGCGTTCGGCCGCCCGACCCGGATCGCCTGCCGGGCCGAGAGGCCGGCATACTGCTCGACGAAGGCGAAGAGCGGCTCCGGGCCGAGGCCCTCGAGGAAGACCGGCTCGTGGTGCGAGAGCACCGTCACGTCCCGGAAGGTGCCGTCGGGGGCGAGCGCGATCAGCAGGTCGGGGGGCGTGCCCCCGAAGCCCGGGATCGGCGCGAGGTCGACGGATTCGAACGCGTAGGCGAAGACCTCGTAGGACCCGGCCTGCTGCTTCAGGATCGGCCAGACCGGAAGCCTGTCGTCCTTCTCGCCGACCACCAGCGGGGGCGGGAAATGGCGCTCGAGGCCGGCGCGATCGAGCTGGCCTGCATGGACCGAGAGGGTCGGCAGGAGCAGGGCGAGAAGGAGCAGCGCGGCTCGAAGGAGCAGGCCCGCGCCCAGGCCTACCGCGGTTCGGAGCGCGGATGGGCTGGGAGACGCTGCGCTCCGCAGCGGCCGAGTCATCTGGCTGCCTCCGCCCCAGGCCGCGTCGGTCACAGGCCCGGGTCGCGCACCGACGCCGGCGGCAATGCGCGACGGGCCCCCTCTCCCGACCGGGAGAGGGTCGGGGTGAGGGACGATGAGTTTCAGGATGGAGCACGGTCTCGACCCGCGGTCGCCTCGCGCCTCGTCCCGACGGCCCTGATCCCTCACCCTGTCCCTCTCCCGCACGGGAGAGGGGACCCGAGTGTCCTTCGGCGCCGCTGTGGCCCAGCCCCCAGTGTGGATCCGGAAGCCTCCAACGAGGGAGGCGGATGCCTGGGTCCGCGTCAGCCAGACTGTCACGGCACCGCACCGGCGGCGCGCCCGTCCGGCGCCTGCGCCGGGCTCATCGGCCGCGCCGCCGCGCCCCAGGGGAAGCGGCCGACCTTCACGGTCCTGATCGGCCGGAACGTCGCGGCGTCGATCACCGTCACGTCGCCGGAGACGCCGTTGGTGGTGAAGAGCCGCGTGCCCGCCCCGTTGAGCGCGAGCTGCCAGACCCGGCGGCCGACCAAGATGTAGCTCTCGACCCGGTAGGTGGCGGTATTTACCACCGCGACCCGGTCCGACGGTCCCAGCGCCACGAAGGCGTGGCGCCCGTCCTTCGACATCTGGATGCCCACCGGCTGGATCCGGTCGGCCGCGATCCCCTTCACGGCGAACTCGACCGTCTCGACCACCTTGCGGGTGGCGACGTCGATCACCGACACGGTGCCGCCGATCTCCGAGGACGCCCACAGCCGGGACCCGTCCGCCGTGAAGGCGGCGAAGCGCGGCCGCTGCCCGACCGGCGTTGCGTCCACGGCCGCGAGCGCCCGCGTGTCGATCCAGTGGACCATGTTGGTGGTCTCGGAGGTCGTGACGGCCGTGCGCCCGTCCGGGCTGACCGCCACGCCCTCCGGCTCGATGCCGACGTCGATCTGCGCCAGCACCTTGCGGGTCTGCGCGTCGACCACCGTGGTGGTGGCGTTCTCCTCGTTGGCGATGAACAGGGTGCGCCCGTCGGGCGCCAGGGCGAACTGCTCCGGGTCCTCGCCCGAGGGCAGGTTGTGCCGGACCTGACCGGTCTCCGGGTCGATCACCTGCACGGCGTCGGAATCGCTGGCGCAGACGTAGAGCGACCGCCCGTCCTGCGAGAAGGTCAGCCCGCGGGGCCGACGGCCGACCGGGAAGGTGCGCAGCACCTCCAGGCTGTCGCCGTCGATCACCGAGACGGTGTTGTCGCGCTCGTTCGAGACGAAGATCTCCTCGGCCCGCGCGGGGCCCGCGAGGCAGAGGAGCAGCGCGAGGGGGGCGAGCCGACTCATCCGGATGTCCCTGAGAAGGCGCGGCAGGCACTCTCGGGCTCGTCGAGGCCGAGCGTGTCGAGTTCCGTGCGGTGGTGGAGGTAGCCCTCGATCGGCGCCGTCGCGGTGACGGCCCCGGGCCAGAGCAGGAAGACCGGCTGGCGCAGCTGCCCGTCCCAGGCGCGGAAGCTCAGGGGGCGCCCCTTGAAGCCGCCGATCTCGAAGCCGGGCGCCGTGAGGGCGGCCCGGACCGTCGCGGGGTCGGTGCTGCGCGCCTTCACGGCCGCCTCGCCGACGGCGTGCACCGCCATCCAGCCGGCCCAGTCGACGGGCCGCATGGCGCGGCCGGCGAGCTTCCGGAACCGCCCCTGGAGCTGGACGGCGGCCCAGGCCTCGACGGGCCGGCCCCAGGCGGCCGGCGCGAGGCCCTGCGTGCCGACGAGGGGCCGGGGCGAGGCGGTGTTGTAGTTGAGGCTGGCGCCGAACGCGCCGGCCTCGTCGGCCACCGCGACCACGTCGTGCTCGGGCCCGCGGGTCGGCAGGGCGAACTCGCGCAGAGCCGTGTCGCGGACGTCGCCGCCCTGCGGGTCGTAGCGCGACTCGGCGACGATCCGCGCGCCGAACTTCCTGACGCTACGCCGCAGCGCCTCGGCGAAGAGCGCGTCGCCCGGCGCCGGCCCGGTGACCAGCAGGATCCGGGACCAGCGCTTGAACGCCAGGAACTGCACCAGCGCGTCCGCCAGCATGGCCCGGGACGGCAGGACGTGGAGCAGGTTCCGCCGGCAATCGGCGTCGCGCAGGCGCGTGTCCGGGGCGCCGACGTTGAGGAGCACGCTGCCCTTCGCCTCCGGCAGGTCGGCGAGGGCGAGGACGTCGGCGGCCGGGACGTTGAGCACCACGAAGCGGCGGTCGGCGAGGTCCCGGAAGGCCTGGCGGATGTCGTCGCCCGGCTCGACGACCGTGGCGCCGAGCTCGAAGCCGAGGCCGAGGAAGCGGCCGGTGGCGTTGGAATCTTTCAGGCCGAGTTCCGCGCCCTTCGCGCCCTCGTCGTCGGGGACCGGGTCCTCGTTGTTCAGCGGCACCGGCCGCTCGACCCGCCGCTCCAGGTAGCGGATCGTCAGGGGCGGGCCCGCCGGCGCGGGCGCGGCCCGCCCCTGCGCGACCGGCGCCAGGGCCGCCATGGCTGCCAGCACGACGGCGCGCCGCAGGCCGGCCCATGGCCCGCCGCGCATCCCGGGCCGCCGCGCACCGGAGGACACCATCCCCGCCCGTCTCCTCCAGCCCCGCGGCTCTCGTCTTTGGCGGGGAGTCTAGGAGCGGAGTTGTGCCCTCCGATATTGGACCAAGGTGCACACACCGCTTTTGATGCAGTGCAACACAAGTCGTGGATGGCGTTATTCCGGCTGATCCGTACCAAAGCATAATGGGTCCGCCGCCCGGTACTTGCTAACCGTCGTGCAACGACGACGGGAGGGGCGGATGCGCACGATGAAGACGGCGGCGGGCAGCGTGCCCGCGGCGCTGGGACTGGCGCTAGGACTCGCGTTGACCGCCGGCAGCGCCCTCGGGCACGGCGACGTCCAGCCCCAGCCGGTCAACACCGACGGCCTGAAGCCGCTGGGCGCCGAGTGGGTCGCCGAGAACCCCTACAAGGGCGACAAGCACGCCGTCGCGATCGGCGCCTCGGGCTTCAACCAGAACTGCGCCCGCTGCCACGGCCTGGAGATGATCTCCGGCGGCCTCGCCCCGGACCTGCGCTACCTGCCGCAGGGCAAGGAGGGCGACGAGTACTTCGTCGAGCGCATGAAGCACGGCGCCGTCATCAACGGCGTGACCAAGATGCCGGCCTTCGAGGGTGTGATCTCGCAGGAGGGCCTGTGGGCGATCCGGAGCTACATCGAGTCGAAGCATGAGGAGTAGGCCCCCCGCGGTGCGCCGGCGCCCCCTCCTGCTCGGATTCTGCGGCCTGCTCCTGGCGGCGCCGTTCCCATCGGCAGCCGCGGCGCGCCCGCTCGACCAGGTCACCGCCGACGGGACGCTGCGGGTGGCGGTCTACGGGGACAACGCGCCGTTCTCCGAGGAGACGGCCGGCAAGCCCCGCGGGATCGACGTCGATCTCGCCCGCGCGATCGCCGACACGCTCAAGGTGAAGCTCGACCTGCGCGTGGTCGATGCCGGCGAGAACGTCGACGGCGACCTACGCCTGAACCTGTGGCGCGGCGACCTCGCCGGCACGCCGCTCGCCGACCTGATGCTGCACGTGCCCACCGACCGGCAGCTCGCCCTGCGCAACGAGCAGGTGTTCTTCACGGCGCCGTACTTCGAGCAGGAGATCGCCTTCGCGTACCGGAAGGGCGCGCTCGAGGGCTTCGACAGCCTCGACGATATCGGCGACCGGAGCGTCGCGCTGGAGGGCACGGGCGCCGCCGACCTGATGCTGCTGACCGCCCAGGGCGGCCGGTTCCGCCCGAACCTGAAGCACTACAAGAGCTTCGAGGAGGCCGCGAAGGCCTACCTCGCCGGCGAGGCGCCGATCCTGGCCGGAACCCGCGCGGCGATCGAGGCGGCCCTGTCCGCCGCGAAGGCCCCGAAGTCCGATAACCCGATCGCCACGGTCCCCTCGACGGGGCTGGTGAAGACCCGCTGGGAGATCGGCGGCGCGGTGAGGACCGATTCCCGCGACCTCGCCTACGCGGTCGGGGACGCGATCACGGCGCTCAACGCGGACGGTCGCCTCAGGGCGATCTGCGAGACTTACGGCGTCACCTATGCGCCGCCGAAGGGGTATTGAGGAACGCCTGGTCACCAGTCATCGCAATTCTGGCTTATCTGTAGCCTGATCTGCTTAAGAACGCGTCTTTGCGAACGCAGCGAAGCAATCCAGGCGGCGCCACGTCTTGCGATGTCGCGCTACCCTGGGTCGCTTCGCTGCGCTCGCGATGACGGCAATTTCGATTATTTAACTTATCAGGTCGGCTATCTCTCACAGCCTCGCTGACGTTTGGCTTTGATCCGAAAAACACACCGGTTTCGCCAGCATTCAGTGTCGGCTCATTGGACCAATGGCCAATAAGACTTTCCTGAGAAGCCCGATAGCTTCGTCCTCCAAGGGGGCGCCCCGCGACTCGTGCGGCCCGCGTCGAAACCCGGATGCCCCGGCCACACGGACCGGGGCCGACCACGGAGGACACGTCATGAGAATGCGGACCCGGTTCCTCGCCGCGACGGGCGTCGCCGCCCTCGTGGCGGGCGGCGCCCTGCCGGCCATGGCCCAGGGGGTCACCGAGCAGGACATCATCAACGACGCCAAGACGCCCGGCGACGTCGTCACCTACGGTCTCGGCCCGCAGGCCCAGCGCTTCAGCCCGCTGAAGACCCTCAACCGCGACAACATCAAGGGTCTCGTCCCGGCGTGGTCGTTCTCGTTCGGCGGCGAGAAGCAGCGCGGCCAGGAGAGCCAGGCGCTGGTCAAGGACGGCATCATCTACGTGACGGGCTCGTACTCGCGCATGTACGCGATCGACTCCCGCAGCGGCGAGAAGAAGTGGGAGTACGACGCCCGCCTGCCGGAGGGGATCCTGCCCTGCTGCGACGTGGTGAACCGCGGCGCCGCGCTCTACAAGGACAACGTCTACTTCGGCACACTCGACGCCAAGCTCGTCGCGCTGAACACCAAGACCGGCAAGGTGGTCTGGCGGAAGGAGATCGACGACTTCAAGGCCGGCTACAGCTACACGGCCGCCCCGATCATCGTGAAGGGCAAGATCATCACCGGCGTGTCGGGCGGCGAGTTCGGCGTCATCGGGCGCATCGAGGCCCGCGACGCCGAGACCGGCGAGGTCGTGTGGAAGCGGCCCGTGATCGAGGGCCACATGGGCGAGCTCAACGGCAAGCCCTCGACCATGACCGGGAAGACCAACGAGTCCTGGCCGGGCGACATGTGGAAGTTCGGCGGCGGCGCCACGTGGCTCGGCGGCACCTACGATCCCGAGACCAACCTGATCTACTTCGGCACCGGCAACCCCGGCCCGTGGAACTCCTGGCTGCGGCCGGGCGACAACAAGTGGACCTCCTCGCGGCTCGCCCTCAACCCCGACAACGGCGAGATCGTCTGGGGCTTCCAGACCACCCCGCACGACGGCTGGGACTTCGACGGCGTCAACGAGTTCGTGCCGTTCGACCTGAACAAGGGCGGCAAGACCATCAAGGCCGGCGCGACCGCCGACCGCAACGGCTTCTTCTACGTGCTCGACCGAACCAATGGGAAGTTCATCTCGGCGACGCCGTTCGTCGAGAAGATCAACTGGGCCAAGGGCATCGATGAGAACGGCCGCCCGATCTACAACGAGGAGAACCGGCCCGGCGACCCGAGCAAGGCGACCGGCGACGACAAGAAGGGCAAGTCGGTCTTCGCGGTTCCGAGCTTCCTCGGCGGCAAGAACTGGATGCCGATCGGCTACAGCCCCGACACCAAGCTGTTCTACGTGCCCTCCAACGAGTGGGGCATGGATATCTGGAACGAGCCGGTGAACTACAAGAAGGGCGCGGCCTATCTCGGCGCCGGCTTCACCATCAAGCCGGTGTTCGACGACCATATCGGCTCGCTCAAGGCGATCGACCCGGCCTCCGGCAAGGTCGTGTGGGAGTACAAGAACAAGGCCCCGCTCTGGGCCGGCGTGCTCACCACAGCGGGCAACCTCGTCTTCACCGGCACGCCGGAGGGCTTCCTGAAGGCCTTCGACGCCAAGACCGGCGAGGAGGTCTGGAAGTTCCAGGTCGGCACCGGCGTGGTCTCGTCGCCGATCACCTGGGAGCAGGACGGCGAGCAGTGGGTCGGCGTCGCGGCCGGCTGGGGCGGCGCGGTGCCGCTCTGGGGCGGCGAGGTCGCCAAGTCCACCGCCGGCATCAACCAGGGCGGCAGCTTCTGGGCGTTCAAGCTGCCGAAGACGGTGGCGTCGCGCTGAAGGCGCTCAACCGACAGCGTGCCGGCCCTCCGCGGGCCGGCACGCTCAGGCTCCGGGGCAGGGCGGTCGTCTCAACACCCGCTTGCGCCCCGGGGCCGCATCGATCACCTTCGGACCTCCCGCCCGCGTATTCGGCGGATCCTGTGAGGATCTCGAGCGAAGGACCGAGGTCTCCGTGCATCTCCTGATCGTCGACGACCACCCGCTGTTCCGCGACGCCCTGGCGGCCACGATCCGCCTCGCGCATCCCGACGCGGTCCTGCACGAGGCCGACGGGATCGAGGCGGCCTGCGCGGTGCTGGCGGCCAATCGCAGCATCGACCTGACGCTCCTCGACCTGTCGATGCGGGGCGTCACCGGCTTCGACGGGCTGATCACGATCCGGGCGAGCTTCCCGCGGATCCCGATCCTGATCGTCTCCGGCCACGAGGATCCGCGCATCGTCCGCGAGGCCCTGCAGCACGGCGCGGCCGGCTTCGTGCCGAAGGCCATGGACAAGGCGACGCTCACCCGGGCGATCACCGAGGTGATGAGCGGGGCGCTGTTCCTGCCGCCGGGGCTGGCCGAGGCGAGCGCGCCCGCGCCGCGGAGCAAGAAGGCACCGCTGCCGGAGCGCCTCGCCCGGCTGACGCCGCAGCAGCTGCGGGTGCTGATGATGATCCGCCAGGGCAAGCTCAACAAGCAGATCGCCCACGAGCTCCAGGTCGGCGACTCGACCGTGAAGGCCCACGTCTCCGAGATCCTGCGCAAGCTCGAGGTCATCAGCCGGACGCAGATCGTGATCGACACCGCGTCCCTCGATTTCGACCAGATCCACAACACGCATCCGGCGTGACGCCGCGGCGGACGCGCGGACCCGGTGCGGATACGGCGTCCGCTGTGCCGGAGCGAGCCGAGGCGAACGAGAACGGATCGGCGGCTTCGGGATAAGCCATCCCTGCCGTTCGCGGCGGTGCGCGGCACCCACCCCGTCATTCCGGGGCGCCGCGGGCGAGCCCGAACCCGAAAGGGCACGCCGGAGGCTGGCAATCCAGAACCGCAGTTTCCATTGAGGCTGGGCGCGTCCGCGGCCCCGGGTTCCGGACTCCGCGGCGCTGACCAGAAATGGCGGAGCGAAGTTGGACGCCTTAGCATTCCGGTGACGCTTGCGATTCGTGAGAATGGGGCGAACCCATTCCTCTCCTGCAACCCTGACGCCACAAGTTATCTCTCCGTCCAAATTGATATGACGCTATCTATCAGCACGCGAGCCAATGGATCCTGCCTCTCGCCGGATCCTCGCGGCGATGGATTTGGCCAATGCCCAGCATCGACGATCCGAAGACGCGCGAGCAGCTGCAGCAGGCCTGTACCCACGCCCTCCTGACGACCGGACGCCACTGGCGCCGCGCGGCCAACACCGTCGCGGAGGCCCACGGCCTGTCCGATGCGAGCGCGCATCCCCTGATCATCATCGGCCGGATGGACGAGGCGCCGCGCCAGAACGTCCTGGCGGAAGCCGTCGGCATCGAGGGCCCCTCCCTCGTCCGCCTCATCGACCAGCTCGCCGCCGCCGGACTGGTGGTGCGCCGCGAGGACCCGTCGGACCGGCGCGCCAAGGTGCTGGGCCTGACCCCGCGCGGCCGTCAGGTCTTCGAGCGGATCGAGGCCGAGCTCTCGACCCTGCGCGCGCGTGTCTTCGCCGAGGTCGACGGTGCCGATCTCGAAGCGAGTCTCCGGGTGTTCGCGGCGCTCCAGCGCCACGGGCGCGAGGCGGCCGCGGCCGCGCGCGAACCGGAGCCGGTACCGTGACCCTTCCCGGATGGCGCGACTGGGCCTTCGCGCTGAAGACCTACGCGGCGGCGATGCTCGCCCTGTACCTCGCGCTCTGGATCGACCTGCCGCGGCCGTACTGGGCGCTCGGCACCGTCTACATCACCAGCCAGGTCCTCTCCGGCGCGACCCGCTCGAAGGCGGTCTACCGCCTCTGCGGCACCGGGCTCGGCGCGGCGATGAGCGTCGTGCTGGTCCCGAACCTCGTCAACGCGCCGATCCTGCTGAGCCTCGCGGTGGCGCTCTGGGTGGCCCTGTGCCTCTACGTCTCGCTGCTCGACCGCACGCCCGCGAGTTACCTGCCGATGCTCGCCGGCTACACGGCCGCGCTGATCGGCTTCCCGGCGGTGGATGATCCCGGCGCGATCTTCGACACCGCGGTGGCGCGCGCCGAGGAGATCTCGCTGGGGATCCTGTGCGCCAGCCTCGTCGCCACGCTGGTGCTGCCGCAATCGGCGGCGCCGGTGATCGTCGAGCGGCTGAACCTGTGGCTCGCCGAGGCCCGGACCTGGACGCAGGGCGCCCTCGCGGCGGCCCGCGCGCCGGAGGCCGCCGGGCCGAGCCAGGGCCGGCGCCTGCGCCTCGCCTCGGACGCGATCGGCCTCGACGCCCTCGGCCTCGCCCTGCGCAACGAGGCGACGGGCGCGGAGCGCGCCGCGGAGGCCTTCGCGCCGCTCCGCCAGCACATGCTGATGGTCCTCCCGATCGTGGCGGCCGTGGCGGACCGCGTGGCCGCCCTCGAGCAGGCGGGCGCGCTGCCGGCGCGGGTCCGGGCCTTCCTGTCGGACCTCGCCGCCTGGCTCGCCGACGGGGCCGAGGACGAGGACGCGGCGGAGGATACGGACCGCGCCGCGCGGCTGCGCGACCGGATCGACGGGTTCGAGCCGGCCCTCGGCCGGGCTCCGGACTGGAACACGCTCCTGCTCGCGAGTCTCGCGGCGCGCCTGCGCGACGTCATCGACCTGCGCCAGGACCTGCGGGTGCTCCGCGGCCATCTCGCCGCCGGCACCGCGCCCCGGGCGCCGCTCGCCTTCGCCTACACGGCCCGCGTCCGGTCCGTCCGGCACCGGGACCACGGGCTGGCGGCGTTCTCGGCCTTCGGGGTGTTCGTGGGCCTGCTGGTCTGCTGCGCGATCTGGATCGGCACCGGCTGGCCGGACGGCTCCGCGGCGCCGATGATGGGCGCGGTCGCCTGCTGCCTGTTCGCCGCGCAGGACGATCCCGCGCCGCAGATCCTGAGCTTCACCAACTCGGCGATCGTCGGCGCCCTCGGCGCGGGCCTCTACCTGTTCGCCGTGCTGCCGCTCGCCACCTCCTTCGAGATGCTCGCCCTGGCGCTGGCGCCCGCCCTGATCCTGTGCGGCCTGATGATGACGCAGCCGCGCACCGCCCCGATGGGCATGGGCGCGGCGCTGAACGGCGCCACGCTGCTGGCGCTCCAGAACGGCTACAGCGGCGACTTCGCGCCCTTCGCCAACGGGGTGATCGCGTCGGTGGTGGGCATGTGGGTCGGCGCGGTGGTCACCCGGCTGATCCGCTCGGTCGGCGCTGGGTGGAGCGCGCGGCGGCTCGTGCGGATCAACCGGCGGAGCCTCGCGGCCGCCGCGGCCGGGCGCGGCGCCGGCCACGGGCTCGAGCTCGCGGCCCTGATGCTCGACCGCGTCGGCCTGATCGCGCCGCGGCTGGCGAGCCTGCCCGCCGCCACGTCCGCCCCCGTGGGCGACCTGCTGGCCGATGTCCGGGTCGGCATCAACCTCGTGGAGGTCCGCCGGGTGCGTCGGCGGCTGGCGGGGCCGCCCCGACAGGCCGTCGACCGGGTCCTCGCGCTGGCGGCGCGCCGGCTGCGCGGCCGGACCGGGCAGCCGGATTCTGCGCTCCTGGCGGCCCTGGACGACGGCCTCGACGCCGTCGCGGGCGCGGCCGCGTCGCCGGAGCGGCGCGCCGCCCTGATCGGGCTGACCGGCCTGCGCCGCGGGCTCTTCCCCGACGCGCCGGGCTACCGGGCGGCGCCGGACGAGCGGGAGATGGCGGCATGATGGGCGAGATCGACCTCTACGGCGTGTTCGTGCCGGGCCTCGCGCTCTGGATGGCCGCCGCCTTCGCGCTCAGCCTGCCGCTGCGCCGCCTCCTCGCGGCGACCGGCTTCTACCGCCTCGTCTGGCACCGGCCGCTCTTCGACCTCGCCCTCTACGTCGTCCTGCTCGGCGGCGTCGTGACCCTCGCCCATCGGACCCTGCAATGACCGCCCTGTTCTCCGCCCTCGGCCGTCTCCTGGTCACGCTCGGCATGGTCGCCGCGGCGCTGATCGTCGGCCTCGGCCTGTGGGACTACTACATGGACGCGCCCTGGACCCGCGACGGGCGCGTGCGCGCCGACGTGGTGGCGGTCGCGCCCGACGTCTCCGGCCTCGTCACCGAGGTGCTGGTGGAGGACAACCAGGTCGTGCGGAAGGGCGACGTGCTGTTCCGGATCGATCCGGACCGGTTCCGCCTCGGGCTGCGGCAGGCGGAGGCGATGGTGCAGGGCCGGAAGGCCACCGCCGAGCAGAATGCGGCCGACTACGCCCGCTACAGCAAGCTCTCCGACGCGGCGGTGTCGCAGCAGAAGGTCGAGGCCGCCAGGGCCGCCGACCTGTCCGCGGAGGCCGCCTACGAGCAGGCCCTGGCGGACCGCGACCTCGCCAAGCTCAACCTGGAGCGCTCGGCGGTCCGGGCCTCGGTCAACGGCCGGATCACCAACATGGAGCTGCGCCCGGGCGCCTACGTCACCACCGGCCGCGGCGTCATGGCGCTGATCGACCGCGACACCGTACGGATCGAGGGCTACTTCGAGGAGACCAAGCTGCCGCGCATCCGCGTCGGCGCGCCCGTGACCGTCGAGATCATGGGCGAGGACGGCGCACTCCGCGGCCACGTCGCCAGCATCGCCGGCGGCATCGGCGAGACCGGCCGCAGCGACGCGACCAACCTTCTGGCCAACGTCAACCCGACCTTCTCGTGGGTGCGCCTCGCCCAGCGCATCCCGGTTCGGATCACCCTCGACGGCGGCACCGCGGATCCGCGGCTGGTGAGCGGCCGGACCGCGACGGTCTCGATCGCCCCGGCGGCGGGCGGGGAGCCCCTGCGCTGGCCCTGGACGGCGTGGCGCGAGGCGCTCGCCCGCTGAGGGCGGCCGAACCATCCCGGCGCCCCCGGGTTGGCTTGACACCACAGCGCGACGTCAACAGCTCACCGTCATGTCAGGAGGCCCCATGTCGAAGACGATCCTCGCCCTCGCCACGTCCGTCGCTCTCGCCACGTCCGGCGCGGCGCTGGCCCAGGCGCCGCAGACCGGCGGCGCCAACCAGGGCAACGTCAACAAGTCCGGCGCGGTGGGCGGGACCGGGACGGGAGCCGGCTCCATGGAGAGCACTGGCTCCACCGGCGCCGGCGTGGCGCCCGGCACCAGCGGCGGTCCGCGCGTCAGCACCCCGGGGGCGCCCGCCGGCAGCAGCTCGGGCAACGGCGCCACGGGCAGCGGCGCGGCGCCCAGCGGCCGGTAGTCGGCCTCGGTTGCGCCGAGACGCGCCGTACTCCTTACCCCCCTCGGGAGAGTAAGCCGCGCCGCGTCTCGACCGGCCCGCACGGCGGCTCGAGGGGGCGCGGGTTTCCTCTCCCGCGCGGGAGAGAGGGCAGGTCGCGCCTCCGCATCGGCGCCGGCGTCCCCGAGCGATGCGGACATCGCAGCCCGCGGAGCGGGAGCGGACGCCCGTCAGGCCACGACCGAGGCGTCCGGTGGTCGGGCCCTACGCGCCCAGCCCGCCCACGCACAGGTACTTGGTGTTCAGGTAATCCTCGATGCCCTGGTACGAGCCCTCTCGGCCGAGACCGGATTCCTTCACGCCGCCGAAGGGCGCCACCTCGGTGGTGATGATCCCCTCGTTGATCCCGACCATGCCGTATTCCAGCGCTTCCGCGACCCGGAAGGTGCGGCCGAGGTCGCGGGTGTAGAAGTAGCAGGCGAGGCCGTACTCGGTGTCGTTGGCCATGCGGATCGCCTCCGCCTCGTCGCGGAAGCGGAACAGCGGCGCCAGCGGCCCGAAGGTCTCCTCCCGGGCCACCGCCATGGCGGGGGTGGCGCCGGTGATCACCGTCGGCTCGAAGAACTGGCCGCCCAGCGCGTGGCGGTGGCCGCCCGCCACCACTCGGCCGCCCTTCTCGACGGCGTCGCGGATATGGGCCTCGGTCTTCTCCACCGCCGCCATGTCGATCAGCGGCCCTTGCGCGACGCCGTCCTCAACGCCGTTGCCGACCTTCAGGCGGTTGGCCGCCTCGGCCATCTTCTCCGCGAAGGCGTCGTAGATCCCGTCCTGCACCAGGAAGCGGTTGGTGCAGATGCAGGTCTGGCCCGAATTGCGGTACTTGGCGAGCATCGCGCCGGCGACCGCCCGGTCGAGATCGGCGTCGTCGAACACGATGAACGGCGCGTTGCCGCCGAGCTCCATCGAGACCTTCTTCACCGTGTGGGCGGCCTGCTCCAGCAGCACCTTGCCGACCTCGGTGGAGCCCGTGAACGTGATCTTCTTGACGAGCGGGTTGCCGGTCATCTCGGCGCCGATGGCGCGGGCCGAGCCGGTGAGGATCGAGACCGTGCCGGCCGGGAAGCCGGCGCGCTCGCACAGCACGCCCCAGGCGAGGCCCGAGAGCGGGGTCTGCGAGGCGGGCTTGATCACGATCGGACAGCCGGCGGCGAGCGCCGGGGCGATCTTGCGGGCGATCATCGAGGACGGGAAGTTCCACGGCGTGATCGCCGCCACGACGCCGACCGGCTCCTTGGTGACGAGGATCTTGCGGTCGCCCCAGGGGGAGGGGACCACGTCGCCGTAGACGCGGCGCGCTTCTTCCGCGAACCACAGCACGTAGGCGGCCGACATGGCGACCTCGCCGCGGGACTCGGTCAGCGACTTGCCCTGCTCGGCGGTGAGGATCTGCGCCAGATCCTCCTGATGCTCGGTCACGAGTGCCGCGAGCTTGCGCAGCAGCACGGCGCGCTCGTTGGCGGTCTTGGCGCGCCACGCCGGGTAGGCCTCATGCGCCGCCTTGATCGCCCGGCGGGTCTCGTCGGCGCCGGCATTCGGCACCTTGGCGATCAGCGCGCCGGTCGCCGGGTTGGTGACGTCGATGCTGCCGGAACCGGCCTTCGACCATTCGCCGCCGATCAGGCAGGCATCGACCAGCAGGGCGCGGTCCTTCAGGGAGGGGGTCTCGAACTCAGGCATCCAACGGTTCCTTCGGCGGCCGCGGCATGTCGGGCTGGGACATGCCGGGCCGCGGCTTGAGAGGCACGCTCTGGGCCGTATTCCTCGCCTGCGCCTCGGCTTTTGTCTCGAAGACATGGGGAGCCAGGTCGCGGCTCGCCAACGAGGCGCCGAGTTTCAATCGCATGAACGCGCTCGTGGTATACCGGGACGCGGTCTCGTAATAGCGGTTTTCGAGATAGGCGATCGCCGAGAAGTAGGCGTCGCTCACCGTCGGGTCGATCTCGAAACCGTCGTAGTTGGCGATTAGGTGGACCTTGCGCCCGATCTCCTGGCAGGCGCGCTCGTATTCGCGGCGCACCAGCTCGACGTCGTCGATGGTCCGGACCTGGAAACCCTCGAGGTTCGAGAACAGGATGTTGCGCTCCGGGTCGTAGCTGATCCGCTCCGACAGCGAGAGGCCCAGCAGCCACGGCTCCAGCGCCATCACGGACTCGCGGAACAGGCGCGGGTCCATCGGTTGCGGGTCCTGCACGATCGGGGTGAAGCCCATCTGGCCGAGGATGTCGCGCTGGATGTCGATGCCCGGCGCGACCTCGACCAGCTCCATGCCGGCCCGGGTCCGGCGGAACACGCAGCGCTCGGTCACGTAGAGCACCGGCTGGCCGCGCTCGGCCGCGTAGGCTCCCGAGAAGGTCACCTGCTCCACCGCGGCGATGAATTTCCGCGAGCGGCCCTCGCTGAGAATCCGGATGCCGCCGTCCTCCACCGCCACCTTGAGGCCGTCGGCCGTGAAGGTGCCGGCGAAGACGAGGCTCTTGGCGTTCTGCGAGATGTTGATGAATCCGCCCGCGCCCGCGAGCCGCGTGCCGAACCGGCTGACGTTGACGTTGCCCTCGGCGTCGCACTGGGCGAGGCCCAGGCAGGCGAGATCGAGGCCGCCGCCGTCGTAGAAGTCGAATTGCTGGTTCTGGTGCAGCACGGCGGCCGGGTTGAGGGCGGCGCCGAAATCCAGCCCGCCCTGCGGCAGGCCGCCGATCACGCCGGGCTCGGCGGTCAGCGTCAGGTACTTGAGCACCCGCTCCTCGGCGGCGACCGCCGCGACGCCCTCGGGCATGCCGATGCCGAGATTGACCACGCCGCCCGGAGGCAGCTCGAAGGCGCAGCGCCGGGCGATGACCTTGCGGGTGTCGAGCGCCATCGGGGCGATCCGGTCGAGCGGCACCCGCTGGCGGCCCGTGAAGGCGTGGTTGTAGGGCGTGCCGTAGGTCTGGCGGTGGTTCTCGGGACTGCTCAGGACCACGCAATCGACCAGCACGCCGGGCACCTGCACCTCGCGCGGGTTGAGGGAGCCGGCCTCGGCGAGCCGCTCGACCTGGGCGATGACGAAGCCGCCCGAGTTCTTCGCCGCCATGGCGGCCGCGAGGTTGTCGAGGGTGAGCGCCTCGCGCTCCATGGTGATGTTGCCGGCGGGGTCGGCCGTGGTGCCGCGGATCAGCGCGACGTTGACCGGGAAGGCCTTGTAGTGGAGCCAGGACTCGCCGCCGAGCTCGACCACGCTGACGAGGTCTTCCCGCGTCACGGCGTTGAGCTTGCCGCCCTCCAGCCGCGGGTCGACGAAGGTGCGCAGGCCCACCTTGGTGATGTGGCCGGGGGTGTGGGCGGCGATCTCCCGGTAGAGATGCGAGACCACGCCGAGCGGCAGGTTGTAGGCCTCGATCTCGCCCGCCACCGCCATGGCGCCGAGCTTCGGCACGAGCGCCCAGTGGCCGCCGACGACGCGGCGGACAAGGCCCGGGATCGCGAGCTTGTTGAGGCCGCGCTCCTTGCCGTCGCCGGGGGCAGCGGCGAACATCAGGCCGATCCCGTGCGGGCCGTTGCCGGATTCGAAGCGGCGGGCGAGCGCCAGGATCAGCTCGTCGGGCGTGCCGATCCCGACGAAGCCCGAGACCGCGACCATGTCGCCGTCCTGCAGGATGGCGGCGGCCTCGTCGGCGCTGACGATCTTGTTCTTCAGGCTGCCCATGCGGCACTCCCCCGAGCCTGCACGTTATCCCCGCTTGCCGAGCCAGTCGGCGATGCCGGAGCCCAGCAGCTTCTGTGCCTTGCCGCCGACGAAGACGCCGACATGGCCGCCGGGCAGACCCATCTCGGTGTAGTCGGTGGTGCCGATTCGGTCCTTCAGCGCCTGCGAGGTGGCCGGCGGGATGATGTGGTCGTCCTGGGCGAAGACGTTCAGCACCGGGCAGGTGATGGCCTTCAGCTCCACCCGCCGACCGCCGAGCTCGAAGGCGCTCTCGACCAGCTTGTTGTCCTGGTAGAGGTCCTTCAGCCACTGCTTGGCGGCCTCGCCGGGATGGTCCGGACGGTCGGCGATCCACTTCTCCATGCGGAGAAAATTCAAAAACTTCTTCTTGTCGTCGAGGGCGTCGAGCAGGTCGAGGTTGTACTTCGTCATGGTGCGCATCGGCGTCATCATCGAGAACACCGAGCCCATGAAGGCGCCGGGCAGGGAGCCCTGCGCCTCGATCAGCCGGTCGACATCCTCGGGCGTGAGCGAGCGGGTCCAGACGTTGATGAAGCCGTGGCCGGCCCGGTTCTCCCGCGTGTCGGCGTGGAAGTCGATCGGCGTGATGGTCAGCACCATCGCGTTGACGGTCTCGGGGTAGAGCGCCGCGTAGCAGGTGGTGAAGACGCCGCCCTCGCAGATGCCGAGCAGGCTGACCTTCTCCCGCCCGGCCGCCTCTTGGATGAAGGCGACGCACTCGGCGAGGTAGCCGTCCACGTAATCGTCGATGGTGACGTAGCGGTCGGCCCGGCCCGGATTGCCCCAGTCGACCACGTAGAGGTCGAGCCCGAGCTTCAGGAGGTTGCGGACCAGCGAGCGGTCCTCCTGCAGGTCGGCCATCGTGTAGCGGCCGATCAGCCCGTAGACG
Source organism: Methylobacterium sp. NMS14P (assembly GCF_028583545.1). Taxonomy (NCBI): domain Bacteria; kingdom Pseudomonadati; phylum Pseudomonadota; class Alphaproteobacteria; order Hyphomicrobiales; family Methylobacteriaceae; genus Methylobacterium; species Methylobacterium sp. NMS14P. The sequence continues at coordinate 2,727,312 of NZ_CP087106.1, read as the reverse complement.
ATCAGCACCGGCGGCAGGCCCTTGCTCTCGGCGAGCGGCCGGTAGCGGTAGAGGCTGACCTTGTCCTGGCTCCAGACCAGGTCCTTCGGCGTGGTGGCGATCTCGACATCCGCGTCGCTGACATCGGCGAACAGCTTGGCGCCCTCGCTGATCCGGCGGCCGAGGGTGCCGACCTCGGCCAGCAACGCGGCGGGGGTGAGATTCAGCGGCGCGGCCGGCCCCTTCGGGCTTTCCTGATCAGCCATGGGCTTCCTCCCCGACCTGTGAACCACCCGCCTTCGCGACCTTGCCGGCCTGCCGGCGCTCCCGGCGCAGCGCCCGGACCTCGCGGCGCAGCTCGGTCAGGCTCTTGTGGACGTCGTCGAGCTCGGCCCGGGTCGGCTGGCCGTAGAACTCGGACAGGAACGCCGCGACGTCCTGCTGGGCGAGGCGCAGGTCGGTCGAGGCCCGGAGCACGGCCCGCTGCGAGGCCAGGAATTTGTCCGAGCGCTGCACCTCCAGCAGGACCGCGTTGGCGGTCTCGATCCACCCGCTCATCATCTCGCGGGCGGAGGCGAAGCTCTCGCCGCGCTCGGCGCGGGCATTGGCCTGCTGGGCGAAGGTCCCGGCGGCGCGGGTCCAGGCGTCGAGCATCACGGCCTGATGCTCGCTCTGCGCCCGCCGGAGCGTCGCCCAGGCGGTGAACAGGGCCGCGTAGCGCCGCTCGGTCTGCCAGAGGTCGGCGAGCTGCGGACCCTCGGCCATGCGGGTCAGGGCGGCGTCGAACTCGGCCGAGCCGCCGAGCCAGGCCTGCGGGTCGAAGATCCGGGCCAGCACCGCCCCGGCGGTCGGGTCCGGCGCGCCGGGGCCGCCCTGGAGGGATTTCGCGAGGGTCTGCGAGAGGGCGGTGGCGGAAGTCCAGGCCTCACTCAGCTTGGCCTGCGCCGCGGCGAGATCCGCGAGGTCGCCCCCCGGGAAGGTCGGCCAGCCGAAGCCGGGCGCGGCCTGCCCGGCGCCCGGGGTGAAGAAGCCCGCGCCGGCCCGGGTCCAGAACTCGCTCATCGCCCGGAACGCGTCGAACTGGTCCATGCTGGCGTCTCTCCTCACAGCCCCGGGGCTGAAGACTTCGAACCCGCCGTCCTTGCGAGCGGAGCGAAGCAAGCCAGCAGCGCCATGCTCAACGACGGCGCGCCGCCCTGGGTCGCTTCGCTGCGCTCGCGATGACGGTGTGGGCTGGACTGATCGGGCGACAGCCCCAGCATCACCGCCGTCGTCAAGCTCACGCCGCCGGCCGTGCCTCCCCGAGCGCCTCGGCGTAGATCGCGAAGGCGTCGTCGTAGGTCACCTCGCGCGGGTTGTTCACGAGGAGCCGCGTCTGCTTCATCGCGTCGGTGGCCATGCGCTCCAGGTCCTGCCGGGCGACGCCGACTTCGGCGAGCGAGGCCGGCACCTTGCAGTCGCGGCAGATCGCGTCGAGGCTCTCCACGAAGCGCTTGGCGGCCTCGGGCCGCGGCAGGTCCGCGGCCGCGGAGTCGAGGATCGGCGCCAGCTCGGCGTAGAGCGCCTCCGCGTGCGAGAGGTTGAAGCGCATCACCCCCATCAGCACCAGGGCGTTCGAGAGCCCGTGCGGCACGTGGAAGATCGCGCCCACCGGGTAGGCCAGGGCGTGCACCGCCGCGACCGGCGCGTTGGCGAAGGCCATGCCGGCCAGCATCGAGCCGAGCAGCATGCCGGAGCGCGCCTCGAGGTTCTTCCCGTCCGCGCAGGCGGTGCGGATGTTGGCCGAGAGCAGCGCCAGCGCCTGCTTGGCGAGCTGGTCGGAGATCGGGTTCTTCTTGTTCTTGCTGGTGAACGCCTCGATGGCGTGGACCATGGCGTCGATGCCGGTGGCGGCCGTGACGTGCGACGGCAGGCCGAGCGTCAGCTCCGGGTCGAGCACCGCCCAGTCGGGCAGGAGCTTCGGCGCGACGACGCCCTTCTTCTCGGTGGTCGGCGTCGTGACGATCGAGATCGGCGTCACCTCCGAGCCGGTGCCGGCGGTGGTCGGCACGAGGATCAGCGGCAGCCGGTCGCCCTTGGCGAGACCGACGCCGTAGATCGAATCGAGCGGCTCGTCGGACTTGGCGAGGTAGGCCACGAGCTTGGCGGTATCGAGCGCCGAGCCGCCGCCGATCGACAGGACGAGGTCGGTCCCGAGGTCCCGGGCGCGCTTGGCCGCCGCCTCGATCACCGTCGAGGGCGGGTCGGCGACCACGTCCTCGTAGACGTCGAGGGTGATTCCGGCCTCCGCAAGCGCCGCCTCGGCGGCCTGGGTGAGGCCGGCCCCGCGCACGCCCTTGTCGGTGACCAGCAGGACGCGCCTGGCCCCGAAGCTGCCGACGATCTCGGGCAGCTTCTTCGCGGCGCCGGCCTCGAACAGCACGTTCGGCGTGGTCTGGAAGGTGAACGGGTTCATCGCGCTGCCCTGTTGTCCTGCCGATCCGTCTGCGGAGCCGAGATCACTCGGCCGGCTCGAAATCCTTCACCTTGGCGCGCAGCTCGTCGACCAGCACGCGGGTGTTCTCCGAGTAGTCGATCGGCACCGCCACGAGGTGCACCCCGCCCGCCGCGAAGGCGCGGTCGAGGGTCGGCACGAGGTCGTTGACCGACTCGACCCGGTGGCCGGTGGCGCCATACGACTTGGCGTAGAGGACGAAGTCCGGGTTGCCGAAGGTCATCCCGTAATCGGCGAACTTGTCGACCGCCTGCTTCCAGCGGATCATCCCGTAGGCCGAGTCGTCGAGCACCAGCACCACGAGGTTGAGCTTCAGCCGGACGGCGGTCTCCATCTCCTGGCTGTTCATCATGAACCCGCCGTCGCCGCACACGGCCATCACGCGCCGCTTCGGGTAGAGCATCGCCGCCATCATGGCCGAGGGCAGGCCCGCGCCCATCGTGGCCAGCGCGTTGTCGAGGAGCAGCGTGTTGGCGACGTAGGTGCGGTAGTTCCGGGCGAACCAGATCTTGTACATCCCGTTGTCGAGGCAGACGATTCCGTCCTCGGGGATTACCCGGCGCACGTCGCGCACGAGGCGCTGCGGCGTCACCGGGAAGCGGTCCTCGCCGGCCCGGTCGCCGATATGGCTGAGGATGTGCTCGCGCAGGTGCAGCAGCGCGCCCGCGTTCGGGAGCTTGCCGTCGAGCTTGTCGGCCAGCAGCTTCAGCGTCGGCCCGAGGTCGCCGACCACCTCGGCGTCCGGATAGTAGACCTGCTCGACGTTGGCCGGCATGTAGCTGATGTGCAGGACCTTCTGGTCGGCCTGGCCCATGAAGAAGGGCGGCTTCTCGATCGTGTCGTGGCCGATGGCGATGATCAGGTCGGCCTTGTCGATCGCCTCGTGGACGTAGTCGCGCTCCGAGAGCGCCGCGGTGCCCATGTAGAGGTCGGTCCCGCCCGCGACGGTGCCCTTGCCCATCTGGGTGGTGAAGAACGGGATGCCGGTGCGCTGCACGAAGCCGCCGAGCTCGCCGGTGGCGCGGGGGCGGCTCGCGGCGGCGCCCAGCATGACCAGCGGCCGCTTGGCACCCAGGATCATGGCGGCGGCGCGGTCGATCGCGGCCGGGTGGGCGACCGGGATGTCGATCGGGTGCGAGGGCACGAGGTCGGCCTCGGCTTCCTCGGCGGCGATGTCCTCCGGCAGCTCCAGCAGCACCGGGCCGGGCCGCTCCTCGGTGGCGACCCGGAAGGCGTCGCGCACGATGGTGGGGATCGAGGAGGCCGAGACGATCTGCCGGGCCATCTTGGTGATCGGCTTCATCGACGAGATCACGTCGACGATCTGGAACTTCGCCTGCCGCGAGGACAGGATGCCCTTCTGGCCGGTGATGATGATCATCGGCATGGCGCCGAGATGCGCGTAGGCCGCGCCGGTGGAGAAGTTCAGCGCGCCCGGGCCCAGCGTCGAGAGGCAGACGCCCGGCCGGCCGGTGAGGCGGCCGTGGGTGGCGGCCATGAAGCTCGCCGCCTGCTCGTGCCGGGTCAGGACCAGCTCGATCTTGGAGTTCCGCAGAGATTCGACGACGTCGAGATTCTCCTCCCCGGGAATTCCGAAGATGCGATCGACGCCCTCGTTCTCGAGGGCGGCGACGAGGAGATCTGAACCCTTGGGCATGCGAAGTCTCGCTGATGCAACGGTGTTCCCGGGCCGTCCAGGTCGGGTGCGGCACTTTGATCGCGAGGCCGTGAACGACACGAGACGGAGGAACACCCCCCGAATATTCGGTTCGTTAGAGGGCCGGCCTGTAGAGCGGTCAAGGGCCGTCCGGGCCCGTGACGTCACAGAGCCGGCCGGATGCTACCGTGTGGACGTCCGCTCCGGCTTCGGGGCGGTCAACCGCGCGGTCGAGGCAGGCCCGCATTCCGCGATGGGACAGCGATGGATCGCATCGAGAGCGACAAGACGGCGCCGCCCGAGGACCGGGAGGCAGACGCCCCGGGCGTGGAATCGGTGCTGGCGCCGGTCGCCGAGTTCCCGCGGATCGACCTCCGCGCGGGCGTCGAGGCCTGGGACAAGCGCCGCAAGGCCGGCAAGCGGCTGCGCGCCGAGGTGCCCCACGCGCGCCAGGCCGGGCTGGACCCCGATCCGGACCGGCCCGACCCGGTCGCCCTGATCGAGGCCGCCCACGAGGGCCGCCAGCCGCACCTGATCCCGCTGCGGGTCGCCCGGATGGCGAGCTCGCCCTTCGCGTTCCTGCGCGGGGCCGCGCACGTCATGGCCTGGGACCTGTCGCGCGGGCCGCGCAGCGGCATCGACGTCGTGATGAACGGCGACGCGCACACCGACAATTTCGGCCTGTTCGGCACGCCGCAGCGCGACGTCGTCCTCGACCTCAACGATTTCGACGAGGTCACGATCGGCCCCTGGGAATGGGACCTCAAGCGCCTCGCGGCCGGGCTGGCAGTCGCCACCGACGACGCGGGCGTGCCGGCGGCCGAGCGTCGCGCGGCGATCATGGAGGCGGTCTCCGGCTACCAGCACACGATGCGGCGCCTCGCCCCGCAGGGCTCCCTCGACGTCTGGTACCAGACCACCCGCGCCGACGGCCCGCACATCGCCGGGCTCCAGATGGACGCGGAGGCCCGGGCCGTGGTGCGGCGGGCGGTCGACAAGGCGCGGCGGCGGAACAACCGCAGCCTGCTCGCCCAGGTGGCCGAGCGGCGCACCGACGGCAGCTGGCGCCTGCAGACCGATCCGCCCATCCTGACGCCGGTGGACGCGGCGACCCGCGAGGGCGTCGTCACCGGCCTGGAGCGCTACGCCGAGACCCTGCCGCGGGAGCGGCGCTTCATGCTCGACCGCTACCACGTGGTCGACGTCGCCCACCGCGTCGTCGGCGTCGGCAGCGTCGGGACCCGGGCCTACCTCGCGCTGCTGTTCGGCAATTCCGACGCCGACGCGCTCTTCCTCCAGGTCAAGGAGGCGGTCCGCCCGGCGCACGCGCCGTACCTGCCGGGCGTGCCGGCGCCGTTCTCCGGGCACGGGGGCGAGCGGGTGATCTACGGCCAGCGCCTGCTCCAGGCGGTGGGCGACCCGCTGCTCGGCTGGACCAGCATCGCGGGCCGGCCGTTCTACGTGCGCCAGATGAAGAACCTGAAGGGCGCGATCCCGCTGGCGCGGATGTCCGGCGGTCCGCTCCTGACCTTCTCGTACGCCTACGGGACGCTCCTCGCGCGCGCCCACGCGCGGACCGGCGACGCGGCGGCGATCGCCGGCTACTGCGGCAGCGGCAAGCACCACGACCTGAGCGGGGCGATCGCCGACTGGGCCGCGGCCTACGCGGAGCGCAATGCGGCCGACTTCGCCCTGTTCCGCGCGGCGATCGCGAGCGGCCGCCTGGAGGCCGCGGACGATCCCTGCCTCTGAGCCGCGGGCTCAGATGATGCCGGGGGCCGGCGGCTCGTGGGCCAGCCGGACCAGGAGGTCCCGGAGCCAGCGATGGGCCGGGTCGCGGTCGTAGGAGGCGTGCCAGAGCATCGACACGGGCACGTCGTCGAGGGGTATCGGCACGGGGCTGACGCTGAGCGCCAGGGCGCTGGCGAAGGAGGTGGCGAGCCGGGCGTGCATCGTGGCGATCACCGGCGCCGCCCGGACCATGAACGGGACCACGAGGAAGCGCGGGGTCGTCACCGCCAGGGTGCGCGAGCGCCCGATCAGCGCGAGGGCGTCGTCGACGACCCCGTGGGCGGTCTCGCGCAGGGACGTCAGCACGTGGGGGAAGCGCAGGTAATCGTCGAGCCCGATCGGCGGCTCCAGGCCGATCAGCGCGGCGTTGAACAGCACGACGTAGCTGTCCCGGTAGAGGAGGCGCTGCTTGTGGTGGAGCTGCCCCTCCGAGAACAGGCCGATGGCGAGGTCGACCCGGTCGGCGTCGAGCTCGTCCAGGATCCGGGTCCGGTCGACCGAGCGCAGCAGCAGCCGGATACCGGGCGCGTCCCGGCGGAGCTGCGCGATCAGCCGCGGCCCGAGCAGCGCCTCGACGCTGTCCGGCAGGCTCACCGTGAAGGTGCGCGCGACGGTGGCCGGATCGAACTGCTCCTCCCGGTGCACCAGCGCCTGCACCTGCCGGAGGGTGGCGCGCAGCGGCTCGGCGATCTTGAGGGCGCGGGGCGTCGGCCGCATCCCGTCCGGCGCCCGGGTCAGGAGCTCGTCGTCGAACAGGCGGCGCAGGCGGGCGAGGCTCGAGCTCATCGCCGACTGGCCGATCCCGACCCGCGCGGCGGCCCGCGTGACGCTGCGCTCGTCGAGCAGCGCGTCGAGGGCGACCAGCAGGTTCAGGTCGATCCGGCTGAGATCGATATGGTCAATGGCCACGGGCGTCGCGTTCGATGGGGATTCGGACGCCCGACATAGCAGACGCGACGGCGTGCCCGTCATCCCGGGGATCCGCGCGCCGATGGGCCAGGATCCCGCCCCGACGGCGTCGGTCGGGACACCCGCGCCGTGCCCCCTCTCCCGTGCGGGAGAGGGCTGGGGTGAGGGATAAGACGCTTCCGGATCGCGCGCGCCATCACGGTTCGGCCAGGGCGCGCCACGTCCGGACAGGCCTGATCCCTCACCCTGTTCCTCTCCCGCACGGGAGAGGGGACCCGCGCCTGACTCGCGCGTCGAGACGTCCCGTCCCACGGCGCTCCGACCTTGACAATGTTCCTATTCTGTGCTTCCTGTCCGCGGCGTCCCGGGAGCGATCCCGGGGCGTCCTTCGGGGGCCCGCCCGGTGGCTGACCGTGCGGGTCCGGGGACGGGGCGGCGCCCGCGTCGGTGGCTCTCAGCCGCCATCGCCCCGGGCGGCGGACCGGTGCGGGGCGTGCCTCGGACGCGGGCGTGAGACCGGGCGGCACTGTGCCCGGCGGGGTGAGGAAATGCCCCCGCGCCGACCCGCGTCTGGGCCGAGCCTGAGCGACCTGCGGACCCGCCCACTACGAGGCGGGGGACGGCTGGAAGGCCACGGCGCCGATGCGGGTTCCGGAGGTGCGGGCACGGCGTGCGCGCACCTCGCCCGAGACCGCTGACGGGGAGTCGCAGGACCGGGACGCTGGAGACGCCGCGACGAGAAAGACGGCACCGGCCGGGGCAGGCGCCCGGCCGGTGCCGCGGGGCGCCGCGGGGATCGGATCCCGCGCGTACCTGGCCGACACCTGGGTTCCCGCGGCGTCCCGCGTCCCTCGTGCGGTTTCCCGGGCCATGCCCCCGGCGCCACGAGCGCGCGGGGACGATGACGCGTGTCCACTGCCGGTCCCGCAGCCCGGGGCCGGAGCGCGGCGAGCTCGGGGAACCCTCCGGAGGCCGCGCGAGGGCCGCGGCCTGCCTCCGAGGTCCGCCGGCGCGGACACCTCGGGCGCGAAGCCGGGCGGGAGCGGCGCGCCTCGACCCGCCGCTCCTCAGGCCGGCAGCGGCTCACGCGGCTCGGTGTGGTCGAAGAGCCGGGGCGGCGCGATCGCGTCCCGGGCGCCCATCCGGGCGACGAGATGGTCGGCGACCCGCAGGGCGTTGGCGATGATCGTCAGCGTCGGGTTTACGGCGCCGATCGACGGGAAGAAGCTGGCGTCGGTCACGTAGAGGTTGTCCAACTCGTGCGCCTTGCAGTTCGGATCGAGCACCGACGTCCTCGGATCCTCGCCGAACCGCAGGGTGCCCGCCTGGTGGGCGGTCCCGCCGATCGGGACGTTCTTGCCGAGGTAGAGCGAGCGGTCGAACAGGTGCGGGTGGATGTCGGTGAAGCTGCAGATCTCGCGCAGCTTGTGCCGGAGCCGCTTGTGCGCCTCGATGTTCGTCTCGGTGAGGTCGAGATGGACCGTGCCGTCCTTGTAGAAGATCCGGTTCTGCGGCAGCGGCACGTCCTCGGAGGTCAGCCAGAAGTCGACGGAGTGCTTGGCGATCCAGTCGAAGGGCTTGTCGGGGAACCACTGCAGGAAGCCCGGCAGGCCCTCGCCGTGGATCTGGGCTCCGTCCGACTTGCCGACCATCTGGATGTGGCCGAGGGGGAAGTCCCAGCCGTCCTTCGTGTCCGGATCGCCGAAGTAGAAGTCGTTGAGTCCGAGCGTCTTCTGGAATCGGGTCGGGTTCGGGACCTTCGAGATCGCCAGCACCGTCGAGTTGTTGTGGCGCATGTAGTTGCGCCCGACCTGGTCCGAGCCGTTGGCGAGGCCGTTCGGGTGCCGGTCGCTGGCCGAGCGCAGCAGCAGCAGCGCCGAGGAGAGGGCGCCGCAGGCCACCACCACGAGGTCGGCCGAGGCCTCGAACGGCGCGCCGTCGCGGTTCCCGACGATGCCCGTGACGGTGCGGCCGGACGCGTCGGTGACGAGGCGCTCGACGTAGGTGCGGGTGAGCAGCGTCAGGTTCGGGCAGTCGCGCAGAGCGGGGTCGACCACCATGGTCTGGGCGTCGGACTTGCCGTTGGTGGGGCAGGGGAAGCCGTCGAACGATTCGCACTTGATGCACGGCGAGGTCGGCACCGCGCGGCCGTCCTTCTCCACCAGCCGCACGCCAACCGGCAGATGGAACGGGTGGTGGCCGGCCCGCTTCAGGTTGTCGAACAGCTCCTGGATCCGCGGCTCGTGCGCCACCGGCGGATGGGCGTAGGGCTTGGTCGACCAGGGCTCGGTCGGGTCCTCGCCGCGCAGGCCGTGGACGTGGAACAGCTCCTCGGCCGCCTGATAGTACGGCTCGAAGACGTCGTAGCCGACGGGCCAGGCCGGCGCGACGCCGTCCCGATGGCGGATCTCGGAGAAGTCCCTCTCGCGGAGGCGGAAGAGGATCGAGCCGTAGAACTTCGAGTTTCCGCCGACGTAGTAGTGCAGGCCCGGGTGGAAGCTCTTGCCGTCGGACGAGTACCACGTCTCCTTGGCCTGGTAGTAGCCGTCGACGATCACCGCCTGACTGTCCCAGTTCCGCGGCTCGCGCAGCAGGTAGTCGCCGCGCTCGATCAGCAGGATGCGCTTGCCCGTCTGGGCGAGGCGCCACGCCATCGTGCCGCCGCCGGGACCGGACCCGACAATGATGACGTCGTAGTGCTCACCGGGCATGTACCGTCTCCGTCCGGACCTGCGTCCTGGCAGGCAACTCGCGAGCCGCTTTTCGGATCACCTCACGGTTCCGTTAAGCCCGTGCCGCGTCGCGGACTCCGCCGCCGACTCCGCCGCGGACTCCGCGAAGTCCGCAACCGGCGGTTAAGGGCCTTTCCCAACGCCCCCTTCAGGTTCGGCTGCGATCCTGGGGCGAACCGGCCTGACGCCGGGGAGGCCGGAATGATCGACACGATGGCGCCTGTCCTGGCGCTCCTGACCGCGGCCGCACTGGCCTTCGGCCTCTGGCGCCTGCTCGGAACGCGGCGCGCCGAGCGCGAGGCCGAGCGGCTTCAGGACCGCATCTGGCGGATCAGCGAGAGCGAGGACCGCTACCGCGCCCTGGTGGCCGCCACGACCGAGATCATCGTCCAGCGGGATGCCCGCGGGCGCATCACCTACGCCAACGAGGATTTCGCCCGCCTGCTCGGCCGCGAGCCGATCGCGCTGATCGGCTCCCAGGACGATCTCGAGATCCTCGACCGGAACGCCGTGGAGATCGGGCCGGACGGGGTCCGCCGCCTGGAGGCGCAGGTCCGGACGACGGACGGGCGAGCGCGCTGGTTCGCCTTCGTGGAGATGCCGGTGGCGCACGGCGACGCGACCCACTGGCTGCGTGCGGGCCGGGACGTGACCGCGCGGGTCGAGGCGATCCGCAGCCGCGACGCGGCCCTGGAGCGCGCGGAGGCGGCGAGCGTCGCGAAATCCCGCTTCCTGGCGACGGTGAGCCACGAGATGCGGACGCCGCTCAACGGCATCCTGGGCATGGCCGACCTCGTGCTCGGGACCGAGCTGAACCCCGAGCAGCGCACCTACGTGGAGGCGGTGCGCACCAGCGGCCAGGCGCTGCTCGGCCTGATCGACGGGGTCCTCGACTTCTCGCGGATCGAGGCGGGGCGCCTCGATCTCGCGGACGAGCCCTTCGACCTGCCGGCGCTCTCCGAGGGGGTGGTCGAACTGCTGGCGCCCCGCGCTCAGGACAAGGGCATCGAGATCGCCCTCGACGTGGCCGAGGACTTCCCGGCCGCGATCCTGGGGGACGCCGACCGGGTGCGGCAGATTCTGATCAACCTCGCCGGCAACGCCATCAAGTTCACCGAGCGCGGCGGCGTCGGCGTCAGCCTGAGCTTCGCGCGGGCCGGGGCCGGCGGCGAGGTCGTGCTCGCCGTGGCGGATACCGGCCCGGGCATCCCGGAGGAGAGGCTGCCGATCCTGTTCGAGGAGTTCGAGCAGGGCGACGGCAGCGCGAGCCGCAGCCACGAGGGCACCGGCCTCGGGCTCGCCATCACGCGGCGGCTCGTGACCCGCATGGGCGGGCGGATCGAGGCGGAATCGCGCCTCGGCCGGGGCTCGACCTTCCGGGTCCTGCTGCCGCTCGCCGAGGTCGCGGACGCCGGGGGCGGCGGGCGCGCGCCGCTGCCGACGCTCTCCCCGCGGCGCTGCCTGATCGTCGCCGACTCTCCGTTCCAGGCCCCCTACCTCGCCCGCAGCCTGTCGCGGGCCGGGGCCGCCACCGTGATCGTCGACAGCCTGGACTCGGGCCTCGACGCCCTGTCGGGGGCTGCGTTCGACGCCGTGCTGGCGGACCGGGCGCTGGGCGACGCGGCGGTGCGGCAGATCGCCGACGCGGCGCGCGCCTGCGGGGTCCGCACGAGCCTCGTGCTCCTCTCGCCGTTCGACCGGCGCGGCTTCGGCGCCCCCGGCGCGGCGGGCTTCGACGGCTACCTGATCAAGCCGGTCCGCCCGCGCTCCCTGTTCGATCGCCTGCTCGCCTCGACGGGCCCGGTCGAGGCCACGTCGGCCCCGCCGGCGGCGCCGACGCGCGTCGGCAGCAGCCTCCGGATCCTGCTCGCCGAGGACAACCCGATCAACGCCCTGCTGGCGACCCGGGCCCTGGAGCGGCTCGGCGCCACGGTGGTCCACGCCGTCGACGGCCTCGAGGCCCTCGCGCGACTGGAGACGGACGGCCCCTTCGACCTCGCGCTGATCGACGTGCGGATGCCCCGCCTCGACGGGCACGAGACCGCCCGGCGGATCCGCGCCGCCGAGTCGGGCGGCGTGCACCGGCTCCACCTCGTCGCGCTAACTGCTAATGCCGGCCGGGAGGACGAGGCCGCCGCCCGGGCGGCCGGCTTCGACGGGTTCCTGGCGAAACCGCTCAATCTGAAGCTGCTGCCGCCGCTGCTGGAGCGCCAGTCGGCGCGGGCCGCCTGAGGGTGCGCGTTGACAGGCGGGCGGGTCCCGCGCCAACAGGAGGCCCATGTCGACAGCCAGCCCTCCGTCGCCCGCACCGCGCTCGTCGAGCGGCGCGCTTGCCGCCTGGGGCGCCGCCTTCCTCGTGATCGCCACCGTGCTCATCGGCGCCCTGGCGCCCGCGCGGCACGGGGCACCGGTCATCTCTGCGGCCGACGACCCGGCCTGCGTCGAGTGGACCGACGGCTGCAAGGTCTGCCAGCGCCTGGCCGAGGGGCCGGCCTGCTCGCTGCCCGGCATCGCCTGCCAGCCCGGCGCGCTGCAGTGCCTGCACCGCCGCGAGGGGTGATCCGGCGGTCCGGCCCGTGACCGCCGCGGCGCCGGTGCTGCGCTTCGCGCCGAGCCCGAACGGGCGGCTGCACCTCGGCCATGCCTTCTCGGCGCTGCTCAACGCGGATCTCGCCGCCCGGATGGGCGGCCTCTGCCGCCTGCGGATCGAGGACATCGATCCCGCGCGCTCGAAGCCGGCCTTCGTCGACGGAATCGTCACCGACCTCGCCTGGCTCGGGCTGACCTATCCGGAACCGGTCCGGCACCAGTCCCGGCACATGGCAGACTACCGGGCCGCCCTCGACGGGCTGATCGGCCGCGGGCTCGCTTATCCGTGCTTCTGCTCACGTGGCCAGATCCGGGCGCGCATCGCCTCCGGCGGCGACAGCCCCTGCGATCCGGACAGTATGCCACTCTACCCCGGAACCTGCCGCGACCTGGGCTCGGCGGCGGCGGAGCGGATCGGCCGGGGCGACCCGCATACCTGGCGGCTCGACATGGCGGCCGCGATGCGTTGCGCCGGCCCGACGCTCGGCTACGTCGCCTTCGACGAGGCCGGCGCGCACCGGGTCGCGGCGGATCCGACACGCTGGGGGGATGCGGTGATCGCCCGGCGCGACGTGCCGACGAGCTACCATCTCGCCGTGGTCCACGACGACGCGGTGGAGGGTGTCACCCACGTGGTGCGCGGCCGCGACCTGGAGGCGGCCACCGACCTGCACGTGCTCCTGCAGACCCTGCTCGGTCTTCCGGTCCCGCGCTTTCGCCACCACCCGCTGCTGCTCGACGCCAGGGGCGAGAAGCTGTCCAAGTCGCGCGACGCGCAATCCCTCGCCGACCTCCGGCAGGCCGGCCAGACGCCCGAGGCTGTCCGCGCCCGGCTCGGCTTCGCCTGAGCGGCAGCGCGCTCCCTCAGCGAACCGCCGCGTCGCGCTGGGCGAGGGCGGTGGCGCTCTTCGACTTCTGCATGGTGGCGTCGATCTGCTCGCGCTGGCGCTTGAAATCGGCGAGCAGGCGTCCGTCGAGCTCCCGGCCGCGGGGGACGCGGATCTTCATCGGGTCGACGAAGTGGCCGTTGATGATCACCTCGTAGTGGAGGTGCGCGCCGGTCGACAGGCCGGTCGAGCCGACATAGCCGACGATCTGGCCCTGCCGGACCTTGACGCCCTCGCGGATGCCGCGGCCGAACCGCGACATGTGGTTGTAGGTCGTCACGTAGCCGTTGACGTGCTGCAGCTCGACCCGGTTGCCGTAGCCCGAGGTCATCTCCGCGCGGATCACAACGCCGTTGCCGGCCGCCATGATCGGGGTGCCGATCGGGTTCGACCAGTCGACGCCCGTGTGCAGCTTGGCGTAGCCCAGCACCGGGTGGCGCCGGTAGCCGAAGCCGGACCGCATGATCCCGTCGGCGATGGGCTTGCGCAGCAGGAACTTCTTCAGCGACCGGCCCTGCTCGTCCAGATAGTCGATCGTGCCGTCATCCGGTGACTGGAAGCGGTAGACCTTGCGGGTCTCGCCGCCGAGCGTCAGCGCCGCGTAGAGCAGGTCGGGGCGGTCGGCACTGGCATCGTCGTCGGTGCTGTAGAAGACGTCGAGCCCGTCGCCGCTGCTGATGCGGCGCTGGAAATCGAGGTCGTAGCTGAAGACCCGGACGATATCCTCGACGGTGGCCCGCGGCAGATCGTGGCGCGCGGCCGTCTCGTACAGGCTCTGGTACAGGCGCGGCCCGGAGCCGGAATCCTCGTCCTCGTCCTCGCCGGCCTCCGCCTGGGGCTGCGCCTTGGGGGAGGGGGCCTCCTCAGATGGGGGCGCCACCGAGACGAAGGCGCCGCGGTCGTTCAAGGCCGCGATGCCCTCGATGCCGCTCTCGCCGTAGAGAACCACGCGCGTGACCTGTCGGGGATCGCCGGGGCGGGGTCCGGGGGCAACCTGGACGCGCATCGGCTGGCCCTCGTTGAGGGCGGCCGTGCGGGTCTTGCCGCCGAGTGCGGCCACGATGCCGCGAATGGCGTCGTCGCTCGCGAAACCGGTCGCCTTCAGCGTGGTCTCCACGGTCTCACCGCGCTTCAGTGCGAGATCGCGTTCCTCCACGAGCGGAGCTTCGTTGGCCTTCAGCTCGACCTTGGCGACCTTGGTGACGTTCTCCGGGACGACCAGCACCTCGATCAACTTGAACGGATTCGCCTCCTTCGGCGCCGCGCCGTCGCCGTCTCCGGCCGCGCCCTGCTGGAGTGTCCGCGACAGCATGATCTGCGGTGCGATCGGGATGGCGGCGCGGCGCCCCGCCTCGGCGGCGATGCGGCGCTCTTCCTCGACCTGCGCGGTGACGTCGTCGTCGGTGAGGGCGGGCGCAGCGGCGTCGACGGCGGCGTCGGCGAGATCGCGCTTGACCACGGTGACTTCGGCGCTGGGCGCGTCGGCGGACGCGTCGGGCGCGCGCTCCAGCGGCTCGTCGGAGACGAACTTCATCGGATCGAAGCGCGGAGGCTCGCTGGCGTAGACGCCCGTCGTCATCGACAGGGGCGTGGTCAGCCGCACGAAGGCCTTGGCCTTGATGATCTCTCGGTCGCCGAGGCGAACCGTGACGGGCGCCTTGAAGCTCTGCTTGGCCGAGGCGACCATGAGGTTGCGCACCAGCCGGTCGCTCTTGCGGGCGATGTTCGCGCCGCTCTCGCTCGGCTGGGGCCGGGGCATGATGGTCGCCTTCTC